>NZ_JBIBJI010000014.1:0-190895 GCF_042958345.1 Streptomyces sp. NPDC007983
GGTCCGGAGCTGGACGCCGAGTACTGGTTCACCAACCTCCGTCGCACCGTCGAGCTGGAGAGCGCCGTACGCCGACTCCTCGACGAGGGCTTCGGCGCGTTCATCGAGTCCAGCGCCCACCCCGTGCTGGCGATGGGCGTGCAGGAGACGGCCGAGGACGCGGGCCGTCAGGCTGCCGCGATCGGTTCGCTGCGCCGTGACGAGGGCGGCTTCGACCGCTTCTGGACGTCCCTCGGCGAGGCATGGACCCGTGGCGTCCAGGTCGACTGGGAGGCGGTGTACGACGGCACCGGCGCGCAGCGCGTCGAGCTGCCCACGTACGCCTTCCAGCACGAGCGCTACTGGATCGAGGTGCCGCTCTCGGTGGGCGACGTCGCCTCCGCCGGGCTCGGCGCCGCCGGGCATCCCCTCCTCGGCGCGGCCGTCGAACTCCCGGACTCCGACGGCTTGCTGCTCACCGGGCGGCTGTCCCTGCAGTCCCACCCCTGGCTCGCCGACCACGCCGTGTCCGGCACGGTGCTGCTGCCGGGAACGGCCTTCGTGGAGCTGGCGATCCGGGCCGGTGACCAGGTCGGCCGCGGTGTGCTGGAGGAGCTGACCCTTGAGGCGCCGCTGATCCTGCCCGAGCGTGGCGGGGTCCAGCTGCGGTTGACCGTCGGCGCCCCCGACGCGGAGGGGCGCCGGACGCTGGAGGTGTACTCCCGCCCGGAGCCCGCCGCCGACGCCGCCGACGCCGCCGACCGGGGTGACGCTTCCGGCCGGCCCTGGAGCCGTAACGCGAGCGGTGTGCTCGCGGCCGGAACACCGGGTGAGCCCGCCGAGGGCCTGTCCGTCTGGCCGCCCGCCGACGCGGTCGCGCTCGACGTGGACGACCTGTACGAGCGGTTCGCGGCGGGCGGCTTCGGCTACGGTCCGGCGTTCCAGGGGCTGACGGCCGCTTGGCGGCGCGGCGAGGAGGTGTTCGCCGAACTCCGCCTGCCGGGGAAGCAGCACACCGACGCGGCGCTGTTCGGACTCCACCCGGCGCTGCTGGACTCCGCGCTGCACGGCGTGGCGCTCGGCGACTTCCTGGGCGCGGAGGCCGAGGGCGTACGCCTGCCGTTCTCCTGGAGCGGTGTCACCCTCCACGCGGCGGGCGCCACGGCGCTGCGCGTACGGATCGCACCGGCCGGGCCGGACGCGGTGGCCCTGACGGTCGCGGACGAGAACGGCGGCGCGGTCGCGTCGGTGGACTCCCTGGTGCTGCGGCGCGTCGCGCCGGAGCAGCTGCGCGCGGCCCAGGTGACGTACCACGACTCGCTGTTCCGGCTGGAGTGGGCGCCGGTGCCGACGCCCTCGGCGGCCCCCGCGGCCACCCGCTGGGCCGTGGTCGGCCAGCAGGCCGCGAGCAACGGCACGGACGCCTTCGGGCTCGTCACCGCGCTTGAGTCCACCGGCGCCGAATGCGCCGTCTTCCCCGACCTGGCCGAGCTGGCGGCCGTGGTGGCCGGGGGCGGCCCCCGGCCTGACGTGGTCCTTCTCCCGCTCACCGGCCCCGCCGGGAGCGGTGGCGCCCATCTGGCGGAGGGCGCTCGGCTGGCCGCGCACGCGGCGCTGGAGAGCGCGCAGGCGTGGCTCGCGGAGGAGGTCTTCGCCGGGGTGCGGCTGGCGTTCGTCACCCGGAGGGCGGTCGCCACGTCCCCGGACGCCGAGGTGTTCGGCCTGGTGCACGCGCCCGTATGGGGTCTGATCCGCACCGCCCAGACCGAGAACCCGGACCGGTTCCTGCTGCTCGACCTGGACCACGACGAGACCTCGGCCGACGCGCTCGTGGCGGCCGTCGCGAGCGGTGAGCCGCAGCTCGCCGTCCGCGAGGGCGCCCTCCACGCCCCCCGCCTGGCCAGGGTCGCCACCGATCCGAAGCCCGAGGAGACGCTGCCGGAATTCGACCCGGACGGCACGGTCCTCATCACCGGCGCCACCGGTGTCCTCGGCGGGCAGCTCGCCCGCCATCTGGTGGCCGAGCGCGGCGTACGGCATCTGCTGCTGGCCAGCCGCCGCGGACAGCGGGCCGAGGGCATGCCGGAGCTGGCCGCCGAACTCACCGGGCAGGGAGCCACGGTGAGCGTCGCGGCGTGCGACGTGGCCGACCGTGAGGCGCTGGCGCGGGTGCTGGCCGAGGTGGACCCGGCACATCCGCTGACCGCCGTCGTGCACACCGCCGGTGTGCTGGACGACGGGCTGATGTCCGCGCTCACCCCGGACCGGATCGACACGGTCCTCCGGCCGAAGTTGGACGCGGCGCACCATCTGCACGAGCTGACGAGCGATCTCGACCTCACGGCGTTCGTGCTGTTCTCCTCCGCCGCCGGCACCTTCGGCGCGCCGGGGCAGGCCAACTACGCGGCCGCCAACGTCTTCCTGGACGCCCTCGCCGCGCACCGCCGCGCCGCCGGGCTGCCCGCGCTCTCGCTGGCCTGGGGCCTGTGGGAGCAGCGCAGCGCGATGACCGGCGACATGGCGGACGCGGATGTGCGGCGCATGGCCCGCTCCGGGATGGCGCCGCTGTCCTCGCGGGACGGCCTGGAGCTGTTCGACGCGGCGTGCGCGGTCGGCGGTGAGGCGGTGCTCGTACCGCTCCACCTGGACACCGCGCCGCTGCGGGAGCAGGCCGCCGAGGGGGCGCTGCCCGCCGTGTTCCGCGGCTTGGTCCGCACCCCGGCCCGGCGGCGTACCGCCTCCGGCGCACCGGCCGACGCCGGTGGCCCGTCGCTGGCGCGGCGGCTGGCCGGGCTGGGCGCGGCGGAGCGGGAGAACGTCCTGCTGGAGGTGGTCCGTACGCAGGCCGCCGCCGTCCTCGGCTTCGCGGACGCGGACGCCGTGGGCGCCACCCGCGGCTTCCTGGAGCTGGGCTTCGACTCGCTCACCGCGGTCGAACTGCGCAACCGGATCAACGCCGCCAGCGGGCTGCGGCTGCCCCCGACACTGCTCTTCGACCACCCGACGCCCGCGCAGGTGGCCCGGCAGCTGCTGGAGGCCCTGGCGCCCGAGGTGGCCGCCGAAGGCGGTACGAGCACACCGCACGACGACGCGTCGGTCGCGGAGCCGTCGGACGTGTTCGGCGCGATGATGCGGGAGGCCGGACAGCTGGGCCGGCAGGAGGAGTTCACGCGGCTGCTGATGGACGTCTCCCGGTTCCGGCCCTCGTTCGGCAGCGCCGCGGAGCTGCGCAAGGCGCCCGCGCTGGTGCGGCTGTCGCGCGGTGAGACGCGGCCCGCCGTGGTGTGCTTCTCCTCGATCCTGTCGATCGGCGGCCCGCACCAGTACGCCCGGTTCGCCGCCGGATTCCGCGGCGAGCAGGACGTCTGGGCGCTGGGCAACCCCGGTTTCGTCGCCGGGGAGCGGCTTCCGGCGAACCCGGAGGCGGTGATCGAGGCGCAGGCCGAGGCGGTGCTGCGGCAGACCGACGGGGCGCCGTTCGTGCTGCTGGGGCACTCCTCGGGCGGTGTGCTGGCGCACGAGGTGGCCACGCGGCTGGAGTCCACCGGGGTGTTCCCGGAGGCGGTCGTCCTGCTGGACATCTACTCGCACGACCGGGACGCGGCCGTGGGCCTCCAGCCGGGGCTGAGCGCCGGGGTGGACGAGCGGAGCGCGAGCCATGTGCCGGTGGACGACACCCGGCTGCTGGCCATGGGCGCGTACTTCCGGCTGTTCGGCGAGTGGCGGCCCACCGAGGTCAAGACGCCGACGCTGCTGGTCCGGGCCGGGGAACGGCTCTTCGACTGGTCCCGCGACGGCGACTGGCGGTCGTACTGGGAGCTGCCGCACACCGCGATCGACGTGCCGGGCAACCACTTCACGATGATGGAGGAGCACGCCGGTACGACGGCGCGGGCCGTCCGGGACTGGCTGTCCGGCTGACGGGCGCGTACGCAAAGGGGCCGGGCCCCGCACCCTGGAGGGGGTGCGGGGCCCGGCCCCTTTCTCAGTACAGAGTGGTCAGCGCTTGCGCGGCGGGCGCTGCCGCTTGCCCGGGCCCACCGTCACCACCTCGAAGTTGGACTTGGTGCGGTCCAGCCGGTGGAAGAGGTTGTCGGGGCCGGTGATGTACATCGTGGACACCCCGGCCCCCTTCAGCGCGTCCACGACCTTGGGCCAGTGGATCGGCAGGTCGAACGTGTCCAGCAGCATCGTGCGCAGCTCATCGGCCGTCGTCACCAGGGAGCCGTCCTGGTCGGTGACCACGGGCAGCTTCGGGTCGTGGATCTCGTACCGCGGCAGGATCTCCTCCGCGGCCCGGCGCCGCAGCTCGGCGAAGGCGGGCGCGTGCACGGCCGGGACCATGGTGTACATGGAGTACCCGCCTGCCCGGCTGATGCTCTGCTTGAAGCCGTCCAGCTCCTTCTCGCGCAGCGACACCATGAAGAAGCCGTCGTCGAGATAGCCGGAGTAGTCGTACCACTCGCCGCGCTCGCCCAGCTCGTCGAGGATCCCGGTCAGCTTCTCCTGCGGGGTGCGCACGAAGGTGTGGGTCACCGCGTCCTGGTACTCCTCCGTGAAGTACGCGCGCTCACAGCGCGCCAGCTCCGCGGTGAGCCGCACCACCTCGGGGAAGGGGAGCGAACCGACGTACGCCGCGGCCGCCTTCTGCCCGAAGCTGGGCCCGACGCACAGGTCCGGGACGAGCCCGTGCTCCTGCTCGGCCCGGTCCGCCGACGCCATCGAGTTGACCAGGAAGGCGATCTGGGTCGCCTCGGAGTAGTCGTCCTCCGAGTCGCGGAGCTGGTCGAAGACCGAGTAGCCGAGGGCTTCGTCGGCCTCGGCCAGCCGCTTCCGGGCGAACGGGTCGAGCGTGAGGAACCTGCCCACCTCGGCGAAGCTGGAGGGTCCCATGCCCGGGAAAACGATGACTTTCTTCGTCTGCTCGGATGCCGTCATGCTGTCGTGCCTTCGTTCTCGGTACGGTCGGCGCTCAGTCCTGCGCCCGCTTGTTGAAGCCGCGGATGCCGATGAACCCGTAGATCAGGATGGAGGCCGCGATGGCGGAGAAGCAGATCCACAGCGGGATCGACTCCGGTGTCTTGGGCCCGGGGGTCAGCAGCAGCCCGCGCATGGCCTCGGTGATGTAGGTCAGCGGGTTGAAGGTGCACAGGACCTGGAACCAGCGGACGCCGTCCAGGCTCCGCCACGGGAACTGCGTGGCCCCGGTGAACATGATCGGGGTGAGCGTCATGGCGAAGACGATGGAGATGTGGCGCGCGGGCGCCAGGGTGCCCAGGGTGAGGCCGACGGCGCCGCCGACCAGGCCGCCGAGGCTGAGGATGCCCAGCGTCTCCGGCATCTTCGACAGCGGCCAGGAGACGTCGTCCAGCAGCGCCAGACCGATCGGGATCATGACCAGGGAGCCGATCAGACCGCGCATCGCGCCGAAGACCGCCTTCTCCACCGCGACCAGGGAGACCGGGATGGGGGCGAGCAGCCGGTCCTCGATCTCCTTGGTCCAGGAGAAGTCGATGGCCAGCGGCAGCGCGGTGTTCTGGAGGGCCACCAGGAAGCTGTTCAGCGCCACCACACCGGGCAGCAGCACCTGCTGGAACCCGGGCTGGGTGAAGCCGATCTCGCCGAGCACCTTGCCGAAGACGAACAGCATGAAGAACGGCTCCACGATGACCTGGCCCAGGAACGGACCGATCTCGCGGCCGGTGACGAAGACGTCCCGCCACAGGATGAAGAAGAACGTCCGCCACCGGTTGGCGCGCCGCCGGTGACGGCCGCCGGACCCCTTCGCGGACCTCGCGGGCACGATCTCCGTGGAGGGCCCGGAGTGCTGCTCCGGCACGGCGACGGTGGCCGACGCGGCGGTGGCCGGGGCGGGAGCGGGCTCCCGTACGGCGACGGCCCCGGCCGGAGCGGGTGCCGGAGCGGGGGCGGGGGCCGCGGCGGGCGTGGGGACCGGAGCCGGTGCCTTCGCGGCGGCCGCGGGACCGTTGGGACCTGTGGGCCCGGTCCGCTTGCCGGAGCCCTGCGCGCCCGGCTTGGGCGGTGTGACGGTCAGGGTCAGGGTGTCGCCGATGTCGCTCTTCCCGGCGCCGCGCTTGCCGCCCCCGCTCTTCTCGGAGACCACCGTGCCGTCGATCACCGTGCCCGCACCGGGTCGGCGGTCGACGCGCGGGTGCTCGCCGTCCTGGCGGCCGGTGGACGTGTCTCCCGCGGCCTTGCCGCCGGAGTTCGCCTCTCCGTCGGGCGTGGGTCGTGTGGAGGTGGTCATCGCAGCTCTTTCCCTGTCAGCTCGACGAAGACGTCTTCCAGGCTCGCCTGGCTCACGCTCAGGTCCTTGATCTCGCAGCCGGCGTCGGTCAGGACCTTGAGGCAGGTGGGAAGGAGCACCGAGGAGGGGGCATCGCTGTAGACCTTCATCCGGGCGCTGCCGTCGCTGCCCTCCGCGGCCCCGCCGCCGAGGATGGACTCGACCAGGTCCTTGTCGTCCTGCTGGATCACCTCGACCCGCTCGACCACACCGAGGCCGCGCACCGTGCCGAGCACCCCGTCGAGCCCGCTGGGCGGCGGCTGCACCGTGACCGACAGCGCGGTGTTGCTGAGCCTGCTCGTCAGCGCCTCCGGGGTGTCCAGGGCGAGCAGCCTGCCGTGGTCCACGATCCCGATCCGGTCACACAGCTTGGCCGCCTCGTCCATGTCGTGCGTGGTGATGACCACGGTGACGCCGCGCAGCTTGAGTTCGGCGACCCGGTCGCGCACGAACAGCTGCGACTGCGGGTCCAGGCCGGTGGCCGGTTCGTCGAGGAACAGCACCCGGGGGCGGTGCATCAGGGCCCGCGCGATCATCACGCGCTGCGCCTGGCCGCCGGACACCTGGTCCGCCCGGGCCTTCGCATGGTCGCCCAGGCCCACCCACTCCAGGCTCTCGTCCGCCAGCCGGTTGCGCTCGCCGCGGGACAGACCGTGGTAACCGGCGTGGAAGGTGAGGTTCTGACGGATGGTCAGGGACCGGTCGAGGTTGTTGCGCTGCGGGACGACGGCGAAGGACTGCCGTGCCACCGCGGGCTTCGCCACCACATCGACGCCCTGTACGAACGCACGTCCGCCGCTGGGAGCGACCCGGGTGGTCAGGATCCCGATCGTGGTGGTCTTGCCCGCCCCGTTGGGACCGAGGAACCCGAAGACCTCGCCATGGTTGACGGTGAAGCTGAGATCGTCGACCGCCGGGGCGGGCCGACCCGGATACTGCTTGACCAAGCCGTCGACAACGACGGCGAAATCAATAGGACGTGTTGTGTTCATCGCTGTCGTCGCACCGATTTAATTGGCTTATGGAGAACATGCTTTCGCCATGTCTAACACGGCTGCTTGACTCCCGGTCGGAGCCCGCCCGTACGTTAGGGGGTAGGGGGAGAAGTCAGGGGGCATAAGGGGGTCCCCGGTTGTGCCCCACGCCACCTATGGATGCCGTGGTACCCCGCAAATAACACGTACACCGGATAGCGGTTGCTAGGGGTTGTGACCACCACAGCGGCGCCATAACCTCACGGAGTCAGCGCCTCGATCGAACATGGTCGACACGCCCCATCCGTGCACTCGTGCCCGGCCCCCTCAGTGCAATCGCGGGGATGTACTCCTTGAGTCAGGTCAAGCCCGATGATGTGGGCCTTATTCGGATATTGCAAACGGAAACTCCCAGCAGTTTCCGGCTGATCTGCTTCCCGGAGTCCGCCCACTCCACCGCGTACTACCTCTCCCTGTCCGAACTCCTGCTGCCCACCGTGGAGGTCCTAGCGATCCAATACCCCCTCCACAGCGGCGCGGAGGACGGCGAGGACGGTGAGGACGGTGAGCGGCTGACCGACTCCCCGGAGCTGGTCGACCGGATCTTCGGTGCGCTGGGCGAGTGGATGGACCGCCCGATCGCCTTCTTCGGCCACCGGGCCGGGGCCGACCTCGCGTACCGCGTGGCCGAGCGCCTGGAGCGGGAGACCGGGACGCCGCTGCTGACCCTGTTCGTATCCGGCCGGACCGCGCACTGGGGCATGGCCCTGGGCCCGCCGGCCCTCGGCTGCCGCATCGTCGCCCTCGCCGGTGAGGGCGACCCCAAGACCCCGCTGCGCGGCGTACGGGCCTGGCGGCGGCGCACGAGCGGACGGTTCGACCTCGAGGTGTTTCCCGGCTCCCGCGGCTACCTCGATTCGAGCCGCAGAGAGGTCGTGAACCTGGTGCACGACCAGCTGCTCTCGCAAGTCCCCGTCGACGCCGAGTGGGAGATCGGCGCCGAAGACAAGGGCGCCTAGGCACCCCACGCCCGCGGCTGCCCGTACTCCTCAGGCACTCCTCAGGGAAAAGGAAAGAGTACGTTCGATGACCGCGAAGATCTACGCGCTCGACTCGGTGCAGACCCTTGCCGACTTCGAGCTGGACGCCATCCGCGTCGCCGATGTGATCCGCGAGCACGGGGTCGCCCCGGGTGACCGCGTCATCCTCAAGGCGGGCAACTCCGCCGCCTACGTGAGCGTGTTGTTCGCCCTCATGCACCTCGGCGCCTCCATCGTCCTGATCGACCAGCAGGAGCACCCGGACGAGACCCGGCGGATAGCCCGGCGCACCGGCGCCGGGATCGCCTTCGTCGACGACGACTCCCCGATCCACGACGACGCCCGTGCGGTGAACCTCTACGAGCTGATCGCCCCGGCCGCCGGACGCCCGCTCAGCGCGCATGAGCTGAACTTCGACGCCTGGGCCGACCGGCAGGACGGCCTCATCATGTGGACGTCCGGCTCCACCGGCGAGCCCAAGGGCGCCGTCAAGTCCGGCCGCAAGTTCCTGACCAACCTGGAGCGCAACGCCGCCCAGGTGGGGCACCGGGAGGACGACGTCCTGCTCCCGCTGCTGCCCTTCGCCCACCAGTACGGGCTGTCCATGGTGCTCATCGCCTGGCTCACCCGCTGCTCCCTGGTGATCGCCCCCTACAAGCGCCTCGACCGCGCCGTGCAGATGGCCGGACGGACCGGCGCGACCGTGCTCGACGCCACCCCCTCCAGCTACCGCACCATGCTCAACCTGGTCGGGCGGAAGCCCTCGCTGCGGGCGCGGCTGGAGCAGGTCCGCATGTTCTGCTCGGGCGCGGCACCGCTCGACGGCGCGCTCTCCGACGGCTACGTCGCCGAGTTCGGACTGCCGCTGCTGGACAGCTACGGCAGCACCGAGCTGGGCAACATCGCCTTCGCCACCCTGGAGAACCCGGTCTCCTGCGGCCGCGCCATGGACGGCATCAAGCTGCGCGTCATCGACGAGTCCGGCGTCCCGGCCGCCCCCGGACAGGCCGGTGAGATCGAGGTCGACACCCCGGACGCGCTGGAGGGCCACCTCGCCGAGGACGGCACCATCGACGCCATGCCGACCGGCTGGCACGCCACCGGCGACCTCGGCTACCTCGACGAGGACGACAACCTCTTCGTCCTGGGCCGGAAGTTCGCGGTGCACCGCTACGGCTACCTGCTCTACCCCGAGCTGGTCGAGCGCAAGGCCGCCGTCGCCCGGATCTCCACCCGGATCGTGCCGCTCCCCGACGAGCGCCGCCGCGGCGATGTGCAGCTGGTCTTCTTCGTCGAGGACGACGAGCGGCGGGACGCCAAGTACTGGCGCGAGCGGCTGTGCGAGGTGCTGCCGGTCTACGAGCAGCCCAACCGGGTCGAGGTGCTGGACGCCTTCCCGCTCAACCGCAACGGCAAGCCGGACAAGCGCCGCCTGGAAGAGATCGCGCGAGGCTAGCGGCACGCACGGCAAGCGCGACAAGGGGGCCGGTGCTCAGCACCGGCCGCCTTGCCGTTCCAGGCGAACCCCTAGTCGTACGGCAGCTCTACGGGCGCCAGGTCGTGGAAGCGGTCGCCCGGGCCCGGGTTGGCCGGGTGCGTGGCGCCGCCCAGGTGGTTGAGCACCCCCCACACCGCGTTGAGCGCCGTGGTCACCGCCCCCTCCGCGAATCCGGCCGTCCAGGAGACATCGTCCCCGCACAGGAAGAAGCCGCGCTGCTCCGGCGCCATGTCCTCCTGCATGAACTGGGTGAACAGCCGCCGCTGGTAGCGGTAGTGGCCGGGCAGGTTGGACTTGAACGCGCCCATGAAGCGCGGCTCGGTCTCCCAGGTGACGGCCAGCGGCCCCGCGACGATGTGGGAGCGGATGTCGACGTCCGGGTAGATCGCGCCCAGCTGGCTCAGCAGCCGCTCCAGCCGGTCCTCGGCCGAGAGGGTGGCGACCTTCAGCGAGTCGTCGTTCCAGGTGTACGACAGGCACATCACCCCGGGCCGGTCGGGCCCGTCGTCGAACAGATAGACCCCGCGCGGCATCCGGTCGGTGAGCGTCATGCTCATCACGTCCTGGCCGGTCGCCGGGTCGGTGTCCCGCCAGAACGGCCGGTCGACCAGGACGAACAGCTTGGAGGCGCCCATGTAGTGGGTCCGCTCGACCGCCGTCCACAGCGGAGTGGGAAGCAGCGCCGGGTCGCAGTCGATCCGGTTCAGCAGGGTCCAGACGTGCGGGCTGAAGACCACCGCGGGGAACTCGCGCTCCCCGCCGCTCTCGTCCCGTACCCGGACGCCGTCCCCGGCCCGCCGCAGCCGGGTGACCGCCGGTCGCGGCCGGCCGCCGTGCAGCGACGCCAGCGAGGTGCCCGCCGGCCAGTGGGCGGGCGCGGCCGGGGCGTGCTCCCACAGGCCGCGCGGCAGCTGCTGGGAGCCGCCGACGATGCCGACCTGGTGGTCGTCGGCGTCGGTGACCACGACGCGCAGGATCTCCAGCACCGAGTTGGGGAAGTCGGTGTCCCAGCCGCCGGTGCCGAAGCCGACCTGGCCGAAGATCTCCCGGTGGCGGAACGACTGGAAGGTGGGGGAGGTGGCGAGGAAGCCGTAGAAGGACTGGTCGTCGAACTCCCTGACCAGCCGGTCCCAGACGGCCTTCAGCGTGGCGGTGTCCCGCCGCTGGATGGCGTCCCGCACGGTGGACAGCTCGGCCCGCTCCTGGAGCGCCTTCTCCCAGGCGTCGGCGACCTCCTGGTAGACGGACGGCAGGTCGTCGGGGGTACGGGCCCGGCGGCGCCCGCCGTTCAGGTCGATCAAGGTGCTCGGGGTGGACGGCGCCAGGGGGTTGGGGAAGGGCCGGGTGGCCAGTCCGAGCGTGCCGATGTAGTGGAACAGCGCGGTCGCGGAGACGGGGAAGCGCATGGCGCCCATTTCCGCCACATGATCCGGATTCCCGGGAAAGGGCGTGGAACGCATCCGGCCGCCCAATTGCTCCGCTTCGTAGACGACCGGACGCAGTCCCAGGCGCAGAAGTTCATACGCCGCCGTCATCCCGGACATTCCACCGCCGATGACCGCGACTTCGGTGCCGTGCCGTTCGCTCGGCACCGCGCCCAGACCGGCTGGATGGGTCAGCCAGCTGTCGTACGAAAAGGGAAAGTCCGGTACCAGCATCGTCAGGGGAGACGCGGGCGCAGACGTCATGGAAACAACCTCTTGGGGCCGTGCGGAATCGCGGGGATATCAGGTATCGCTGGAATATCGGGCATCGCTGGAGAATCAGGCGGTATGGGCGACGTCGAAATCGAGGCTCGCGGGCAGATCGCGCCGCTGACTGATGTTGATCTTCCTGTAGACCCGGGTGAGGTGCTGCTCCACCGTGGAGATCGTGATGTAGAGCTTGGCGGCGATCTCCCGGTTGGTGTAGCCCGAGGCCGCGAGGGCGGCCACCCGGCTCTCGGCGTCGGAGAGTTCGGAGAACGTGGTGGTGTCCTCGCCGGTGCGGGCCGCCTCCGACAGGGCCGAGCGGCCGGGGGTGCGCTGCAGTGAACGCGACAGCTCCTCGGCGCCGCACCCGTCGGCGAGCCGCAGCGCGCGCCGGGTCATCAGCCGGCTGGTGTCCAGTTCGCCGAGGTGCTTGTGGGTCTCCGCGAGATCGGCCAGCGCCCGCGCCATCTCGTACCAGCCGCCGGTCTCCTGGAGCACCGAGACGGCCTGCTGGAGCAGGGCGGGCCGCTCGCCCACCGGCCGGGTGGCGGCCAGCAGGCGCAGCGCGGCGCCGCGGGCGCGGGAGGGCGTGTCGCCGGTCAGCTCCAGCTGCTCCTTGGCCAGCCGCGCGGCCCGGTCCTGGCTGCCGAGGGTCAGCCAGGTCTCGGCGGCGCCGAGCCGCCAGGGCAGCATGGCGGACGAGTCCAGGCCCCAGGCGGCCATCTTCTCGCCGCAGGCCCGGAAGCCGGTGAGGGCGGCGTGCTGGCGCCCGGTGGCCAGCTGGTGGCAGGCGCGCGCGTACAGGTAGTGGAGTCCGTACCGGCTCTGGAACATCTCCTCCGGCACCGGCCGCGCCAGGATCTCGGCTGCGGTGTCATGGTGGCCCATCGCGGTGTGCGCGTCGACCAGCACCGCGAGCGGCAGGCCGACGGCGACCCCCCAGCCGCGGGCGGGAAGCTCCTCCAGCGCCCGCTCCGCGTAGCGCGTCGCGTCCGGCAGCCGGCCGGCCCGTAGCGCGATCTGGGCCCGCAGGGCGTGGAAGCCGGCCAGCATTCCCTTGGCGCCGCGCCGCTCGCACTGCTCGATCAACTGGTCGCACCAGGTGGTGGCGGCGGCGAGCCGGTCCGCGTAGATGAGGACCTGCAGCGCGGCGTGCACCGTCGGCATGGTCGTGTCGCCGAGCCGGGTGGTCTCCAGCACCCGCTCCACGGCCTGTACGGCGCGGTCGCAGGCGCCGTGGCACAGCACCGTCCGCAGCGCCTTGCTCGCGGTGAGCCGGGGCGACTCGGGGGTCTGCTCGCCGGCCCGGGGGCCGTCAGGCTCGGCCCGCTCCACGAAGGTCCGCAGCTCGGGGGAGCCGGGGAAGGTGGTGGCCAGCGCGAGATCGATGGTGCGCAGCGTGGTGTCGAGTTCCGAGCCGGGGCGCGCGTCCCGGCCGATCCGGCCGAGCGCGGCGGCGGCCTCGGCCGTCCGGCCGAGCATCAGCAGCCGGAGGAGGACCGGGATGGCGTACTCCGGCGGCAGCTGCCCGCTGCTCGCGGGCCCGGCCAGCGACTGGAGGCGGCGCAGCTGGGAGAGCGGGTTGAACGGCCACATGGCTTCCACCATCGTGACCTGGAGGATCAGCGTCTCCTGCTCGTCGGTGGTACATCGGTGGGCCATCTGCAGGCAGTTGACGGCCAGTTCCATGCGGTCGGCGGCGACGGCGTGCCGGGCGGCGTCGCGCAGCGTCGCGGGGATCCACTCCTCGACCGGCTCGGCCGGTTCGTGGTGGAGCAGATGACCGGCCACGTCGATGGGGTCGGCGCCCTCCTCGTGCAGCAGCCGCGCGGCCCGGTGGTGCAGGGTGCCGAGTTCGTCCGCGGGCAGGTCGTCCAGCAGGACGGTGCGCACCTCGTCGCTCCTGAAGTGCGCGTCGTACAGGATGCCGACCTCGGTGAGCGCCGCGAGGGCCTGCCGAACCTGGCGCTCCTCGACCGCGACGAGCTTGCTCAGCAGGGGGACGGACGAGGCGTCGCCCAGCAGGGCCGTGCCCTGCGCGACCCGGTGGTGGACCGGCCCGCCGCGGTAGACGCAGGACAGCGCCGCCTGCCGGAACAGCTCGCCGGGTGCCGGGGTGCCGGTGCCGGGCGTGGTGTCGAAAGGGTCGCAGGTGAGCCGGGAGAACCGGTCGTCCAGCAGGCCGCGCAGCAGCAGGAGGTTGCCGCCGGTCAGTTCGTGGAACGCGGCGGCGTGCCGCCCGGCCTCCGCGGGGCCCAGTTCCTCGGTCAGCAGGGTGGTGACGCCCGCGACGGTGAGCGGGGCGAGCCGTACGTGGCCCACGTTCGGCCGGTGCAGCAGTTCGTCCAGGGCCGGGGTGGCGGCCCCGGTCAGCGATCCGCGGGTCATCACGACGGACAGCGCCTCGGAGCGGCAGCGGCGGATGCCGTAGGCGAGGGCGCGCAGGGACGGCAGATCGGCGTACTGGACGTCGTCGATGGCGATCAGCAGCGGTGCGTCGGCGGTCAGTTCGTCCAGGTCCCGGTGGAAGGCCTGGAGCAGCGGCAGGTCGGCCTGGTGGGGGCCGTGCGGGCTGTGCGGCGTGCCGAGGCCCGGCCGGGGGCGGTCGTCCTGATGGCGGGCGGGCATGCCCTGGTAGAGCTGCTCGATGACGGCGTACGGGAATTCCTGCTCGAAGGCGGAGGCCACCGCGTTCAGCACCCGGACGCCACGCGCTCCCGCCGTGTCCGTCACCTGGTGCAGAAGTGCGGTCTTTCCGGAGGCCACCGCACCGCTGATGACAGCGAGCCGGCTTCCTTCGCGGGCGCCGCCGAACAGGAGCCGCATGAGCCGGTCTGTCTCCTGGTCGCGCTCCACCAACACTTAAGAAACACCTTCCCCGAATTCAACTTCTGCACAGGGGTGGTGAAAGCAACGCGCCGTGCGGTGCACGGCGTGCATTGCTTTATCCCCCGATGTGGAAATGTCTTGCCGCTGGGTGCGCCCCCGTTCCTTTCCCTTATCGCACCCGCTGCGGCGGTGTGGACGCGCCGCGTCGTCGCGTCGCTGTGGTCGTCCGCCCGGACGGCTCGCGGGTCAATCCCCAACCCCCCGCCGATGGGCTGCCGGATGGGAACTGTAGCAGTGCTGTTGGTACGAAAAGATGACGGAGGTGCCCCGCGTGATTACGTTCGATTACGGTCGTTCCTGTCGCCCGGGGTTGTGAAGCTGGGGCGTACATCTAGGTTTGCGCCCCCTCGCAGGTAGAGGCGGGGTGACCTGGGGTAACGTTGTTCGAGGATGTGAAGGTTGCGCGAAGGTGCGGGGGAGTTCGTGCTCGACTCACGCCCCACGGTGTCCCGTTGTGCGTGTTTCAACTAAGTGGACACCGCGCAGGGTCCGACCGCGCCGATGGTGTCCAATGGAGTTCGACCGAACGGGAGGAAAGTACGCGTGGTCAACCAGAACTTGACGTTCATCGTCGGGACCGGCCGATGTGGCTCGACGGCCATGTCTCAGGTCGTCAATCTTCACCCGGACGTGCTGAGTATCAGTGAATTGTTCGCCAGCATTCCCAACCCCGAACTGCTGAGCGAGGCTCCCCTGAGCGGACCGGAGTTCTGGGGGTATCTCCGTCGTCCCAATCCGGTGACCAACAGCATGATCAAGAATGGGGCGACGACACCCGAGTTCCTCTACCCCAGACTGTCCAGGCGGCGGTACGACGCCGAGACCACCGGCATCCCCGCCATCAGCGTCATGGTCCTGCCGCATCTGACCGATGACCCCGACGCCCTCCTGGACGAGCTGGAGCCCTTGGTCACGGCCTGGCCCACCCGCGCCCCGGCGGACCACTGGCGGGCCCTGTTCGCCACCCTCGCCGCCCGGTTCGGCAACCCCGGCGCCGTCGTGGAGCGGACCGGCCTGTCCATCGGCCGGGTGCCGGAGATGCGCCGGTGCTTCCCCGATGCGCGCTACCTCCACCTCTACCGCGAGGGCCCGGACTGCGCCGTCTCCATGAGCCGCCACTACAGCTTCCGCATGATTCCGCTGCTGAGGGAGATGGCGGACCGCTGCGGCCTGGACTCCCCGCACCTGCTGACCCCGGCGCACGCGGCCCAGCTCCCGCCCGACCTCGCCCCGCTGCTGACCGAGCGGTACGACCCCGCCCTGGTGACCGAACGCCACATCCCGCTCGCCGCGTTCGGCACCCTGTGGTCCGAGACGATCATCGACGGTCTGGCGAAGCTGGAAGAGGTCCCGGCCTCCCAGCGCACCGCGATGTCCTTCGAGACCCTGCTGGACGAGCCGGAGAAGGAACTGATCCGGCTCGCCGAATTCATCGGTGTGGAACCGCTCCCGGCCTGGCTGGACGCGGCGACCGCACTGCTCGACAGCGGCCGGCGCGGCAACGCGCTGAAGCTGCCCGAGGAGGAGCGGGCCGCGCTGCTCGATGCCTGCGCCCCGGGGACGAAGGCCCTGGCCACCCACCCGTGACACACGTGTCGCCCGGCAACGGCCCCGCCGGAGGCCGCTGCCGGGCGCGTGTCCCTTCTCCCTGTGAGACCCGGCTTCTCAACGAGCCCCGTGGCCGCCGTTCTTGAGGCTCGCTCGCAGGAACTCCCGGTTCATGGTCGAGATCGACTGGAGCGGGATGCCCTTCGGGCAGGCCACCGCGCACTCACCGGTGTTGGTGCAGCCGCCGAAGCCCTCCTCGTCCATCGTGCCGACCATGTCCAGCACCCGGGACTCGCGCTCGGGCTGCCCCTGCGGCAGCACGTTCAGATGCGTCACCTTCGCCGAGGTGAACAGCATCGCCGAACCGTTGGGGCAGGCCGCCACGCACGCCCCGCACCCGATGCACTCCGCGTGTTCGAACGCGGTGTCCGCGACCGGCTTCGGCACGGGCGTGGCATGCGCGTCCGGGGCGCTCCCGGTCGGGGCGGAGATGAAACCACCCGATCCGATGATCCGGTCGAACGCCGACCGGTCCACCACCAGATCCTTGACGACCGGGAAGGCTGCGGCGCGCCACGGCTCCACGTCGATGGTGTCGCCGTCGTGGAAGTGCCGCATGTGCAGCTGACAGGTGGTGGTGCGCTCCGGGCCGTGCGCCTGCCCGTTGATCACCATGCCGCACGCCCCGCAGATGCCCTCGCGGCAGTCGTGGTCGAACGCGACGGGCTCCTCCCCGCGCAGGGTCAGCCGCTCGTTGAGCGTGTCGAGCATTTCCAGGAAGGACATCTCGGGCGAGATGCCCTCGATCTCGTAGGCGGTCATGGCGCCCGGCTGCTCGGGGCCGCGCTGGCGCCAGATCCGCAGGGTGAGCCTCATGCGTAACTCCGCTGGGTGGGGTGGACGTTGGCGAAGACCAGGTCCTCGCGGTGCAGCACGGGAGCGTTGCCCGTGCCACGGAACTGCCAGGCCGCCACGTACGAGAACGCCTCGTCGTCGCGGGCCGCCTCGCCGTCCGGGGTCTGGCTCTCCTCGCGGAAGTGGCCGCCGCAGGACTCGGTGCGGTGCAGCGCGTCCAGGCACATCAGCTCGGCCAGTTCCAGATAGTCGACGATCCGGTTCGCCTTCTCCAGCGACTGGTTCAGCTGCTCGCCACTGCCCGGCACCTTGATCCGCCGCCAGAACTCCTCGCGCAGCGCCGGGATGCGGTCCAGCGCCTTGCGCAGCCCGGTCTCGGTGCGGGCCATGCCGCACTCGTCCCACAGCAGCTCGCCCAGCTCCCGGTGGAACGAGTCGGGGGTGCGATCGCCGTCGTTCTCCAGCAGCCGCCGCAGCCGGTCGGTCACCGACACCACGGCCTCGTTCACGGCCGGATGGGCCGGGTCGACCTCGTCGTGCGGATGGCGGGCGAGATAGTCGTTGATGGTGGCCGGGAGGACGAAGTAGCCGTCGGCCAGGCCCTGCATCAGGGCGGAGGCGCCGAGCCGGTTGGCGCCGTGGTCGGAGAAGTTGGCCTCGCCGATCGCGAACAGCCCGGGCACCGTGGTCTGCAGGTCGTAGTCGACCCACAGTCCGCCCATCGTGTAGTGGATGGCGGGGTAGATGCGCATCGGCACCTCGTACGGGTTCTCCGCCGTGATCAGCTGGTACATCTCGAAGAGGTTGCCGTACTTCTCCTCGACCGCGGCCCGGCCCATCCGGCCGATGGCGTCCGCGAAGTCCAGGTAGACGCCCTGCCCGCCGGGGCCCACCCCGCGCCCCTCGTCGCATACGTTCTTCGCGGCCCGGGAGGCGATGTCGCGCGGCACCAGATTGCCGAACGCCGGGTAGACGCGCTCCAGGTAGTAGTCGCGCTCGTCCTCGGGGATCTCGGCGGGCGGGCGCGTGTCGCCCTTCGCCTTCGGCACCCAGATGCGGCCGTCGTTGCGCAGCGACTCGCTCATCAGCGTCAGCTTGGACTGATGGTCGCCGGAGCGCGGGATGCACGTGGGGTGGATCTGGGTGAAGCAGGGGTTGGCGAAGTACGCGCCGCGCCGGTGGGCCCGCCAGATCGCGGTGGCGTTGGAGTTCTTGGCGTTGGTGGAGAGGTAGAAGACATTGCCGTAGCCGCCGGAGGCCAGCACCACGGCGTCCGCGAAGTGGGTGGAGATCCGGCCGGTGAGCAGATCGCGGGCCACGATGCCGCGGGCCCGCCCGCCGACCACGATCAGGTCGAGCATCTCGGTGCGCGCGTGCATCTCCACGTTCCCGGCGGCGATCTGACGGCTGAGCGCCTGATACGCGCCGAGCAGCAGCTGCTGACCGGTCTGGCCGCGGGCGTAGAAGGTACGGGAGACCTGGACGCCGCCGAACGAGCGGGTGTCCAGCAGACCGCCGTACTCACGGGCGAACGGCACGCCCTGCGCCACGCACTGGTCGATGATCTCCACCGACACCTGGGCGAGCCGGTGGACGTTCGATTCGCGGGCGCGGAAGTCGCCGCCCTTGACGGTGTCGTAGAAGAGGCGGCGGACGGAGTCGCCGTCGTTGCGGTAGTTCTTGGCGGCGTTGATCCCGCCCTGGGCGGCGATGGAGTGCGCCCGGCGCGGCGAGTCCTGGTAGCAGAACTGCACCACGTGGTAGCCCTGCTCGGCCAGCGTCGCCCCGGCCGCCCCACCCGCCAGCCCCGTACCGACCACGATGACCGTGTACTTGCGGCGGTTGGCCGGGTTGACCAGCTTCGCCTCGAAGCGGCGGCGGTCCCAGCGCTGCTCCACGGGTCCGTCCGGGGCCTTGGTGTCGGCGATCGGCTCACCGGTCGCATAGTCCGTGTACGCGTTCATCTCAGCTCACCACTCCAGTCATCACGCCGACGGGTACGGCGATGAAGCCGCAGGTCAGGATGGCGGCCAGGGCATTCGCTGCCAGTTTGAGGGCCCGGTCGCGGCGCGGCCGGCCCGCCCCGAGGGTCTGGGCGGCGCTCCAGAAGCCGTGCCGGATGTGCAGGCCGAGGGCGAGCATCGCCACGATGTAGACGGTGTTGCCGTACCAGGTGGAGAAGGTCGCCACGACGTTCTCGTACGGATGGCCGGGCTCGGCGCGCTCGTTCACCGTGAGCGTCGTCAGGTCCAGGATGTGCCAGACGATGAACAGCCCGAGGATCACCCCGCCCCAGCGCATCGTGCGGGTCGCGTAGCTCGCCCGCCGCCGCTGATGCGCGTAACCGCGCGGCCGGGCCGCCAGATCCCGGCGGCTGAGCTGGTACGCGGCCACGCCGTGCAGCACGACGGAGGCCAGCAGCCCGATCCGGGCCAGCCACAGGAACCCCTCGTACGGGAGGAAGGGCTGGCCGAGGGTGCGCAGCCAGTGCGCGTAGCCGTTGAGGTCGCCGGGCCCGAAGAAGATCTTCAGGTTGGCGAGCATGTGGGCCACCAGATAGGCCAGCATGATCAGCCCGGTGACGGCCATCACGGCCTTCTTACCGATGGTCGACCGCCATACGGAGCCGATGAAGGACGGCTTCCGCGGCGGCTTCCGCTTCTGGCCGGGCCGCCGGTCGTGGCCCGTGTCCGTCCGTGTCGCCAGTGCCATGTCCTTGACGCTAGGCAGCGGCCGGGTGATTAGTCCAAGACATGCTGTGGCTGGATTCCATAGACGGTGCCTATTATCGCTGCGTGCAGCTGCAACAGCTCCGGTATTTCGCCGCCGTCGCGGACACCCGCCACTTCACCCGCGCCGCGCAGCGGCTCCACGTCGCCCAGCCCTCGCTGTCCCAGCAGATCAGGGCGCTGGAGCGAGAGCTGGGCGCCGAGCTGTTCCACCGCGCGCGCGGCCACATCGCCCTCACCGACGCGGGGGAGGCGCTGCTTCCGCTGGCCCGCCAGATCCTCGCCGACACCGACACCGCGCGCCGTGAGGTGCAGGAGGTCGCCCAGCTGCGGCGCGGCCGGGTGCGGCTCGGCGCCCCGCCCAGCCTGTGCGCCAGCCTCGTTCCGGATGTGCTGCGCCGCTTCCACGGCGAGTTCCCGGGCATCGAGCTGATCATCGACGAGGGCGGCTCCCAGGACCTGGTCCGCACCCTGGCCGCCGGTGAGCTGGACCTCGCCCTGATCATCACCCCGCTGCCCGGTCAGGCCCCCGCGCTCGCCGCCACCGAGCTGCTGCGCGAGGAGCTGGTGGTCGCCTCCTCGCCCGCGTCCCCGCCGCCCACGAAAGCCCGCCGGATCCGGGTCGAGGATCTGCGCGACCGGCCGATGGTGATGTTCCGCCGCGGCTACGACCTGCGGGAATTCACCACCGCGGCCTGCCGGGCGGCGGGCTTCGAGCCTTCGTTCACGGTCGAGGGCGGCGAGATGGACGCGGTGCTCGGCTTCGTACGGGCGGGCCTCGGCATCGCCGTCCTCCCCGGCATGGTGGCGGCGCGCTCGGGACTGCGGGTCACGCCCTTCGCGGGCCACGCGATGCGGCGCACCATCGCCGTCGCGCACCGCAAGGACGTCGCCCCGCCGAGGGCCGCGCGCGAGCTGCGCCGGGTGCTGCTGGAGTATCTGCGCTCGGCCGACGCCGACGACCTGCCGGGCCTGCCGCCCGGCACCCGCCTGCTGCCCTGACGTGTGCGGTGGGGTCAGGCCCAGAGCGCCGTGGCCGCCGCGCCGCCCGCGAAGGCGGCCGCCACCCCCGCCACCACGCTCCCCACCACGTTGGCGACGGCGAAACCGCGCGCCCCGTCCTCCGCCAGCTTCAGCGTCTCGTACGAGAACGTCGAGTACGTGGTGAGCGCACCGCACAGTCCCGTCCCCAGCAGCAGCTGCACCCGCGACGACGCGGCCCCGGCCGCCACCGCCCCGGTCAGCGCGCCCAGCATCGCGCACCCCACCACGTTCACCACGAACGTCCCCCACGGGAACACCGAGTCGTGCCGGGCCTGCACCATCCGGTCGGTCAGATACCGCAGCGGGGCGCCGACCATCCCGCCGGCGATCACCAGGAGCCAGTTCACCGGTGGCGCCCCGGGAAGCGGACGATCTCGACCGGGTCCAGGATCACCGGGCCGTCGCCGGTGATCTCCTCCAGTTCGGGCAGGAAGGCCCTCACCCGCTCCTCCGTATCAATGATCACCACGCAGACGGGCAGATCCTCGCCGAGCGACAGCAGCCGGGAGGTGTGGACCAGGGACGAGGCGCCGAAGCCCTCCACCCCGCGGAACACGCTCGCGCCCGCCAGCCCCGCCCGGTGGGCACGGTGCACGATTTCGGCGAAGACCGGTTTGTGGTGCCAGGTGTCGTTCTCGCCTACGAAGACGGTCAGCCTCAGCCCGTTCGCGTTCATCCCGTGCTCCCGTTGTACGCCCCCGCGACCCCGACGACCCGACGGGTGCCCGCCACCGCGCCCCCTACCGCGGCCATCGCCGCCAGCAGCGTCACCACCAGATAGACGGCCCCGCTCGCGGCGTGGCCTTCCAGGACGAGCCGCCTGAAATCCACGGCGTACGTCGAGAAGGTGGTGAACCCGCCCAGCACCCCGGTGCCGAGGAAGGGCCGCATCAGCCGGTGGGCCGTCCACACCTCGGCGATCAGCACCAGGAGGACGCCGATGAGCGCGCAGCCCACCACGTTCACCAGCAGCGTCGTCCAGGGGAAGGCGCCCGCGGGGGTCGGCCACAGCAGGGACGCCCCGTACCGGGCGGTCGCGCCGATACCGCCGCCGACCGCGACCACGCCCACCACCGGCCCCTGCCCGTGCCACGCGCCGTACCGCGACCGCCTTGTGCCCTCCGCCATAGGGCTCAGGCTAGTGGTGCGGGCACCGCTTCACGCTGCCCGGCCCCGGCCGGTACCGTCAGGCCCGGAAAAGATCGTGAGGCGTGCTGGAGAACGAGTTGAGACACCGAGGAGACAGCTCATGAGTAACCCGTTCGACAACCCCGACGGCCGTTTCGTGGTGCTCGTCAACGACGAAGGGCAGCACTCCCTGTGGCCCTCCTTCGCGGAGGTGCCCGAGGGCTGGACCGTCGCGCACGGCGAGGACGACCGCCAGGCGTGCCTCGACTACGTCGAGGAGCACTGGACCGACATGCGTCCGAAGAGCCTCGCCACCGCGATGGACGCCCCCGCCGGGTCCTGACCGGGCCCCCGACTGCGGGCGGTCCCGTCACGGCGTTACGTTGGGCGTGTGACGGGTGCGAATGCTGACACTTCGGGCACCATGCGGGCCTGGGTGGTTCCCACGCCGGGCCGGATCGACCAGGTGGAGCTGCCGATTCCGCGCCCGGCGGCCGACGAGCTGCTGGTCCGGGTCCGGGCCTGCGGGGTGTGCCGTACCGATCTCCACGTCCGCGACGGCGACCTGCCGCCGCACCGCACCCCCGTCGTGCCCGGGCACGAGGCCGTCGGCGAGGTGATCGCGGCGGGCGAGCGGGCCGCCGGGCCCGCGCTCGGCACCCGGGTGGGCGTCCCGTGGCTGCGCCGCACCTGCGGCCGCTGCCGCTTCTGCGTGCGCGGCCACGAAAACCTGTGCCCCTCGTCCGTCTACACCGGCTGGGACGCGGACGGCGGCTACGCTCCGTACGTCACCGTACCGGCCGCGTACGCCTATGAGCTGCCCGCCGGGTACGCCGACGAGGAGCTGGCCCCGCTGCTGTGCGCGGGCATCATCGGCTACCGCGCGCTGCGCCGCGCCGACCTCCCCGCGGGCGGACGGCTCGGCATCTACGGCTTCGGCGGCTCCGCGCACCTCACCGCCCAGGTCGCCATCGCGCGCGGCGCCGTCGTCCATGTGCTGACCCGCTCGGCCGACGCCCGGGCCCTCGCCCTCGAACTCGGCGCCGCCTCCGCCCGGGGCGCCGACGAACGGCCGCCCGAACCGCTCGACGCCGCGATCCTGTTCGCCCCGGCGGGCGAGCTGGTGCCGGTGGCCCTGGAGGCGCTGGACGCGGGCGGCACGCTGAGCGTCGCCGGAATCCACCTCTCCGACATCCCCGCCCTGGTGTACGAGCGCCATCTGTTCCACGAACGCACCCTGCGCAGCGTCACCGCCAACACCCGTGAGGACGGCCGCGAGTTCCTCACCGCGGCCGCCGCCCACCACATCCGCGCCACGGTCACCCCCTACCCCTTCGCCCACGCCGACACCGCCCTGGACGACCTCGCGCACGACCGGGTGAACGGCGTCGCGGTGCTGACGGGCGCCGCCTGAACGTGAGGGGCGGCCCCCGCTCACGCGGGGCGGGGTGCGGCGAGCCAGGTGGCGATGGCGGCGGCGATCGGCTGGCCGGTCTCCAGCTCGATGAACCCGAACTGGCCGCCCTGATTGCACTCCAGAAACCACCAGGTGCCGTCCTCGTCCTCGGCGAAGTCGAAAGCTCCGTAGGCGAGACCGGCGAGGGTCATGTATTCCCGTACGGCCTGGCCGATCCGGCGGGGAACGTCCACCGCGTCCCATAAATGGCCATAGAAACCATACCTCCCATCGACCTGTCCGGAAGCGGTGGTCTTCCGGGCGGCGAACATACGGCCGCCGACGCAGGTGAGCCGGATATCGGCCGTTTTGGGAATGTAGCGCTGAAGGAGTGTGGCACCTGCCGCGACGCCCGAGAAATCCGTGTCGGGGGCGATGCGGGTGGTGGGCAGCGCCATTGGGGGATTGACCGGCGGGGGCCCCGAGACGGTCTTCACCACGATGTCCTGGAACTGCCCGGCGAACTCCTTGGCGGCGCGCGGATAGGTGGTGATGAGCGTCGGGGGAACGGCGAATCCGCTGCGGTGCGCGGTGCGCAACTGCCACGGTTTGGAGCGCGCCAACAGGGCGGCACTGGGATGGTTCATCCAGCGCGCCTCGGTGGAATACAGCATTCCGTACAGGGCCTGGCCGCACTCGGCGCTCAGCCACTCGGAAGGCTCGGGGGCGTGCGCCGCCGGTTGTCCCGGGCGGCGCACCCAGATGGACCGCAGGCTGTGCACACTGACCAGGCGACCGTCGGTCGACAGATAGCCGGTGAAGTCGCCGCGTTCGAATTCGGTCGAGATCCCCGCCGTTCCGGGAAGGTCGGCGGGGTCGAAGCGGATCAGAGGGACATTCCGCTCCCGTAATTCGGCCACCACCAGGTCCGCTGTCACATCCTCCTGGCTGGTCAGGATGAGTACCGTCATCGACGTGGGAGGTGGGTGGGGTCGGTCAGTCGTCGAAGTGCGTCTTGGAGCCCGCGGTGGAGGTCGTCGTGCCGCATTCCAGAAGCACCCCCCGGTCGGAGATGGCGGGGCGTCCATCGGGCAGCACATTCAACTGCAGGGCCGCGTTGTACGAGTACGGAATGACAGCCGGTGATTGATCGGCCGGGACCGCATGGTTCAGGGCGAAGGGCTGCATGACTGACCTCTAATGCTCCACGGGATTCGCTTGATTCGAGATGAGCTTCACCAACACACAACAGTACGTACTAAATAGGTAGGAGTCTCGCTACGCGCTGTTATGTCAGATCTGTGACAGCATGAAGTACGTCACACCACCCGCGCAATTCCATTACCTCCGACCCGGTTCCGGGTCGCGGCCGACGGTGCGACGGCCCCGGCGCGAGGGCCGGTCACCTGCCAGATCCATGCCTCCACCTCCGCTTTCGCGGAGGGAGTGCGCCCCTCCGTGAACAGCCCGCCATGCCTCTCGTTCTTCAAGACGCCATTCAGGCCGTCCGGGTTGGCCGATAAGTTCGCCTCGATCTTCCGGGCCGCCGGTGCGCACGTCGGCACCGGTGTGAGCCGGGTCTCTCGCGCCTCGCCCCGCGGCGGCCCGGCGGGGCGCACCGGGCCGGCGGCCGGTACAGGGGTCGCTGTGGGCCCGTCGGCACCGAATCGACCAGGCAGTCGTTTGAACACCATCGCGGCGTTCACTCCTTCTCTGTGCGCCGTTCACTGTTCTCGCCGGACCGAACGCTCCGGCCGGGTAAAGCAACTCCCACGCCCATGTCATGGGTGGATCAATTCGGCCATGTGGCCGGGTGTCGCCCGCACTTCCCCGAGGCTCTTGCCAGGGAGAGGCGACGGGCGACCGGTCGGGAACCTTCGATCGCGCTTTGCCGTTTCTTTACCGACAGTCCCTCGAGTCATGAAGGAGTCGCGGTCGCCGCGATGGACGAGCCTCCAAGTACCCCCCTCCCCCATCCCGACGCGCACGCGCCGGATTTCGCCCAAGAGTTGTCCGTCGAGCGCGCGGGAAGGGGCCCGGCATGCTGACCGAAGCGCTGCTGGTTCTGCTGGCCCTGGCACTGACCCTGGCCTGTGCGGTCTTCGTCGCCGCGGAGTTCTCACTGACCACGGTCGAGCGCGGTGAGCTGGAGCGCGCCGCCGCGCAGGGCGAGCGGGGCGCCGGAAGCGCGCTCAAGGCCGCCCGGAGACTGACGTTCCAGCTGTCCGGCGCCCAGCTGGGCATCACCGTGACCTCGCTGGTGATCGGCATGCTCGCCGAGCCCTCGCTGGCCGTCCTGCTGCAGGGCCCGCTGCGCGCCGCGGGGCTGGGCTCCGCCGCCCCGTCCGTGGCCTCGGTGCTGGGCGTGGCGATGTCGACCGTCGTCCTGATGGTGATCGGCGAGCTGGTTCCCAAGAACTGGGCGATCTCCCGGCCGCTGGCCGTGGCCAAGGTGGTCGCGGGCCCGCAGCGCGGCTTCACCGCCGCCTTCGCGCCGCTGATCCACCACCTCAACAACACCGCGAACCGCCTGGTGCGCCGCGCCGGCCTGGAGCCCGCCGAGGAGCTGGCCTCGGCCCGTACCCCGGACGAACTGGTCGCGCTGGCCCGCCATTCGGCCGCCGAGGGCGCGCTGGAGCCCGATTCGGCCGAGCTGTTCGTCCGTACGCTCCACCTGAGCGAGCTGACCGCGGAGAACGTGATGACCCCGCGGGTGGACGTCCGGACTCTGGAGGCGCACGCGACGGCCGCCGACGCCGCCAACCTCACCCTGGCCACCGGCCTGTCCCGGTTCCCCGTCTACCGCGACACCCTGGACGAGGTGGTCGGCACCGTGCACATCCGCGACGTCCTCGCGCTGGACGCCGCCCGCCGGGCCACCACCCCGGTCACCGAGCTGGCCACCGCCCCGCTGCTGGTCCCCGACAGCCTCCCGGTGGACCGGCTGCTGGACCGGCTGCGCGGCGCGCACACCATGGCCGTCGTCATCGACGAGTACGGCGGCACCGCCGGTGTCGCCACCCTGGAGGACATCGTCGAGGAGGTCGTCGGCGACGTACGCGACGAACACGACCCCGACGAGACCCCCGCCCTGGTGCCCGCCGGGCCCGGCGTCTGGGAGGCGGACGGCGCCGTACGGCTGGACGAGCTGTCCGCCATCGCCCTCACCGTGCCCGAGGGCCCCTACGAAACCGTCGCGGGCCTGATGGCCACCGCCCTGGAGCGCATCCCCCGGGCGGGAGACGGCATCGAGACCGACGGCTGGCAGCTCACCGTGCTCGAGGTGGACCACCACCGAGCCGACCGCATACGGATCACCGCCCCGGCCTCCGCCGACGCGGCGGCGTCCGCCGACACGAGGGAGGACGCCCGATGACCCTGCTGCAACTGGCCATCGGCGCCCTCACCCTGCTCACCAACGCCTTCTTCGTCGGCGCCGAGTTCGCCCTGATCTCCGTGCGCCGCAGCCAGATCGAACCCCGCGCCCAGGAGGGCGGGAAGCGCGCCCGCACCGTGCTGTGGGCACTGGAGCACCTGTCCGCCCTGCTGGCCACCGCCCAGCTGGGCATCACCATCTCCTCGCTGGTCCTCGGCGCGGTCGCCGAACCGGCCATCGCCCATCTGCTGGAGCCGGTGTTCGCGGCGGCCCACGTCCCCGAGGCCCTGGTGCATCCGATCGCCTTCGTCCTCGCCCTGACGGCGGCCACCTATCTGCACATGCTCATCGGCGAGATGGTCCCCAAGAACATCGCGCTCGCCGCTCCGGAGCGCACCGCGCTCCTGCTCGGCCCGCCCCTGGTGGCCCTCACCCGCGCCCTGCGCCCCGTCGTCTTCGGCATCAACGCCTTCGCCAACGGGCTGCTGCGGCTGCTGAAGGTCGAGCCCAAGGACGAGGTCGAATCGGTCTACACCGACGCCGAACTCATCCGGCTGGTACGGGACTCCAGCGACGCGGGCCTCCTCGACGCCTCCGGCAGCGAGCGGCTGCGCGACGCCCTGGAGCTGGGCACCCGGCGGGCGGGCGACATCCTGGTCCCGTTCGGCGAGATGGTCACCGTCGACCACCGGGTCACCCCCGGCGCGCTGGAGCGCACCGCGGCCGCCTCCGGCTTCTCCCGGCTGCCGGTCACCGGCCCCGGCAGCACGGTCCTGGGGTACCTCCACATCAAGGACACCCTCGGCGTGACCGACCGCGACCGGCCCTTCCCCCGCAGCGCACTGCACACCGTCACCCGCGTGCCGGCCGACACCCCGCTGGACGACACGCTGACGGCGATGCGCGGCGCCGGTACCCACCTGGCGGCGGTGACCGGCGACGACGGCTCGGTGCTCGGCTTCGTGACCATGACGGACGTGCTGGAGGAGCTGGTGGGGGAGTCGGCGTCGGACGCCCCCTGACCGGCCCGGTGCGGGCGCGGTGCCCCGCACGTCGCCGACGCGAGGTTTGCCCCCAACGGCCCGGTAAAGAAGCCCAACGGGCAGCCCAGCCCTGCACCCCGCACATCGAAAGGCCAGAACCGCACCATGAGCATCGTGAGCTGGATCGTCCTCGGGCTTCTCGCCGGAGCCATCGCCAAGTTCCTTCTCCCCGGCCGTGACCCGGGCGGTCTGATCGGCACGACCGTCATCGGCGTCGTCGGCTCCTTCCTCGGCGGCTGGCTCTCCGCCAAGTTCCTCGACCGCCCCATCGACGACCAGTTCTTCGACCCCGCCACCTGGGGCGCCGCCATCGGCGGCTCCCTGGTCCTGCTGATCGCCTACCGGCTGCTCTTCGGCCACTCCCGCCGCTGACGCATGCGAAACGGCCTCCTCCGCTATGTGCGCATCCCTGCGTAGCGGAGGAGGCCGACGGGATTTCAGCAGATTCTTGCGAGGGACCCCACGCGCTGGCGGATTCACTCGGTCGAGTGGTGCATGGTGAACGTGCGGTGGGCAGTCGTACACCTGCGTAGGTTTGCTGATCGTGAAGCTGGTGGTGCAGGTCAGGCTGTTGCCGACGCCCGGGCAGGCGGCGGCGCTGGAGGCGACCCTGCGCGCCTGCAACGAAGCGGCCACGTGGGCCGGCGGCGTGGCGTTCGAGAAGGACGTCAAGAGCAACTTCGCGCTGCGCGAGCACACCTACCATCAGATCAAGGCCCGCTGGGGGCTGGGAGCGCAGGCCGCCCAGCACGTCGTCAAGAAGACCTGCGACGCCTACGCGACGCTCAAGGCCTCGCTGAAGGCCGGGAACCTGGGCAGACCGGGTTCCAAGCGGTACCGCAGGGCGGTGGAGAAGCCGGTCGCCTTCCGCCCGCGGGGCGCGCAGCCCTACGACGACCGGATGCTGTCCTGGCAGATCGATCAGCGCCGCATCTCGATCTGGACCACCGCCAGGCGGATGAAGGACGTGGCGTTCACCGCCGCGCCGGAGCAACTGGCCACCCTGACGCTCCACCGCAAGGGCGAGTCCGACCTCGTGTACCGGGACGGCATGTGGTTCCTCAACGCCACGTACGACGTGCCCGAAGCCGCGCCGAACACCGATCCGGTGGACTTCCTCGGCGTCGACCTGGGCATCGTCAACATCGCCACCACCTCCGACGGCGAGATCAAGGCCGGGCGTGAACTCAACCGCATCCGCGCCCGGGAACGCACGCTGCGCACCAAGCTGCAGAAGAAGAACACCCCATCCGCCAAACGCCGGCTGAAAAAGCGGCGACGCAAGGAGGCCCGGCGGGCACGGGACATCAACCACAAGATCGCGAAACATGTGGTGGCCGAGGCAGAACGCACCGGTCGCGGGATCGCCCTGGAAGACCTGACGGGCATCCGCGAGCGGGTACGGCTTCGCAAGCCCCAGCGGGCCACCCACGCCAGCTGGTCCTCATGCCGGAACTGCGGATTCGTTGGTCACGCGGACCGGAACAGCTCCCGCAAACATCCGCGCGAGAGCGTGGGCGTTGTGGCGACGCGGGGCGCAGTCAACCGCCCCAGCCCCACTCCCCGAACCGGAGAGTGAGGCAGGACGCAAACGCAGCACCACAGCCAGTGGCGCTCGTTGTGCAAGCCCGGGACTCTACAACCGGGTCGTTGACCCGTCGGTGACCCGGGGGCCGGGCTTGAAGCCGTG
The DNA here is from genome assembly GCF_042958345.1 of Streptomyces sp. NPDC007983. Classification (NCBI taxonomy): domain Bacteria; kingdom Bacillati; phylum Actinomycetota; class Actinomycetes; order Kitasatosporales; family Streptomycetaceae; genus Streptomyces; species Streptomyces sp. NPDC007983. Next base: position 29,188 of record NZ_JBIBJI010000014.1, read on the forward strand.
CCGATGGGCCACGGCGACGACCGCAGTGGCCAGCAGGGTCAGTCCGAGCAGCACCCAGGGGATGGACCCGGCACCGGCCGACTCCAGGAGCAGACCGCCGAACACCCCGCCGCCCGCGACCGCGAGGTTGAAGACGGTGACGAACATCGACTGCGCGACGTCGGCCGCGTCCCCGGCCGCGTCGGCGTTGGCGGTCTGGAGCAGCGTGGGCGCGCCGCCGAACGTCACGCCCCAGACGACGATGCCGAGGAACACCAGCGGTACGGACGTGCCCGCGACCCCCAGCACCAGGGACGCGAGCGCGAACCCGGCCAGGCTGAGCAGGGTGACCGGGCGCAGCTTGCGGTCGACCAGGACTCCGGTGAGCCAGATCCCCACGATGGCCGAGGCGCCGAACACCAGCAGCGCGAGGTCGACGCGCTCACCGAGACCGGACCGTTCCAGGAAGGGGGCGATGTAGGTGTAGAGGATGTTGTGCGCCAGGATCCACAGGAGCACCACGGCCAGCACGGCGCTGATGCCCGGCATGACGAAGATCTTGCGGATCGGCAGCCGCTCGGTGGCGCTCTGGCCGGGGAAGTCCGGGACCAGCGCACGGATCCAGAGCATCAGCAGCAGCGCGACACCGGACATGATCCAGAACACCCCGCGCCAGTCGAACAGCGACCCGAGCCAGGTGCCCAGCGGGACCCCGAGCGTCAGCGCGACCGGCTGGCCCACCCCGACGATGGCGAGCGCCCGGCCCTGGAGGTGTTCGGGGACCAGCCGTCGGCCGTATCCGGCGAGCAGCCCCCAGACGACCCCGGCCGCCATACCGGCGATGAAGCGGGCGGCGAGGGTGAGTTCGTAGCTGGTGGACAGCGCCGTGACGGTGTTGAAGGCCAGCAGCCCGCCGACCGCGAGGAGCAGCAGCGGCCGTCGGCGCATGCTGCGGGTGGCGGCGATGACGGGGATGGCGGCCACCACGGAGCCGATCGCGTAGAGCGTGACGAGCTGTCCCGCCAGCCCTTCGGAGACGCCGAGGCCGTCGCCGATCTGCGGAAGGAGACCCGCGGGCGTCGTCTCGGTCATGATGGCCAGGAACCCGGCCGTGGTCAGCGCCAGCAGTTTCCCTATGGGGAGCCGGTCGTCGTCGATGACCCGCTGCGGGTCCGTGGCAGTGTGCGTACTGCCGGTAGTGCTCACGTAGGTCTCCTGTTTTTCCATATCGGGGCGCCGGGCGGAGGCGTTTCGGCCCCCCGCCCGGCTATGTTCCGGACCGGCTGTGTTCCGGACCGGCTGTTTCTAGTACGAGGCGGCCAGGGAGCCGAATCCCCTGATGCGGTCGGCGATGCCGTTCTGCCGCAGCGCCCGCCAATAGAGCACCGTGTTGTTGGAGATGACCGGCTTGCCGAGCCATTCCTCGGCACCGGCCGCGACGCGCATCATGGCCATATTGGTGCCCACCTGCACGATCGCCTCCACGTCCGGGGTGTCGACGGCCTTTACGGCTTCGCGCAGTTCCGGCTCGGGCACATGGGCGATCCGCTCCGGGCTGCTGCATCCCAGCCCCGTCATCGACACCACGTCATATCCGGATTCGGTGAAGAACCGGCTCACCGAGTCGTCACCGGCCGGAACGTACGGGGTGATGACGCCGAGCCGCCGGGCACCGTAATGGGACAGCGCCGTGGTGAAGGCGTCCGGGCTCATGGTGACTGGAAGTCCCCCGCTCGCGGACTTCATCGAAGCCACCACCTCGTCCTGGGAGCCGGGCCCGTCCCAGTAGATCTCGGGGGAGAAAGCGACCACGAAGCAGTCGGGTTTGCACGGCAGGAGACTGCCGATCGCCCGATGGGTGGCCTCCCGGTAACTGCTGACCAGATCGTCGATTCCGCCGGTGAGCGAGGTGTCCTCGGTCTGCATGCGCCCGGTGTGGTTGGTCACCCCTTCGGGGCGCATGGCTTCCATTTCCGGCTGGACGGAGGTGTTGGTGGCCGGGAGGACCACGCCGACTTTGAGACGAGGTCCGAGGCAGTCGGTCATATCGCGCTCCTTGTGCCTTGGGAAGATGGGGACTTGGGAACGTTTCTCAGGTGTTCGGGGCCTTGATGAGAAGGTGCCCCCGCCCTATGATTTCCGGAACGATCACGGCGTCGTTCCAGGACGACTGGTCCACCTGCTCCAGTGCGATCGAGACGGCGCCCTCGGGGACCCCGAAGTGCCGCGTCACCAGCGCGGTGAGGTCCTCGGTGAGCTGCTTCCGCTGCCGTTGGCCGACGTCCCGGGGAAAGTGCTTGATGGTGATGTGGGGCATGTCTTCCTCCCTGGATCTCAGCTGTCGAGGCGGGTGTGGATCGCCGAGATGAGTTCGCCGACCCCCTTCTCCTTCAGCACGCTGTAGTGGTCTCCGGCCAGCTTCACCATGGTCGGAGGCGTCGCGGAGTAGCCCGAACTGCCCTCGATGAACGAATAGTCGTCGCCCGTGGCCTTGAAGATGGTCACGGGGGTGTTCAGTGTGCGCTCGGACAATTCGCGGAAGCTGTACTCGAATTCGTACGTCGCCTCCACGATCCGGGTGATCCGGCGGATGAGTGCTCCGTCCAATTGCGGGAGGAGTTCATGGATGAACGCCACGAACTCGTCCTCGTTCCGGACCGTCTCAAGGCAGCGATCGCGGTCCGGCCCGCTTATGCTGCCGGTGAACACGGAGTAGAGGATCGTGAGGTACGCCGGATTGCGGTACGTCGCCTCACGTCCGTACTGTTTCCCTTCCGTCTCCCGGACCTCGGGATTTCCGGGGCAGATCAGGAACAGGTTCTCCACCTGTTCCCCCGCGTCCTCCAGCTGCCATGCGGTTTCGAAGGCGACCCGGGCGCCGAAGGAATAACCCCACAGGGTGTACGGGCCTTCCGGCTGTATTCTCCGGATCTCGGCCACATCCGCCGCGGCCATGTCCCGGATCGTCGGGTACGGCGTTTCGCCGTCATTGATGCCGTGCGCCTGGACGCCGTAGAACGGCCGGTCGAGGTTCGCGCCCGTGGCGAGCTGCTGGAGGTTCATGGGATAGCCGCCGAGGCCCGGCCAGCAGAAGACCGGCGACTTGGCGCCCTCGGAGTGCAGCCGCAGGAACCGGGATATCTCCCCGGTGGCGGTGCCGTCGAGATGGCGGGCGAGCCGGCCGACCGTGGGCGCCTCGAAGAGCACCTGAACCGGCAGCCGGTTCCCGAACCGCTTGTTGAGGCGGTTGACGAGGGTCACGGCGATGAGCGAATTGCCCCCGGCTTCGAAGAAGTTGTCCTCGATGGAGACCGGTTCGTATTTCAGCGCCGCCCCCCACAGCTCGGCGAGGGCCTGTTCGGTGTCGGTCCTCGGCGCCACGAAGGGGCGGCTCTCCAGCCCCTGTGACAGCTCTTCGAAGGTGGCCAGCGTCTTGACGTCGATCTTGCCGTTGGCCGTCTGCGGCAGTGCGTCCAGGACGGCGACCTTGTTGGGCAGCATGTAGTCCGGCAGAGAGGCGGCCAGGTCGTCCCGGATCACCTCGGTCGGGCCCTTCATATGGACGATGTCCTCGCCCATGCCCTCGCTCGCCTCCTGCTCGGCCGAGATCCGGCCGCCGACGAAGAAGTAGGAGGCGCCGGTCGGGATCGAGCACTCGGTCAGGATGGCGTCCAGCCGCCGTGCGGCGGGCAGGGGGTTGCCGGTCTTGGAGCTGTAGCCGGAGGACATCAGGCCCAGCCCCAGCTGATTGGCCTGGAGGTGGTGGAGCTTCTTGCCGAGCGCGATGTACTCCAGCCACGGTTCGGCCGCCCGGCTGACGGCGCTGATGCCGAAGCCGGAGCGCTCATAGACCGCCTGGTTGATGGCGATCACATGCTTCTTCTCCACCAGCTCGTCGGAGATCCGCTCCAGATCGCCGTCCTGGTAGCGGTACAGACCGCCCGGCAGATCGGTGACCTCCCCGGGGTGGACCTGGAGGTAGATCTCGGTGGGGTCCTCCGGCTGGCGGCCGTCGCTCTGCCGGATGTCGAAGGTGCCCAGGTAGTGGTCGTCCTCCGCCACGTCGAACAGTGGCATCAGCTCCGGCCGGAACCCGTCCGGATGGATGGCCAGGCCGTGGGCGGGCAGCACCTGCTCGAACAGGCCGACCATATGGCCCGTCTCGAACTCCAGGACTTCGAGGATGTTGTTCTTGTAGACGGGCTCGATGGCCTGCCGTTTGCCGACGAAGTGCACCTTCAGCCGCGGGGATCCGCTCCCCTCGGCGGTGCGGATCCGGGCGAGCTGATGGTCCCGCGGGTTGTAGTAGTAGACACCGGCCGGCAGCTCGCCGATGCCCGCGATCTCCAGATACATCTGGGTCGCGTACAGCGCGCCGGGCGAGGCGTACGCGTACTTCGGCAGCAGCCGCTCCTCGCTGTGGAACTGCCCGAAGGAGCGCAGGATCGTGCCCAGCCCCTCCAGGGACAGATCGCCGAGCGGCCGGGAGGAGAGGGGGTCGACGCGATGGTCGAGCAGCTTGAGGACGCGGGCGCGGCTGGTGTCCCCGCCCTCGTAGAAGCGGTAGGTCTTGCGGGCGAACGCCTCCCGGCGCAGCTCCGGGCTCGCCTCGCGGCCGGGCAGGTCCACCCGGGTGCGCCCGGCGAGCTGTTCGGACGTACGCAGCCCGGGGTTGGAGAGCTGGGCCTTGACCTGCAGCTTGTTGGACTTGGACTGGTGGTGGGAGCCGTGGCTGCCCTGGTCCATCAGGGCGGCTTCCTTGGGGTTCAGCTCCACGGCGGCGACGAGGTTCTGGGAGCCGGTGCGCGCGTCGTCCTTGACCAGGACGGCGGCCCGCTTGACCCAGTCGTGGTTCTCGATGGTGCGGGCGATCTCGTCCAGCTCGACGCGGTAGCCGCGCAGTTTGACCTGGCTGTCGGTCCGGCCGAGGAAGTGGACGGTGCCGTTGGGGTCCTGGGACACCAGGTCGCCGGTCCGGTACAGCCGCACCGGGTCCTGCCCGGGGTCCGGTGCGAGGTGCGGGAAGCGCTCCTCGGTCAGCTCGGGCCGGTGCAGATAGCCGCGGGCCAGCTGGACACCCGAGACGTACAGCTCACCGGTCTCGCCGTACGGCACGGGCCGGTGGTTCTCGTCCAGCACGTGGTAGCGGGTGTGGGCGACCGGGGTGCCGATGGGGATGACCTTCGGTTCGTCGTCCACGGTGGCCGGGTCGACCTCGTACGACGATGAGTTGATGGTGCACTCGGTGGGCCCGTACAGGTTCACCAGCCGCGCGGTCGGCAGCGTCGCGAAGAACTCGGCGGCCAGCGCTCTGGTGAGCGCCTCACCACCGCTGAACACCCGGCTCAGGCTGGTGCTCTCGCCCAGCCGCTCGGTGTCCACCAGGGCCTGCAGCAGCGTCGGGACGCACTGGAGCGTGGTCACCCGGTGGCGGTCGATCGTCTCGATCAGCCCCTCCGGGTCGCGGTAGACGCCCGGGGCGCCCATCACCACGCGGGCGCCGCACGCCGAGCCGAGGATCTCCCACTGGGCGGCGTCGAAACTCATCGGGGTCTTCTGGAGGATGACGGTGCCGGTGCCCAGATGACCGGACTCCCGGAGCCAGCCGAGCTGGGCGACGATGCTGCGGTGTTCGACCATCACCCCCTTGGGCTTGCCGGTGGACCCGGAGGTGTAGATGACGTAGGCGAGCCCGCCCGGCTCCGGCTCCTCCGGGGCGTCCGGCGGGGGCCCGGTCGACTGCTCGGCCGGGGCGTCGTCCACCGTGAGCACACGGGTGTCGGCCGGGGCGAGTTGGCGCAGGCGGTCGGCCAGATGCGACTGGCAGACGATGACCTGGGCGCGGGCGTTGTCGATGATGAAGCGCAGCCGCTCCTCGGGGTAGTCCGGGGAGAGCGGCACGTACGCGCCGCCGGCGCTGAGGATGCCCCACGCGCCGACGAGGAGGTCGAGGGACGGATCGGCGAAGAGCCCCACGCGGTGGTCGTGCCGCACGCCGGACTCCTGGAGCCGACGAGCTAAGCGGGCGCTTCGGTCGAGGAGGCCGGCATAGGTGAGGTGGGCGTCCCCGGAGACGACGGCGATGTCGTCGGGTCGTGACGTGGCCTGTGCTCGAAGGAGCCCAGGCAGGGTGGCGTGGTTTCCGACAGGCATGAAAAACCTTCCTCGTGTCTCTGTTGATGGCTTCCGGCGATGGCTTCGGGTACGAACGGCGTCGGATGAGATCAAGCAGTGCTGACGAGAGTTGGTCTGTTCAGGTCTTCGGTGGGTCATCCCAGGCATGGCCCCGCCGGGGCCTTCGGCCGGAAGGCACCCCGGGCCTGGCGCCGGCGATGGGCATGGACGAGGGTTGGTGTGCTCAAGGGCGCGCCTGGAAGTGACCCCCGTTTGCGTACCCAGAGCTGTCTGACAGCCACTGACCGTAGAAAGCAGGCTTGGTTCATGTCAAATAGTTCGATGTTGAACTCGCCCCGAAGGGGCGGGGCCGGCGAGGTGAACGAGCAACGCGACAAAGCCCCCGAGCAGGCCCCTGAGCAGGGCGAAGACGCGCTCGACCGCATCCTTCAGCAGTGGGCGGAATGCCGCCCCGAGCTGGACGCATGGTCCATGGGGATGATGGGGCGGCTCTTCCGGGCGACCCGGCTGGTCGAGCGGGGTGTGGTGGAGTACCTGGCCGAGGAGGGCATGGAGCGCTGGGAATTCGACGTCCTCGCCACCCTGCGCCGCAGCGGCCCGCCGTACGCGCTGTCCCCGAAAGCCCTGGCGGCGACCATGATGATCAAGCCTCCGGCGCTGACCCATCGGGTCGACCGGCTGGTGGACCGCGGCCTGGTCGACCGCGAACTCGACCCCACCAACCGGCGCCGCATGGTGATTTCACTCACCCCGGAGGGGTTCGAGCTGCTGGACAACGCGGTGGAGGGGCATGTCCTCAACGGAGAACGCCTGTTCAGCGCCCTGGACCGGACGGAACAGGAGCAGCTGTCGCACCTGATGCGCAAGCTGCTGCTCTCGCTCGGCGACACGGCTCCCCCGAGGGCCGGCTAGGCGGCGGGCCGGGCGCCGTGTGGGCTCCGGGACGTCGGGTGGCGAGTCACATTTCGCGAGGAGTTCACACAAGCCCGGGGCTCCGGGCTGGGCAATGCGGCCCGCTGGCGGTGAGCCAGTGGCGCCCCCGGCAGGACTCGAACCTGCGGCCAAGCGCTTAGAAGCTGTGCGAGCCTGAGCGATGTGCTGAACTGCGCTTTTCGTGGTCGCGACGGACCGAAACCGGTAAAGGCGCTTGGTCTGTTCCCGTGGGGATGGTGGCGCCACCATGCCCAAGAATGACGCGATTTCGGCGCCTAGGGTGGGATTGAGGTGGACGCTGATGGGCTGGCCAGAGCCTCTGTGCGCGTCCGGGAGGCGGTTCCGTCATTGGATGGAACCGGTGGGGCGGTCCAGGTCAAGACGAGAAGCGCCGATGGCAGATCTCATCGGGAATCGGCTGCCAATGCGGTTGCCAATTCGTTGAGCCGCCCGAAAGCACGGGCCATGCCTACATGATCCGCGTAGTCGCGCGATTCGACGATGACGCCGTCGCGTACGCGCGTCACGAAGATGCACGGCAGCGCGAAGGGGCTGCCGTTCACCGCACCGGCATAGCTGAACTCGAAGACGACCACCTCGGGATCGGCGGTCTCGTGGACCTGACCAACGGGCTCGAACCGGTCGACTGCGTGTGTCTGGACTGGTATGCCTGCGAAGTGGCGCCGTATTTCGGTACGCGTGCGCAGCGGTATGTCGCCGGTGGGCGCGAGCGGGTGCCGGACGTCGGTGTGCTCGGCGTAGAGGCTGGCGAGGTGGTCGAGGTGCGCCTGCCTCTCCTGCTCCGTGAGGCTGCCGGTGATGAGGAGGCTGACTCCGGCGGCGACGGCGCGGACGACATCGGCCGGTGCGGACGGACTTGGCATGTTCCCCCCAGAAATAACCGGAGCCTGGACTTCGGTAAGGGTAGCGGAGTCCAGGCTCCGGCTAAAGTCCGTGTCGAGCGTCAGTGGGGAGGATGCGGGCATGCGACGGGACGCACGGGAGAACCGGGAACGGATCCTGGCCGAGGCCGAGGCGGTCTTCGGTACACAAGGAGCCGCTGGGTCGACCGAAGAGGTGGCCAGGCGAGCCGGTGTCGGCATCGCCACAGTCTTTCGCCACTTTCCGACCAAGGAGAAGCTGATCGAGGCAGCACTGCTGCGACATTTCGACCAACTCATCCAACGCGCTGGCGCACTCGCCACCGACACGGACCCCGCCACTGCCTTCCGTACCCTAGTGCGAACGATGATCGAAACCGGCGCCACGAAGCTGACCCTCGCCTCGACCCTGACGGGCGGCCAGCACGTTCCGGGCAACGCAGCCGCCGCATCGGACCGGTTGAAAGCCGTCGTCAGTGACATCCTGCGGGGGGCGCAGGATGCCGACGCGATCCGGCCCTCGATCACCGTCGAGGAGGTCTACCTCCTCATCCGGGGGCTTGCGCAGGCATCAGCGACGATGCAGACGCGCCCGGAAACACTGGACCGCGCCATCGACGTCGTACTCGCCGGGCTCTCGCAGACAGCCGGCTGACCCGGAGTTGCCGCGCTTGACGATCGCCACTGAACACGCTGAAGGACTCGATCAACCGAACGTCTCCTGCTCGAATCAACGGCTCCAGAGCGGGAGACTCACTGCCAGAAGCATTCGTCGATCACGATCTGCGGGTCGGTAGCGCGGGGCGTGAAGTGGTATCGCAGCCAGCCGCGGCCATGATCGAAGTAGAGGACGTGCTCACCGCTCGGCCGGGTCGACTGGACGGGCTCGACGCTCATTCCCGGGGGCAGGCCCCTGTCGGTGTCGATGCCCCGGAAGTACGGGTCTGCGACGGTCACGAGTTCGGCGCGGGCGGCATCCACCATGGCACGGGCCTGGTCGGGGAGGGCGTTCCTGCTGTCCTCGGCTTCCGTGGTCCAGTCGGCTTGCCAGGGCGGCCCCATGAAGCCGTCCGTCACTGGCCGGGCTCCGCCTTCGCGGCTGCCCGGCGGATGCGCCCGGCTTCCTCGATCATCGCCTTGGCGCGCGCGTAGTCGCCCTCCTGGGCGGCCTCGTCCTCCAGGCGGTGGACTCTGGCTTCGAGTTCGGGATTACGGGCGAGGGCGTACTCGCCCCACCAGCGGGCCATGAAGGCGGGGACGGGAGCGAGGTCGTAGGCATCGGCGATGTCGCGACGCCAGTGCCGGTCGAAGTCCACGAGGAGTTGCGGCGCGTGCTGGGCGATGGCGGCGCGCAGAGACTTCGGAGTCCGCTCGGGCATGGGCGGGACGGCTGTCCCGCCCTCGAAGGATGCGGTGGTCATGAGCGTGGGGATTCCCTTCGGCTCACCGGTCAGGTGGCGATGTGGACTGAGGACGGCACGACGGTTGCCGGTTCGGATGGCTGTTGCGTCCTTCCGGTCCGGCTCCCGCGGACTACGGTGCGGATCTTGGCGATACGGTCACGTTTGACGCCGAGAAGGCGTGCGACATGTTCGACGCGGCCGTAGGGGATCGGGCTGCCGGGCGTCCCGGTGGTGGCCGCGCACACGAGTTCGGCGAGCTTTCTCCGCTCGCTGCGTATGTCGTCCTCCAACCGTTGGACCACCTGCAGCTGGCGGGCGATGGCCGTCAGCGCCGATGTCTTCAGATCACGTTCGTAGCGCAGGTCCTTTGCACTCACGTGCCCGACAATGGCACACGGGCATCACCCCCAACAATCGATCCCTCGAGAATGCACTCTTGCGAACGCTGTCCCGCGCGCGGTGGCTGGGTGAGCGCCACCCCGCTGCTCGGGCGGAGGAACATGTCCGGGCTCTCCGCGGATCTTGGGTCGTGGGCGGTCAAAGCGCTTGACTCATGAGCGGTGTGCTTCCGGACACATGAAGAGCCTCACCGGCGTTTTCGCAGGTGAGGCGCCGTTTGCGCCCCCGGCAGGACTCGAACCTGCGGCCAAGCGCTTAGAAGGCGCCTGCTCTATCCACTGAGCTACGGGGGCCGGTGGTGGGCCTGGAACTGCTGAGCCCCCGGGTGCCGACGGGCCCGCGGTGCGGCCGTGGTGCCGGTGGCCGGGCGCGGCGGATCCGTGACCTTGCCGGGGACAAGGATAGGGCTCCCTGCGCCTCGCCCCGGTTGCTTCACCTCCGTGGCACGTTGTGGAGGTTCGGTGAAGCGGTCCGATAATCGCAGGCAGGTACGAAACTCGCATCGTTTTTCACGCCTCAAACGGCGGGTGTTGTCTACTCGTTATGCCTGAGCCCCGTCCGTCACGTCCACCTCGTGTCCGATCTGGGGTGATCCGGGTGGGTCTCTTTGACGCGCACGAATGACCATACGCTTCAAAAAGACATCAAAACCGGGCATTCTTCGCATGTGGCGATCTTGGACGTACGGCCCCGGCTGCTCGACGCGCTGACCGCACTGCGCGACCGCGTTGATGCCGCACGGTTTCCGCTCCCCCTTCCCGGTGCCGACCGCGCTCGCCGCAGCCGTGCCGAGTTGCTTGCTCAACTGGACGACTACCTCGTGCCCCGGTTGCGTGCCCCCGAAGCGCCTCTCCTGGCGGTGATCGGGGGATCGACCGGAGCCGGGAAGTCCACTCTGGTCAATTCGCTGGTCGGACGGCGGGTGACGGAGGCCGGGGTGCTGCGGCCCACGACACGTACACCGGTGCTGGTGTGCCATCCCGACGATCACTCCTGGTTCGCCGGGAAGCGGGTGCTGCCCCAGCTCACCAGGGTATGGGTACCGGCCCAGGGCGACCGGGCGGAGGGCCCGTACGACGAGGAGGAACGGGCCCGGGAGGGCGAGGGGCCCGCCGCGCTGCGGATCGAGACCGATCCGGGGCTCGCCCGGGGGATCGCGCTGCTCGACGCGCCCGACATCGACTCGCTCGTCGCCCGCAACCGCGATCTGGCCGCCGAGCTGATCTGCGCCGCCGACATCTGGGTGCTGGTCACCACGGCCACCCGGTACGCCGACGCCGTCCCCTGGCATCTGCTGCGGACCGCGAAGGAGTACGACGTGACACTTGTCACCGTGCTCGACCGGGTGCCGCACCAGGTCGCCGCCGAGGTCTCCCGGCAGTACGCCGCGCTCCTCGACGAGGCCGGGCTCGGCGACGTCCCCCGCTTCACCATCCCCGAGCTTCCCGAGTCGGCGGGCGGCGGCAGCGGCCTGCTCCCGGCCACCGCCGTCGCCGCGCTGCGCGACTGGCTCACCCGGCACGCCCAGGACCCGCAGGCGCGTACCGTCGCCGCCGCCCGCACCGCGGCCGGTGTCCTCGCCTCCCTCCAGTCCCGGATGCCCGCGCTGGCCGGTGCGGCGGCGGCCCAGCACGCCGCGGCGGTGCGGCTGGTCCAGCGGGTCGAGGGGGCGTACTCGGAGGCGGCCGAACGGGTGCGGCGGGAGGTCGACGCGGGCGCGGCGCTCGCGGGCAGCGCGCTCACCCACTGGCACGGCCAGCCGCACGACAGCACCCCCGGTGAGCTTCTTACGGCGCTCACCGACTCCCTCGCCACCCTGCTGCGCAGCGCGGCGGCCGCCGCCGACGAGCGCGTCGCCGAGGCGGGGAAACGGGACCCCGCCGCGCGGACCGGGCTCGCCCCGGCCGACGCGCGCGCGGCCGGGGAACGGATCGGCGTGGCCGTACGGCGCTGGCGCCGCTGCGTCGAGGAACTGGCCGAGGAGGAGACCCGCGCCCACGTCCCCGACGACGGCGGAACCGATGCGTCCGATGAGGTCGCCGCCCTGCTGGTGGCCTCCCTGCTGGGCGGGCGCCGAGCCCGTAAGGCGGGCGAAAAGCTCGCCGAGACGCTGGGCGCGCACCGCGCGCTGCGGCTGGGCGACCGCGGCGGACGGCTGCTCGACGGCTGTGTCACGCGCGCACTGGAGACGGAGCGCGACCGGCGGCTCGCGCCCCTCGACGCCCTCGACGCGACCCCGGACCACCAGGTCCAGCTGATCGCCGCGCTGTCCCTACTGCAGAAGGAGAGGTGACCGAGGTGACGGCCACTGCTGCCGGTCTCGACGGCGGGGATGGGGGCGGGCGCGGGGACGACGCGGACGCCGAGGACGCGGTGCGGGCGCGGCAGACCTGGGACGACGGGCTGATCGCCCGGCGCGCCGGGCGACGGGCCGCCCGCCGCGCCCCGCGCGCCCCACGGGAGGCGCCCGGCCCGGAGACGGCGCGGACCGCTGAGGGGTACGAGCCGCAGGAGCTGGAGGGGCCGCCCGAGCCGTACGGGTCCGGTGAGGCGTATGGGTCCGGCGAGCCGTCGTACGAGTCCTACGGATCCCAGGGCTCCGGCGACACCTACAAGACGTACGAGGCCTACGAGACGTACGCGTCGTTCGAGCGGCCCTTCGGGCCCGGCGCCCGCAGCTTCGCCGCGGGCAGCCTGCGGCCGCGCCTCGACGCCCTGCGCCAGCTCGTCGGGCTGTCCCGCACCCGGCTGGACGGGCGCACCCTCGCCGGGGCCGGGCGGGTCCTGGACGAGGCCGCCGCGCGCGGACGGCATCCGCTCGGGCACACCGTCGTCGCCCTCGCCGGAGCCACCGGAAGCGGTAAGTCGACACTTTTCAACGCGCTCGCCGGAGCGCCGCTCTCCGAGGCCGGGATCCGCCGCCCGACCACCGCCGCGCCGATTTCGTGTGCCTGGACCGATCACGCCGACGGGCTGCTGGACCGGCTCGGCATCCCGCACGCGGACCGCCGCCGCCCGGCCTATCCGTACGATCCCGCGCTGCGCGGCCTGGTCCTGCTCGACCTGCCCGACCACGACTCGGCCGCCCCGGGGCACCGGGACCGGGTGGACCGGCTGCTGGGGCTCGTCGACGCGGTGGTGTGGGTGGTGGATCCCGAGAAGTACGCGGACGCGGTGCTGCACGAGCGCTATCTGCGGCCGCTCGCCGGGTACGCCGAGGTGACCTTCGTCGTCCTCAACCAGGTGGACCGGCTGCCGGGCGACGCCGCCGACCAGGTGCTGGACGATCTGCGGCGGCTGCTGGACGAGGACGGGCTGGCGCTCGGCGAGCACGGGGAGCCGGGCGCGGCGGTGCTCGCCCTGTCCGCGCTCACCGGGGAGGGTGTCGGGGAGCTGCGGGAGATGCTGGGCGGGCTCGCGGCCGAATGCGGCGCGGCGGAGCGACGGCTGGCGGCGGACGTGGACGGCACGACGGCGCGGCTGCGGCCGCAGTACGTGGCGGACGGGGCACCGGCCGGGTTCACCGCCCGGGCGCGGGCGGAGTTCGAGGACCGGCTGGCGGAGGCGGCGGGCGCGGCGGCGGCCGGGCAGGCCGCGGAGCGGGCCTGGCTGCGGGACGCGCGGTGGACGTGCGGGACGCCGTGGGGGCGGCTGGTACGGGGCCGGAGGCCGGCCGGTGGGCGGGCGGAGGGGACGCGGGGTTCGGCGGACCCGGAGAGTGCGGCGGGCTCGGCGTCCTCGTCGGGGGCCGGGCGGTCGGGGGCGCGGCGGGGTGGCCGCCGGCGGGCGGAGGACGAGCGGGAGGTCCCGGGAGCGCGGGCGAAGGCGGCGGCGATGGAGGCGGTCACGGCCCGGCCCGCGGTCGAGGAGGCCGTGCGCACGCTCGCCGACGAGGCCACGTCCGGGCTGCCCGGGCCATGGGCCCAGGCGGTGCGGGAGGCGGCGGGGTGGGGCGGCCGGGGGCTGCCGGAGGCGGTGGACGAGGCGGTGGCGGCCGCGCGGCGCGGACAGTGCCTGATGCGGCCCGCGTGGTGGTCGGTGGTGGCGGCGACGCAGGTGGTGCTGCTGGTGCTCCAGGTGGTGGGGGTGGTCTGGCTGGTGGGGGCCGTGGCGGGGCTGTTCGGCGGGCCGGAGTGGTGGGCGCCCGCGGCACTGGTGGCGGGCGGCGCCCTGGCCGGGACGGGGCTGGCGTGGGCCTGCGGGCTGGCGGCGCGGGGACCCGCGCGGCGGTACGGCCGGGCGGCGGAGGCGCGGCTGAGGGACGCGGCGGTGGGCTGCGGACGGGCGCGGGTGCTGGGGCCGGTGGGGGCGGAGCTGGCGCGGTACCGGGAGGTGCGGGCGCAGTACGTGATCGCGGCGGGGGAGGGATGAGGTGAGGCGGCCCCGCCGTCCGGCCGCCGTTCACCGGAACGAGGGAGCGGGTTGTCCACAGCCTGGGGGTTGTGCACAGGGCCCGGCGAGGGGCGCGGATCGCGGGCAGCATGGGGGTCAGCGGTCCGGTGGGCCGCCGGGGGAGAGCGGGAGACCGGGGGGAGCGGGGCATGAACGAGACCTGGACGACGGTGGTGGGGAACGCCGCGACGCGGCCGGATTTCTGGGAGACGGCGGCCGGGGTCGCGGTGGCCCGGTTCCGGCTGGCGGCGACGGTGCGCCGCTGGGACCGGAAGACCGAGGGGTGGGTGGACGCGTATACGAGCTTCTATACGGTCTGGGCCTGGCGGACCCTCGCGGCGAATGTGGCCGCCTCGGTGTCGCTCGGGGAACCGCTGCTGGTCCACGGCACCTTGCGGGTGCGTGAGCGGGAGAAGGACCAGGAGCGGGAGAAGGCGCGGTCGGGCGCGGTGGAGGGGGAGAGCGGCCCCAAGCGGTGGATCACCGCGGAGATCGACGCGGTGGCGGTCGGGCACGATCTCACGCGCGGCACCTCCGCCTTCCGGCGCGTCTCCCAGGCCAAACCCCTTGTGAACGCACCGACCGGGACAACATCGCCGTGACCAGGGGCGATTTATCGATAATCCCAGCTCATGTGGGGTCTGTGGGGGAGATAACAATTCCGATTCGGATCGGTTGGGGTCAGGTCCAATGGGGGAGCGTGCGGCTTTTCGCTCCCTAGGATCCCTGAGTGCCCAACGGGGGTTACTGAGTTTTGAGTTCGCTGGCGAGGCGCACCAACTGACTGGCGCTCGCCCGGAGGGGAAACCATGCTTTCTGTGAAGAGGCGGGGCGCCGCCCGCCTTGCGGCCGCCGTTTTGGCGTCAGGGCTGGTCGCCGTGGGTGCGATGGCCGGTGCCGGTCCCGCCACCGCGGACGATGTGCCTCCGGGAAACGGTGGAGCCACCGCCACGCTGAGCGGCCTCAAGACCTTCGACAAGGCGGTCATTCACGACAAGGGTGACCAGGAAGTCGGCGCCGGTCTTTTCGAGATGGCGGTCGACAACGGCGGCAGTATTCAGACGTACTGCATCGATCTGCACAACCCGACGCAGAGCAAGGCGAAGTACGAAGAGAAGTCCTGGAGTCAGACCTCGCTGGCTAACAACCGTGAAGCGGGCAAAATCAACTGGATTCTGCAGAACTCCTACCCCCAGGTGAACGACCTCGCCGAACTCGCCTCGAAGGCGGGCTCCGGCGCCCTCACCGAGAAGACCGCGGCCGCCGGTACGCAGGTCGCCATCTGGCGCTTCTCCGACCGGGCGAAGGTCGACGCGGTCGACCCGGCGGCCGAGAAGCTCGCCGACTACCTGGAGAAGAGCGCGCGGAACCTGGCCGAGCCCAAGGCCTCGCTGAGCCTCGACCCGCCGGCCGTCTCCGGTAAGGCCGGTGAGCGGCTGGGCCCGGTCAAGGTCCGCACCAACGCCGAAAGCGTCACCCTCACCCCGGGCACCGAGGCCGCCGGTTCCGGCGTCAGGCTCGTCGACAAGAGCGGCAAGACGATCACCAGCGCCGCCAACGGCGGCGAGGTCTACGTCGACGTGCCGGCCGACGCGGCCGACGGCTCCGCCTCGCTGACCGCCCAGGCCGCCACGAAGGTTCCGGTCGGCCGCGCGTTCTCCAGCGACACCAAGAGCCAGACCCAGATACTCGCCGGTTCCAGCGAGAGCACCGTCTCCGCCTCGGCCACCGCCCACTGGGCGGAGAAGGGCGCGGTCCCGGCCGTCACCGCCGAGAAGAACTGCGCCGAGGGCGCTGTGGACGTGACGGCGGACAACAAGGGCGACGAGGCGTTCACCTTCACGCTGCTGAACCAGAAATACACGGTCGGGGCCGGTCAGTCGAAGACCGTCAGCGTTCCGGTGAACGAGGACCGCAGCTACAAGTTCAGCGTCCGGGGCCCGAACGGATTCAGCAAGACCTTCTCCGGCGTCCTCGACTGCAAGACCGCGGGCAGCGACAGTGACCTCCCCTCCACCAAGGCGGGCCCGGCGTCGGCCGGCGGTGCCGGCGGCGGCGAGATCGTCAGCGGTGACACCACCGCCGTCGACGCCACCGCCGACGGTGACCTCGCCGAGACCGGCAGCAGCAGCTCCACCCCGCTGATCGCGGGCATCGCCATAGCCCTCGTCGTGGCCGGCGGCGGCGCGATCCTCTTCGTCCGCAAGAAGAAGGCCCCCTCGGGCGAGTGACCGCCCGCCGTCGGTGACCGCCGACGACGGACGGTGAGGAGGGCCGGACCCCGGAAAGCAGGGTTCCGGCCCTTCCGTCCGGGGCGGCCGCCCCGGACGGCGGAACTATGGGTTTCCGCCTCGGGGCCGCCGTACGGCAAGATGGGGTGGGGTGTCTCTGCCCTGGACGCGGCGGAGCCCGCATGCACCCATGCGGCGCGGCCGCACATCGATACCTACCAGATTGCCGGACGGTTTCTCTTGGCTGAGTTCATCTACACCATGCGCAAGGCGCGCAAGGCGCACGGCGACAAGGTGATCCTCGACGACGTCACGCTGAGCTTTCTGCCCGGCGCGAAGATCGGTGTCGTGGGTCCCAACGGCGCCGGTAAGTCGACGGTGCTGAAGATCATGGCCGGGTTGGAGCAGCCGTCCAACGGCGACGCCTTCCTCTCGCCGGGCTACAGCGTCGGCATCCTGCTCCAGGAGCCCCCGCTGGACGAGTCCAAGACCGTGCTGGAGAACGTCCAGGACGGCGTGGCGGAGACCAAGGGCAAGCTCGACCGCTTCAACGAGATCGCCGAGCAGATGGCGACCGACTACAGCGACGCGCTGCTCGAGGAGATGGGCAAGCTCCAGGAGGAGCTGGACCACGCCAACGCGTGGGACATGGACGCCCAGCTGGAGCAGGCCATGGACGCCCTCGGCTGCCCGCCCGGCGACTCGCCGGTCACCACCCTCTCCGGTGGTGAGAAGCGCCGGGTCGCGCTCTGCAAGCTGCTGCTGGAGGCCCCCGACCTGCTGCTCCTCGACGAGCCCACCAACCACCTGGACGCCGAGTCGGTCCAGTGGCTGGAGCAGCACCTCGCCAAGTACGCGGGCACCGTCGTGGCCATCACCCACGACCGGTACTTCCTGGACAACGTCGCCGAGTGGATCCTCGAGCTCGACCGCGGCCGCGCCATCGGCTACGAGGGCAACTACTCCACGTACCTGGAGAAGAAGCAGGCCCGACTGAAGGTCGAGGGGCAGAAGGACGCCAAGCGCCAGAAGCGCCTCAAGGAAGAGCTGGAGTGGGTCCGCTCCAACGCCAAGGGCCGCCAGGCGAAGTCCAAGTCCCGGCTGACCCGTTACGAGGAGATGGCCGCCGAGGCCGAGAAGACCCGGAAGCTGGACTTCGAGGAGATCCAGATCCCGCCGGGCCCGCGCCTGGGCAACGTCGTGGTCGAGGTGGAGAACCTCTCCAAGGCGTTCGGTGAGAAGGTCCTCATCGACGACCTCTCGTTCACCCTGCCGCGCAACGGCATCGTCGGCGTCATCGGCCCCAACGGCGCCGGCAAGACCACGCTCTTCAAGATGATCCAGGGCCTGGAGACCGCGGACGCGGGCAAGATCAAGGTCGGCGACACCGTCAAGATCTCCTACGTCGACCAGAGCCGCGCCAACATCGACCCCAAGAAGACGCTGTGGGCGGTCGTCTCCGACGAGCTCGACTACATCAACGTCGGCCAGGTCGAAATGCCGTCCCGCGCCTACGTCTCCGCCTTCGGCTTCAAGGGCCCGGACCAGCAGAAGCCCGCCGGGGTGCTCTCCGGCGGTGAGCGCAACCGCCTCAATCTCGCGCTCACCCTCAAGCAGGGCGGCAACCTGCTGCTCCTCGACGAGCCGACCAACGACCTCGACGTCGAGACCCTGTCCTCCCTGGAGAACGCGCTGCTCGACTTCCCCGGCTGCGCCGTGGTCGTCTCCCACGACCGCTGGTTCCTCGACCGCGTCGCCACCCACATCCTGGCGTACGAGGGCAACTCCAAGTGGTTCTGGTTCGAGGGCAACTTCGAGTCGTACGAGAAGAACAAGATCGAGCGGCTCGGCCCGGACGCCGCCCGTCCGCACCGCGCCACCTACAAGAAGCTCACCCGGGGCTGAGGGGATGGCCCGGCACATCTACTCCTGCCCCCTGCGCTGGTCCGACATGGACGCGTTCGGCCACGTCAACAACGTGGTCTTCCTCCGCTATCTGGAGGAGGCGCGCGTCGACTTCATGTGGCGGCTGGCGCCGGGGAACGGAAGTGACGCGTTCACCGGCGGGGTGGTCGTGGCCCGGCACGAGATCGACTATCTGAAGCCCCTCGTCCACCGGCACGCGCCGGTGACCATCGAGACCTGGGCGACGGAGATCCGCGCCTCCTACATCACCCTCCGCTACGAGATCAAGGACGAGGAGACCGTGTACGTGCGGGCCGCCACCCGCATCGTCCCCTTCGACCTCGCAGCGGGCAGGCCGCGGCGGGTCACCTCCGAGGAGGAGAGCTTCCTGACCGACTACCTGGAGCCCGAGCCCGGCACCCGGCAAGCGGCCAGGAAGGCATCCGGGAAGTCCGCCGAGGGGGCCGTCAGGGTATGACGGCCTTCCGGCATGAGCTGCACTTCGCCGACGCCGGGGAGGCGGCCGATCTCGCCGCCTTCCTGGCCCGGCTGATCCACTACGACCGCGCCGCGGCGGTCCGCCTGCAGGCGGGCGGCGGAGTGCTGGCCGTCTTCGGCCGGCCGCCGTCCTTCGAGGTGCTGGCCATCCGTACGGCACGGCTGGAGGCCGTCGTCACCAGGGACGCCGGGACGCCCGGCGGGCCGGGAGCGCTGGACACCACCGTCTCGGCCGGGCAGTTCGCCGACGCGCTGGACGCGGCGGGCTCCGGCCGGACGACGCCGGGCGCGTCCCGTGGGCTCACCGTCGCCGTGCCCGACGCCGTCACCGGCCCGCCCTGGGCCGGGCTGCTGCCGCCGCGCGGCGGCTGGCGCCGGGTCCCCGGGCTGCCCGGCGCGGACGAGGTGCGCAGGGCGGTCGCGGCCGCGGTCGCCGAGTTCCGGGCCCGCGACGAGGCGCTTCCCGAGGAGCGCCGTACGCGTGCGGAGCGCGACCGCATCGGCCACGAGATCTGGTCCCGCACCCTCGGGGACACCGGGCTGCCGCTGCGCGCCGTGCACGCCGCCCAGTCGCTGGGCTTCCTGCGTCCCGCGCGGGCGGACGCGGCCGCCGCCAGCGGCTCCCGCGGTGCCACCGCCCTCGCCCCGGCGGACGAGCCGCCGGCCCTGCTCGCCGCGGGCGGCTGGCTGCGGCTGCGCACCCCGTACGGCTCGATCGCGGTGCGTACGTCGGGGCTGCTCGGGCTGTCGGTGACGCCCGCCTAGAGCGCCGGCCGCTTCTGTCCGGCGGGCCTGCCCGGCGGGCGTCCGGGGTGCGGTCTCAGCCCTCCGTGTTGATCATGGAGGCGGCCGCGTAGGTGAGGTAGTTCCACAGCTGGCGCTCCAGGTCGGGCGCCAGCTCCAGCTCGTCCACCGCGTCCCGCATATGGCGCAGCCAGGCGTCATGGGCCGCCCGGTTCACGGTGAACGGCGCGTGGCGCATGCGCAGCCGCGGATGGCCGCGGTTGTCGCTGTAGGTGCGGGGCCCGCCCCAGTACTGCATGAGGAAGAGCACCAGCCGCTCCTCCGCCGGGCCCAGATCGTCCTCGGGGTACATCGGCCGGAGCAGCGGGTCCTCCGCGACCCCCTGGTAGAAGCGTCGAACCAGGCGCCGGAAGGTCTGCTCGCCGCCGACCAACTCGTAGAAGGTCTGCTCCTGAAGTGTGCCGCGCGGAATGTCTTTCACGCCTCCATGCTCTCAGACCGCCCGGCCCGGGTAAGGGGGCGTGGGTCATGCCCTGCCCGGCGGCCGGAGGTAGCGGGCCGGGGGCGGGCGCAGGACAGTGGAGGCATGGGCGGCGCGGGCGTGACGGAGACCGGCGGCGGGCGCGGACGTACGGGCGGCGGGCCCGATCCGTACGCCGAGGCGGCCGCCGTGGCGCGAGCCGGGCTCGTCCGGGAGATCACGGCGGGCGGCGGGCTGACCGACCCGCGGTGGCGGGCGGCGTTCGAGGAGGTGCCGCGCCATCTTTTCGTGCCGTATTACTACGAAGCGGGCGTGGCGGGCGGCGAGGGCGGGGCGGCGCTCACCACGCGGCTGTGGCGGGACGACCGGAACCCGCTGCGCCGGGCCCGCTGGCTGGCCGGGGCGTATACCGACGCGCCCCTCGCGACGCGGGTGCGCGACGGCGAGCTGATCTCCTCCAGCAGCCAGCCGTCCCTGATGGCGCGGATGCTCGAAGCGCTGCGGGTGCGGGACGGGGACCGGGTGCTGGAGATCGGCGCGGGCAGCGGCTACAACGCGGCGCTGCTCGCCCATCGGCTCGGCGACGCCCGGGTGACGACCGTCGATCTCGACCCGGAGATCACCGAGGCCGCCCGCAGGCATCTCGCCGCGGCCGGATTCCGTCCGGCGGTCATCACCGGTGACGGGGCGCGCGGCTGTCCCGCCCGTGCCCCCTACGACCGGATCATCGCGACGTGCGCGGTGCCCTCCGTACCGTCCGCCTGGCTCGAACAGTGCCGGCCCGGGGCGCTGGTGCTGATGCCGCTGGCCACCGGGCTGGTGCTGCTGCGGGTCCGCGGTGCCCGGCACGCGGAGGGCCGCTTTCTGACCACGCCCGCCTACTTCGTCCCGCTGCGCGGCAGCGGGACGCCGGGCCCCGTGTCCACGCACGGGCTGCCGTCGTGGCCGCTGCTGGACGAGTCGTTCCGCTTCCTGCTGCACGTGGCCGCGGGCCGGCTGGAGCCGGTCGAGGCGCTGGCGCTGTGGGAGCACGAGGGCCGGCCGGGGCGCGAGCGCTACGGGGTGACGGTGCGGGGCGAGCGGCAGTGGGCCTGGCTGGACGACGCGGAGGGCCCGTACGCCTGGCCGCTGGGCGCGGAGCGCACCTGACAATGCCTGACCAACCGGGATCGGGCCGGGGCGAGGTGCCCCGGCCCGTAGACTACTAGCCGCGGCGGACGGTGATCGTCGTCCAGGCGCCGACGTGCACGCGGTCGCCCTCCTGGAGCGGGACCGGGACGTACGGCTGGATCGGCTCCTCGCCGCCGTTGATCGTCGTGCCGTTCGTCGAGTCCTGGTCGACCACCGCCCAGCCGCCGTCCGGCTGCTGGACGAGGACCGCGTGCTGGTGCGAGACGCCCGGGTCCTCGGGCGCGCGCCCGAGGTCGATGTCGGGGGCCTCGCCCGTGCTGTGGCGGCGGCGGCCGATGGTGATCTGCTGGCGGCCGCTGAGCGGCAGTTGCTGCTCGGGGGAGTACGCCGGGAGGTTCAGCCCGGCTGCCTCCGGGCCGCTGCGGTTCATCATCGCCATGAAGTAGTCACGGTCCGGCGCGACGACCGCGACCCAGTTCGCGGGCCCGGCCGGGGGCGGGGGCGTGTGCCCTCCGCCCTGGCCGTATGGACCGGGCGGCGGGGGCGCGCCGGGGCCCTGGTACGCCTCGTTGCCGTAGGACGGGGCCGGGGGAGCCGGCGGCTGCGGCGCCTGGGGGTAGCCGTAGCCGTAACCCTGCTGCTGTGGCGGGGCCGGAGCCGGTGGCGGCGGGGCGGCGCCCGCGGACGCCTGCGGCGGCGCCAGCGGCCAGTCGTCCTCCGCGGCGCCGAAGGCCGGGCCGGAGGGCTGGTTCGGGTCCGACGGGGACAGCGGCTCGGCCGGGCGGTTGATCTGGGACGGGCGCGAGGCCTGGTAGTCGCCGCCGTGCGTCTGGGGCGGCTGCTGCTGGCCGTGCGGCGGAAGCGGCTGCCCGTGCGACGGCGGGCCCTGCGGCGGCTGCCCGTGCGACGGGGGGCCCTGCGGCGGCTGCCCGTGCGACGGGGGGCCCTGCGGCGGCTGCCCGTGCGGCTGCGGTGGCCCGGGCGGCGGCGGGAAGCCGCCCTGTCCAGGGGGCGGCGGAGCGTACGAGGTGGGCTGCTGCGTCAGGAAGTTGTAGCGGCACTCCTCGCAGAACGGCGCCTGCGCCTCACGCGGCGTACGGCACTGCGGGCACACCTCCGGCTGGTAGCCGGCGTCCGGCTGCGGCGGGGCCGGGTAGCCGTACCCGCCCGGGGGCGCGCCGGGCGGGGGCGGCGGACCGCCCGGGGCCGGGTAGCCGTAGCCACCGGGGCCGCCCGGCATCGGAGGGGGCGGAGGCGGCGGGACGGGACCGGAGGGCATGGGTGTCCCCGACATCCGGTGGCCACACACCTCGCACCAGTCGTCGGCCGCCGATTGGTGGCCGTTAGGGCAAGTCGGCATGTCGGTGATCCCCCTCTTGTGCCGTTCTTGGCATTTCTGCCGTAACGCGATCTTTTCCTGCTACTTCTTGACGCGAACTGTCTTGGTCGAGCGAGTTTCGAGTGTCATCTCGTCCGCCTCCGCGACCTTCGCTTTCAGTCGCACAGTACCTGTCGCCGCATCGACGACGTCCACCACCTTCGCAAGCAGTTTCGCCGTGTCCCTGTTCCCCGAGGCGTTCGCCAGCTGTACGGCCCTTCCCAGCTTGGCGGTCGCTCCCTCGACATCGCCGGACTTACGCGCATCTATGCCCTGTTGGATGACCTGTGCCAGTTCGGCCTGACCCGTGTAGTGCGCGACCTGCGGATTCATCGAGGTGGAGGCGGTCATGTCGGCCGTCCACACGGCCCGGACGAGCCCCTGGGCCAGCGGGGGCGGCGGGCTCTGGCCATCCGGCTGCGGCAGAACGAGGGAGACCCGGGCCGCGAGCATTTCCTGGCCGATTTCCGCCGCCGGAACCCGCAGACACACGTGGTAATCGCGGGATTCGTCCCCCCATGACCCCGTCGGGTAGTCACCGGAGCGCGGTCCGGCCTCGGTGCGCCGCCCGGTCAGATCCTCGACCGTGGGTGCGACCTGTTTCACATACAGCACCTCGGCGCCCGCCGGGGTCCACAGCCGCAGATGGACGTCCGCGACCTCCTTCCGCATGGCCGTCGCCATCATCCGCGTGAAGTCCGCGGACAGTTCGGCCGGATTCGCCACGATATCGGCCGTTCCGAGCAGGGCGGAGGCGATCCCGGTGACCTCCTTGACCTCCCAGTCCGTGCCGACCCCGCGGGCGTCGCAGGTGAAGCGGCCCGCGCAGGCGTCGAGCGCGGCCCGCAAATCCTCCGGCTTCTCGTGCTCGTTGCGGCCGTCGGTGAGCAGGATGCCGTGCCGGATCGAGACATCGGCGGCGCCCAGCAGCCGGTCGGCGAGCCTCAGCCAGGTGCCGATCGCCGTGCCGCCGCCCGTGACGAGCCCGCGCACAGCGTCCTTGGCCTCGGCGCGGGTGATCGGATCAGCGGCCGCCAGTCGCCCGTTGCCCGGAAAGACCTCGACCGCCTTGTGGGTGCCCGCGATCACGGCGAAGGCGACCCCGTCGCGCACCGTGTCGATCGCGGCGGCGGTCGCCTCCCGGGCGTGCCGCATCTTCGTCGGCGGATAGTCCATGGAGCCGGAGCAGTCCAGCATGATCACCACGGCCGCGCCGCCGCCCCCGGCGTACTGGCCCGGGGCGGCGACGGGAGCGGGGATCGGCATCCCTCCGGTCGTCCCGCCGCCGGTCGAGGTGACCGTGACGATCGCGTTGACCTCACGGCCTCCCTCCGGGAGGTACTCGTTCTGATAGACGTCGACCGAGAACCGCGGCGCGTGGGACTTGGAGAAATTGGCCATCTGATCCGCTCCTTGGCGCTCCACAGGGACGTTCGGGCATCGCGTCGTGCCGCGAGAGCGTGGGCGAGTGATGGCGCGCGGCTACCGCCCCCGGGCCGGAGCCCGTCCCCCTCGGGCCGTCAGGCGGATCCTGCCCCTCCCGGTGCGGCGGGGAACGGCACCACGGCCACTGTTACGTTGTCGTGGCCCCCGCCGTTGAGGGCGTGGCCCACCAGAACCCGCGCGCTCTGCAGCGGCCGGGCCCGGGCGTCCGGCGGCACCGCGCGGGCCATCTCCTCCGCCGATTCGGCGTAGTTCCACAGCCCGTCGGTGCACACCACCACGACCCCCGGCCGGTCGGGCTTGAACGAGGCGGCGTGCGGCTCCAGTTCATAGGCGTCCGCCCCGAGCCAGCCGGTGATGGCGTGCGCCCGCTCGTCCGCGTACGCCTCGGCCTCCGACATCAGCCCCGCCGCCACCATCTGGGCCGCCCACGAGTCGTCCTCGGTGAGCCGGGAGGGCTGGGTCGTACGGTCGTCGGGCACCCAGTAGACGCGGCTGTCGCCGATCCAGCCGACGGTGAGCAGGTCGCCGGTGACGACGGCGCTGACGATGGTGCAGGCCGGAGCGTTCTGATGGCGCTGCTGCGGCTCCTCGTGCGGGACCGGCGCGCCGGTCTCCACGGCGAGCGCGGTGACCGCGTCGGCGGCGGCCACGATCGCCTCGATCATGGCCTGCCGGGGGTGGGCGCCGCGGGGGAGCGAGGTGAGCAGCGACACCTCCGCCGCGTGGGCGGCCGCTGCTGACGCCTCGTCGGGGCGGGTGGCCGAGGAGACCCCGTCGCAGACCACGGCGACGACGGCCGGTGAGCCGTCCTGGAGCGCCACCGTGGCCACGGAGAACGCGTCCTCGTTGCGGTGGTGGCGCAGCCCGCGGTCACTGGCAGCGGCGACGCCCGCCAATTCCCGCTCCATATGGTCGCGCTCACGCGCCTGCGCGTGCCCGCAGTGCTCGCAGTATCCGTCCCTGTCGATGGTGCCCTCCTGGCACGCGGCGCACCGGGGGCGGCTGTCGCCGCCGGGCAGCCGGGGGTCAGCCCCGGTGCCGGTGCCCGCGCTCGTTGCCGTGCCTGTGCCTGTGCTGGTGCCTGTGCTGGTGCTGGTGTGCGTCCGAGTGTGCGGGTGCGGGCCGGCGGACGCGCCGGCGGGGGTGGTCGGCTGCGCGCCGGGCGCCGCGGGGCCCGGCGGTGACGGGGCGTCGAGGGCCGCCGCGGCCCGCGGGTCGGCCACCGGCGCCGGTGCCGGGGCCGCCAGCCGGTAGTCCTCCGGCTCCTGCCGCGCGGACGGCACGGCCGCCGACACTTCGGCCCCGCACCCGCCACAGTAGTTGTCTCCCGCCTCCAGCGGCTCTGCACAGGTCGGGCAGGCTGACAGCTGGGGCAGCTGTGGCATCTGCGACATCGATCACACCCACGTCCTGGGGCGGTAGCGGTTGGCCCGCTCCACCAGTTCGATCCTTTCCTCGCCGCGCTGCGCGAGCCTGGCGAGTACCCGGTACGAGCGCTCGAGTCCGAACCGCAGCCCGCGCTCGTCCAGGCTGCTGCCGAGCAGCGGCGGCCGGGTCTGCCCCGGCGGCGCGCCGCTGCTGCCGGACAGTACCCAATCCAGCGCACTGCCCAGGACTTCCGTGCACAGCCGCTCGCGCCGCACCGCGTCGAGGCCGAACTCGCCCAGCCGCTCCACCTGGAGGGCGGCCGCCGTCAGATCGGCCAGCAGCGCCTCCCGCGCGGCGCGCTGGCGCAGCCGGGCCCGCACCGCGGCGACCCGGGCCGCCGTGTAGTGGATCGACGACTCCGGGACCGACTCCAGCACCCGCACCGCGTCCGCCCGGTCCCCGGAGCACAGCCGGACCCGGGCCAGCCCGAAGGCGGCGCTCACGAAGCTCGGATCGGTCGCCCACACGAGCCGGAAGTACTCCGCCGCGTTGTCCAGCTGGCCCAGCACCTCGGCGCAGACGCCGAGCGCCAGCTTCGGCGCGGGCTCCCCGGGGAACGCGTCGTAGACGGCGTCGAACGACAGCGCGGCCGTCTCGTGGTCACCGATGGCCAGCGCGTGCACCCCCCGGTACCAGACGATCCGCCAGTCGTCGCGGTACGCGGCCTCAAGGCCGGTCAGGGCGACGCCCGCCTCATGCGCCTGCCCCAGCTCCAGCAGGGCGCGCACCCGGCGCAGCCGCAGCTCGGGCGAGTCGACGGGCGCGGTGTGCAGCGCCGCGCCGACCTCGGCGGGCGGGGCGGACAGCAGCCCGGCCAGGAACCCGGCGTTGGGATCGGACGGATCCACCAGCGGCACGGGCAGGGCGAGCGCGGTCGCCCGGGTGTCCAGCGGCGCGATCGCGGGCAGCGCCAGGACCGGTGGGCCCTGCGCCGGTACGGGGCCGCTCGGCGGCGCGCCCCGGCCCGCCGCCCGCCCGCCCAGCAGGGACGGGTCCTGGCCCTGCTCGGCGAACAACACCGTGTCCACCACGCGGGTCTCCGGCCCGAAGAGAGTCGACAGCGCGGGCCGGGGCCGCCCGGTCTGCAGCGCCACGGCCTCCCGCAGCACACCGGTCAGCTGGTCGGCCATCTCCTGCGCGGAGGAGAACCGGCGCCCCGGGTCGGGGTCGGTGGCCCGCACCAGCAGCCGGTAGAAGGACTCGTACCGCCGGAAGACCTCGATGTGCTCGGGGTCCGGGAGGCTGTCCACGAAGACGTTCGTATAGCCCTGGAAGTCGAAGGTGAGCACCGCGAGCGTGCGCGCCACCGTGTACAGGTCGGAGGCGACCGAGGGGCCCTGCTCCGCGACCTCCGGGGCCTGGTAGCCGACCGTGCCGTAGATGGCGCTGTCCACGTCGTCCAGCCGCCGCACCGCGCCCATGTCGATGAGCTTGAGCTGGTCCTGCTGCTGTATGGCGTTGTCGACCTTGAAGTCGCAGTAGAGCAGATTGCGGCTGTGCAGATGCCCCAGGGCCTCCAGCGCCTCGATCCCGTACGCGCACGCCTGCTCGACCGGCAGCGGATCGCGCCTGCCGTCCGGGGCACGCCGCTCGTTGGCGATGTCCTTGAGGGACTTGCCGCCGACGTACTCCATGACGATGTAGCCGTCGAGACTGCCCGTGCTCTGGTCCAGGTGCTCGACGAAGTTGTAGATCCGGACGATGTTGGAGTGCTCGATCTCGGCGAGGAAGCGGCGCTCGGAGACGGCGGCCGCCAGCGCCTCCTCGTCGCCGGTGTCCAGCAGGCCCTTGAGCACCACCCAGCGGTCCGACACCGCGCGGTCGATGGCCAGATAGATCCAGCCGAGCCCGCCGTGCGCCAGACAGCCCGCCACCTCGTACTGCCCGTGCACGATGTCGCCGGGACCGAGCTTCGGCACGAACGAGTAGGGGTGACCGCACTTGGTGCAGAAGCCCTCGGTGCGGCCCGGCCGGTCGCCACGGGCGCGGCCCACCGGCGCCCCGCAGTCGCCCCGGCTGCAGAACCGCTTCCGCTCCGGCACCTCGGGATTGGCGAGCACCGCCGAACGCGGATCGGGGCGCGGCACTCCGGGGACGCTGACCAGGCCCGCCCCCAGCGCGTTCCGCCCCGAGGCGGACGAGGAGGGGCCGGAGCCGCGCACCGAGACCGAACGCGAGGAGCGCCCGGAGACGGAGCGGGACAGCCGCCCGGACACCGAGCGCCGGGACGACGACGACCGCGACGGCCGGGACGCGCCCGAGGAGCGCGACGACGAGGAGCCACGGCCCCCGCCGCCCCCGCCGCCCGCGACGCCGGTGGGCGGTGAACTCACCATGCCCTGCGGGGAGACCACCGGGGCCATCCCACAGGTGTCGCAGTACAGCTCGCCGCCGCCCACGTCCTCGTACGCCCCGCCGCACTCGCGCCGCTGGCAGGTGACGACGTCACTCATAGCGCTCCCCCTCGCCGCCGTGATCGGCGGTGCTGCGATCGGCGGCACCGTGACCGGCGGGGTCCTGCTGCCGGGGCGCGAACGCCTCGGCGGCCGCCCGCTGATAGCGCAGGACCGCCTGCTCGGCGGCGCGCAGATCGCACGGGGCGCT
The DNA here is from genome assembly GCF_042958345.1 of Streptomyces sp. NPDC007983. Lineage (NCBI taxonomy): Bacteria > Bacillati > Actinomycetota > Actinomycetes > Kitasatosporales > Streptomycetaceae > Streptomyces > Streptomyces sp. NPDC007983. The sequence continues at coordinate 57,156 of NZ_JBIBJI010000014.1, forward strand.
CCACAGCATCCGGCGCGCCATGTCATACCGCTCCACCAGCAGCGGATCCTCCGCCATACCGTGCCGGGCGACCTTCGCCTTGTACGCGTCCAGCCGGCCGCGCAGCTCGGCGCGGACCGCGAGCGGCGCGGTCACCGCCGTCAACGACTCGCGGGCGCGCAGCAGTTCGTCGTCGGCGCGCTGCTCCAGGCTGTCCAGCAGCGGGGAGAGCCGGTGCCACTGGGAGCGGCGGCGGTAGTCGGCGGCCGCGACCAGCTGCTCGTGCAGCGCGGTCGGCGGGCCGCTGACCGCGGGCACCTCGGACGCCGCGATCTTCGCCAGCACCTCACCGCGCGCCTGCCGGGCCTCCGCGAGGGTGCGATCGGCGCGGGAGAGCACATCGCGCAGCCGCATCAGACGCCGCTCGGCGTCCTGCCGGACGTCCAGGACGGCCTCGATCTCGCGCCGCACGTCGTCCAGGGCGCGGGCGGCGCGGTCGTAGCGGACGGTGTCGGGGCTGCCGCCGCCGGGCGCCGAACTTCCGGCGGCGGGTTTCCAGAAGGCGAGCGGATCGGAGACCACCTCGGCGCGCAGCGCGGTCAGCTCGGCGGTGATCTGCTCCAGATCGTCGCCCGAGGGATGCTCCCCGGGCCGCACCCCGACCGAGTGGGCGAGCGAACGGGTGCGGTGCAGCTCGGCGGAGAGCATGTCGATCCGGGCGGGCAACGCGGACCACACGGCGTCGGCCGTGACGATGACGTCCAGCGCCTCGGCATACCAGCGGTTCATCCGGTCGGTCAGCTGCTCCAGGCTCAACTGCTCGCTGAGCAGCGGCGTGCCGGTGAGCGTGGCGGTGCTGGGCAGGGTGATACCGGGGCCGCGCAGCAGCTCGGTCAGCTCGGCCAGCTCGCCCGGGGTGGACCAGCGGTGCCGGGAGCGCACCTCGCGGGCCCGCTGGAGGGCGTCCGTGTACGCGTCGAAATAGCTCCACAGCAGGGAGATGGCCTGTTCGGTGGTGGCCCACCGGTCCTTGGTGACACCCGTCAGCTCGGCACCCTCGAGCAGCCTTCTGCCCGCGTGGTCCTGGAGGGCGAGCAGCGACGTCTCGATCGCCTCGTGCTCGGCGCCGAGCCTCGCCAGCGCACGGTCCACCTCTTCGCGGCCCATGGCCGGCCCCTCGGGTGTCCCCGTGGAGCCGGGGAAGGGTCCCGGGACCCCCATCGATCACCTCTCCGAGTCCGTGTCCGTATCCGTCAGGCGTGATCCGTCTGCTGCGACATCCCTACGCGTGGGGACCGGGCGCTAATCCTTGCCGGTCGCTCAACTCCTGGCCCTCCTCACTGGGGCCCCCTCACTTGGCCCTCAGTTCTTGGCCTCTCAGTTCTTGGCTCCTCAGTTTTTGCCCCTCAGTTCTTGGCCCCTCAGTTCTTGTACAGGGGATCCGGAGGTGCCGGGTTCCGCTGTGTCCTGCCGAAATCCTCCGCGAGCCAGGTGCGGTAGGCGCGCTGCCAGGGGCTGTCGGCGCCACCTCTGCGGTAGTCCTCCAGGACCTTGTTGACCCGGCGTACCAGGTCGTCGTCCTTCTTGTTCATCGCCACGCCGTACAGCTCATCGGTGAATCGGGGGCCGACCAGCTTGACGGAGGGGTCCTGGGCGGCCTGGCCCGCCGCCAGCGCGTTGTCCGTGATCACTGCGTCCACCTGCCCCATCTGGAGCCTGACCAGGCAGTCCAGCTGGTTGGGAACGGGCTTCACCTTGATCGCCCCGAGCGCCTTGGCGCCCTTTTCCGGGTCGTCCAGCACGGCCTCGGCGGTCGAACCCTGCGCCATGCAGACCCTCTTGCCGCGCAGGGTCGTGTTGTAGCCGGTGATGGACGAGCCATCGGGGACCAGCACCTGCTGTCCGGCCTGGAAGTAGGCGGTGGAGAAGGCCACGTCCTTGATCCGGTCGCAGTTGATGGTCATGGTGCGCACCACGATGTCCACCTTGTTCTGCTGGAGGGCCTTGATGCGCTGGCTGGTCGGGACGGTGCGGTAGATGACCGCGTCCGGATCGCCGAAGATGTCCTTGGCGATCGCGCGCACGAGGTCGATGTCGAACCCGGTCAGCTCACCGGTGGCCGGGTCGCGATAGCCCCAGCGGTAGCTGTTCTGGTCGACGCCCGCGATCAGCTTGCCGACCTTGTGCCCATGGATCCTCCGGTCCTTGATCCGCTTGATGGCCTTACCGCTCGCGCCCGAGGGCCGCAGGCTCGCCTCCGGCTTCTCACAGTCCTCTGCCGCCGCCTCCGAACCGGCGCCCAGGGTGTGCGGACCCAGGCGGGACCGGTCGGACGGCCGGGACTGCCGGGCGTCGCCCCCGCCGTCCACCAGCGCGGGCCCCACGATGGCCGTGGTCACCCCGAGGGCGCACACCACCGCGGCGAGGCCCGAGCGCAGCCGCGCCGACCGGAATCGCGCCGATCGCAGCCGTCCCGATCGCAGCCGTGTCGATCGCAAATGCGTCGATCGCAGTCGTGCCGGTCGCATGTCTCCGCCCCCCATCGCCGTCACCGGTACTCCGACAGCCTGCGGCCTATGCCCAGAACCGCGCCCGCCGCGCCCAGCACCGCCAGCGTCCCGGCCCCGGCCGCCATCCCGGTGAACGCCCCGCGCCCGCTGTCGGCGGCCTGCTGGAACTGCCGCTGCTCATGGTCCAGCGCCTTCGCCAGCTCGTCGTCCACCCGGTCGAAGGACTCGCCCGTGCTGTCCTTGGCGCCGATGACCTTCTCCAGCGCGCCCTTGTAGTCGCCCGCGTCGTCGGCGCCGCGCGCCGCCTTGTGGCGGGCCTGCCACGTGCGGACCGCCGTGGCGGCCGCCTCCACCGGCTCCCGGCCCCCGCTGTCGTCCGCGAGCTGCCGCGCCCGGCCCAGCAGGCTGCCCTTGGCGGGACGGCTGCCGGACTCGCGGCCGACGAGCCCGGACATCCGGGAGGCGTAGCTGACCTCGTAGGCGTCCTTGCCCTTGTCGGCGCCGTCCTTGTCGACGACGACCGCGCCGCGCGCGACCAGCGTCAGGTTCTCGTCGGCGCGGGCCCGCAGCGAGGCGATCCGCGCCTCGTTGAGCACCCGCAGGGACTTCGCCCCGTGGTCGTCGGACTCGTTCAGATCGGCGCGGGCGATGGCATGGCCGACCACCAGCCACGCCAGCACCACCGCGGCGGCGGCGGACGCGCCCAGCAGACCGTGGTTGAACACGCGGTTGGTCCGCCGGTAGTTGCGGCGCTGGGCCCAGCCCAGGGCGGCCAGCGCGGCCACGCCCACCCCCATCGCCGCCCAGGGCCAGGACTTCGCGTCCCCGTAGTCCTCGCCGAGCCGGGCGGTCTCCACCTCGTACAGCCGGTCGGCGGCGGGCAGCAGCCGGGTGCGCATCGTGTCGTTCGCATACCGCAGATACGCGCCGCCCAGCGGCAGGCCCTGGCGGTTGTTGGCGCGCGCGGACTCGACCAGGCCCGTGTAGACCGGCAGCAGTTGGCTGATCTTCCGTATCTCGGCGCGCGCCGAGGCCGAACCGTCCGTGTTGGCCGCGGCCCGCACCAGCAGCTCGGACGCGGTGCCGATATCCCGCTCATACCGCCGCTGCACCGCGGCGGGCTCCTGGCCGCCCGCCAGGAAGCCGCTCGCCGCCGTGGTGTCGGCGTCGGCCAGCGAGCGGTAGATCCGTGCGGCGTCCGCGCTCAGCGGCTGGCTGTGCTCGGCCACCGCGTCGGCCGCGGTCTCGCGGTCGGAGACCTGCCAGGCCGTCACCGCCCCGAACGCCACCACCAGCGCGGCCAGCACGGCTCCGATGATCCGCAGCCGCCCGGGCTCCGTCGTGGCCGCGGTCCGCAACCGGTCCAGGCCCTCCCGCCACGCGGTCCGCGGCGGCGGGGCCGCGGGCGCGGGCGGCGGCGCGGGTCTGCCGATGGCCGACAGATGTGACACAAGACCTCCCCCTTGGTCCGGACCCCACGGTCACTGTCCGCAGAAGTATGGACCGCGCCCACCGACCAGGTCACCGGTCTTGCCTGGATCTTGCTCGGATCGCGATCTCCCCTCCCCACTCTGATTACGCTCGGGAGGGACTTCCGGTTCCCCTTTCGTCACCGTCAGTTTCCGTGACGCCCTTTCGCGCACGCTGCGTTGCCGCCTGCGTTGCCGCCCCCTCGGCCCCGTCGTAGTGCGCGCGCAGCCGGCCGTACGCCGCCGGTGGCGCGCCGGTGCGGTCCAGGCCGAGCAGCGCTGCACCGAGCACGGGCGGGGCCGTGACGACCCGGGGCGCGGCCTTCGGGGCGCGCTCCGCGAGGAGCGCGCGGACCCGGTCGTCCAGCTGCGGATGCCGGGCGGCCAGCACCCCGCCGCCCAGGATGACCGGCGTCTCCTCGGCCAGGAGGTCCAGCCGGGTCAGCGCGACCGTGGCCATCGTGACCACCTCCTCCGCCTGGCGGTCGACGATCGCGCGCGCGACCTTGTCGCCGCCAGCGGCCACCGCGAACAGCACCGGGGTCAGCGCATAGCGGTGGGACGGCTCCAGCCGCCCCAGGTGGACGGCCTCGATCAGCTCGTACATCGTGCTCAGGCCGAAGTGCGCGGGGAGGGCGCGGGCCAGCTCGGTCGGCTCGCCCCGGCCGTCCTCCGCGCGGGCCGCCCACCACAGCGCCTCCTCCGACAGGAAGCCCCCGCCGCCCCAGTCGCCGGAGAGCCGCCCGATGGCGGGGAAGCGGGCGGTGCGCCCGCCGTGGCCCAGCCCGGCGCAGTTGATACCGGCGCCGCAGACGACGGCGACGCCGGTCGGCTCGCCGTCGTCCGCGACCCCGGCCCGCAGCAGCGCGAAGATGTCGTTGGCGACCGTGACGGTGTCGCCCCAGCCGTGGCCGGCCAGCGCCTCCGTCAGCTCCTCCTCCTCGCTCGGCAGATCGGCGTTGGCCAGGCACGCGGAGACGTGCCCCACCCGCGGCGGACCGGAGCCGCCGGCCTGCCGTGCCGCCTCCTCCACCAGCCGCGCCAGCCCGCCGACGGCCCGCTCGGTGCCCACGACGGGCGGCCGGAAGCCGCCGCCGCGGGCCGTGCCGAGCACGGTGCCGTCCGGGCCGACCAGCGCGACGTCGGTCTTGCTGTTGCCCGCGTCGATCGCCAGCACGGACGGCCCCGGCGCGGCGGAGGAGGCCGGTGCCGAGGCGGTGGTGGCCGGTGCGGAACCGGCCGGTTCGGACTGCGTCAGGCCCACGCCAGGTGCTCCCGGTTGTGCGCGATCAGGTCGTCGGTCAGCTTCTCGGCGTAGTCGATCTGGCCGATGAGGGGGTGGGAGAGCAGCGCCTGGAAGACACGCTCCCGCCCGCCCTTCAACGCTGCCTCCAGCGCCAGGTGTTCATACGCCGTGACGTGGGAGACCAACCCGGCGTACAGCGGCTCCAGGGGGCGCACCGGAAGGGGCTTCGCGCCCTGCGCGTCCACGGTCGCCGGGACCTCGATCACCGCGTCGTCGGGCAGGAAGGGCAGCGTGCCGTCGTTGAACGCGTTGACGATGCGCACCTCCCCGCTGTCGCGCAGCAGCGACGAGGTCAGGTCGACCGCCGCCTCCGAGTAGAACGCGCCGCCGCGCCGGCTCAGCAGCTCCGGCTTCTCCTCAAGCGCGGGGTCGCCGTACATCTCCAGCAGTTCGCGCTCGATCGCCGCGACCTCCGCCGCCCGCGACGGCTTGGTGCGCAGCTCCCGTACGACGGCGTCGTGCTGGTAGTAGTAGCGCAGGTAGTAGGAGGGGACGACGCCCAGCCGGTCCACCAGGTCGCGCGGCATCCGCAGGTCGTCCGCGATCGCCCCACCGTGCTCGGCGAGCAGCTTGGGCAGCACGTCCTCCCCGTCGGGTCCGCCGACGCGCACCGCCCGCTCCCAGGTGAGGTGGTTGAGGCCGACGTGCTCCAGCGTCACCTCCCCGGGCGCCACGCCCAGCAGCTTCGCGAACTTGCGCTGGAAGCCGATGGCGACGTTGCACAGGCCGACGGCCCGGTGCCCGGCCGTCAGCAGCGCCCGGGTCACGATGCCGACCGGGTTGGTGAAGTCCACGATCCACGCGTCCGGATTGCGGCGGCGTACCCGCTCCGCGATGTCCAGCACGACGGGTACGGTACGCAGCGCCTTGGCGAGCCCGCCCGCGCCGGTGGTCTCCTGGCCGACGCAGCCGCACTCCAGCGGCCAGGTCTCGTCCTGTTCGCGCGCCGCCTGGCCGCCGACGCGCAGCTGGAGCAGCACCGCGTCGGCGCCGTCCACGCCCGCGTCCAGGTCGTCGGTCCAGGAGATCTTCCCGGGGTGGCCCTGCTTGGCGAAGATCCGGCGGGCGAGCCCGCCGACCAGCTCCAGCCGGTCCGCAGCCGGGTCGACCAGGACCAGCTCCTCCATCGGGAGCGCGTTCCGCAACCGGGCGAACCCGTCGATGAGTTCGGGGGTGTAGGTGGACCCACCCCCCACGACTGCGAGTTTCAACCCTTGACTCCTGTCAGTGTGACGCCTTCGACGAAGGCTTTCTGGGCGAAGAAGAAGACGATGATGACGGGGGCCATGACCAGCAGTGTCGCGGCCATCGTCAGATTCCAGTTGACGCTGTGCGCGCTCTTGAAGCTCTCCAGCCCGTAACTGAGCGTCCAGGCGCCCGGATTCTGCGCGGCGTAGATCTGCGGGCCGAAGTAGTCGTTCCAGCAGTAGAAGAACTGGAAGAGCGCGACGGCCGCGATGCCCGGCTTGGCCATCGGAACGATGATGCGCAGCAGGGTACGGAACTCACCGCAGCCGTCGACCCGCGCCGACTCCAGGTATTCCTTCGGAATCGTCAGCAGGAACTGGCGCAGCAGGAAGATGGAGTACGCGTCCCCGAACGCCATCGGGATGATCAGGGGCCACAGCGACCCCGACAGATGGAACTGCTGCGCCCACACCAGATACATGGGCACCACGACGACCTGCGGCGGCAGCATCATCGTCGAGATGACCAGGAGCATGGCGGTACGGCGGCCGCGGAAGCGGAACTTGGCGAGCGCGTACGCGACCGGAATGGACGAGCAGAGCGTGAACAGGGTGCCGAGCACCGCGTACATCAGCGAATTGCGCCACCAGTCGAGGAATCCGGGGGTCCGGAAGACATCGGCGTAATTCGACCAGTGCCATTCGGTGGGCCACAGGGCGCCGCTCATCGCCTGGCTGTCGCTCATCACGGCGGTCAGGAAGACGAAGACGAACGGCAGCAGGAAGAAGAGGGCCGCGGCGATGGCGACGGTGTGCACGGCGATCCAGTGGAGCGCGGCGCGGCGGCGGGCGGCCGGGGCGGGGGAGCGCCGGGGCCGGGGGCGGACGGGCGCGGAGGGCGCCGTGAGAGTGGTGGTTGCGGTCATGGCGGACGGTCCTCTCAGTCCTCGGCCGACAGCAGGCCGGCGCGCCGGCGCATCAGCAGCGTCGTCACTGCCATCGCGATCGCGAAGAGTACGAGCGAGAGCACGCAGGCGGCTCCGGTGTTGAAGTTCTGGAAGCCGAGCGAGTAGACGAGCTGCGGCACGGTGAGGGTGGAGTGGTCGGGATAGCCGGGCTGGATGACCGAACCGGGCCCGATGGTGACGCCGGAGGCGAGCTTTCCGGCCACCAGCGCCTGGGTGTAGTACTGCATGGTCTGGACGACGCCCGTCACGACCGCGAACATCACGATCGGGGTGATCGACGGCCAGGTCACATAGCGGAACTTGTGCAGCGCCCCGGCGCCGTCCAGCTCGGCTGCCTCGTACTGGTCCTTCGGCACGTCCAGCAGCGCCGCCATGAAGATGACCATGAGGTCGCCGATGCCCCACAGGGACAGCAGGACGAGCGAGGGCTTGGCCCACGCCGGGTCGTTGAACCAGTTGGGGGCGGAGATCCCGACGTTTCCGAGGATGTCGTTCACCGGGCCGGTGCCGGGGTTGAGCAGAAAGACGAAGGCGACCGTGGCCGCCACCGGGGGAGCCAGATACGGGAGGTAGAACGCGGTGCGGAAGAAGCCGACCCCGGCCTTGACCTTGGTCACCAGAAGGCCGATCCCGAGGCCGAAGACGACCCGCAGCGCGACCATCACCACGACCAGCCAGAGCGTGTTCCACAGCGCCGGGCCGAACAGCGGCATCTGCTCGAATACGTACCGCCAGTTCCGCAGCCCCACGAAGGTCGGGGCCTCGATCTGGTTGTAGTGCATGAAGGAGAAATAGATGGTGGCGACCAGCGGATAGCCGAAGAAGACGGTGAAACCGACCAGCCAGGGGGAGAGGAAACCGAGGGTGCGCAGCCGCCGGCGCATGGCCTTACGGCGCAGGGCGGGGGAGTTCATCACTGTGGCCATGTCGCGCTCCGTCAGTTCTGGGCCTGGAGGTTGTCGGCGTCGATTTCCTTGTCGAGTTCCCTCAGCCCCTTGTCCAGGTCGTGCACCTTGCCCCCCTCGACGCCGTAGGAGAAGTCCTGGAGGGAGACCACGTACTGTCCGCCGTTGATCGAGGCGGGCAGGGCGGTGCTGTATCGGTTCTGCGCGATGTCCAGGAAGGCACGGAAGGTGGGGTCCGGGTCGAGTTTGGGGGAGGTGAGCGCCGCCTTGGTGGACGGCACGTTGTGGATGGCGTTGGCGAAGGAGACGACCTGGTTGGTGTCGGCGGTCAGGAATTTCACCAGTTCCCATGCCGCGTTCTGGTGCTTGCTGCTGTGCCCTATGCCGATCACCGTTCCGGTGAGATAGCCCCGGCCGTAGGTCTCGGGCTTGTCGTCGGGCACCGGCAGGGGAGCGGTGCCCCACTTGAATTTCGCGCCCTTCATGAACAGTCCGCGCCATTCGCCGTCCATGTGCATGGCCAGCTTGCCGGTGAGGAAGGCGTTCTGCGAGGACATCTCGTCGCCGAAGGTGGTACGGAACTTCTCCAGCGGACCGTAGCCGCCCTGGCTCTGTACCAGATCCCGCGTGGTGGCGAAGAAGTCCTTTGCGGCGCTGCCCTTCGCCAGCCGCGCCTTTCCGTCCTTGCCGAAGTAGGTCGGCCCCCACTGGGCGAAAAGCCGGTCCGGGCTGTTCTGGTAGAGCCGGAAGTTCGGCATGAAGCCGACCCGCTCGTAACCGCCGTTCTTGGTGCGCTTGGTCAGCTTGACGGCGTCCCGCTTGAGCTCCGACATGGTGCGTGGCGGGCGGGAGATCCCGGCCTCCCGGAACGCGTCCTTGTTGTAGTACATCCCGTACGCGTCGGCGAGCAGCGGCAGCGCGCACTGGTCGCCGTCATAGCTGGTGTAGTCCAGCAGCGTCTTGGGGAAGACCTTGTTCTTGTCCAGGCCGGTCTTCTGCATGAACGGGTCGAGATCCGCCCACATCCCGGACGAGCAGTACTGTCCGACATTGTTGGTGGTGAACGACGAGGCCACGTCCGGAGCGTCGTCCCCGCCGGCTCGCAGCGCCTGGTTCAAGGTGGCGTCGGTGACATTGCCGGTCGCCTTCACCTTGATGTTGGGGTGGAGCTTCTCGAACCGGGCGATGCTGGCGTCGATCGCCTTGACCTCGTTCTTGTCCGACCAGCCGTGCCAGAACTTCAGCGTGACGGGTTTGGACGGATCGTCGGTCGCGCTGCCGGTGCTGGGATTGGCACAACCGGTCAGCAGCAGGGCACCGGCGCTCAGTACCGGGACGAGGACAGCCGGCATTCGGGGCATGGGGGTACTTCCTTTACTGCGGGGGACGGCAGGGGAAGCGGCGGTACGGGCGCCGGATGGACGGTGAATTTCAGGCGGTGTCTCAGGCGGTGATTCTCAGGTGGTGAATCTCAGCGGTGAATCTCAGGCGGTGATTCTCAGCGGTGAATCTCAGGCGGTGATTCTCAGGCGGTGTCGAAAACGGTGTTACGCGCATCGGCGACCGCCTGACGCAGCGCGCCGATGAGTATCGGATCCCCCTCGATATCGCTGATCCGCAATTCCGGCCGGGGCAGTGCCAGCCCCGTCAGCTCGGCCTCGACCAGCTCGCGCAGCCGCTCCCCACCGGCCTGCGCGACTTCCCCCGACAGCACCACCAGCTCCGGGTCGACCACCGCGACGACGGAGGCGAGCCCGGTGGCCAGCCGCCGGGCCAGCTCGGTCAGCACCTGATCGCCCGCCCCCGGGGTGCGCAGCGCGGTGGCGAGCGCCTTGGCGGCCGTGGGCGCCTCGATGCCGTGCTCCCGGGCCAGCTCCACGACGGCGGGGGAGCCGACCAGCTTCTGGAACCCGCCGCCTCCGTCCGGCGCGGCCGCCGCGTCCGGTCCGCCGCGGGCGAGCGGCGCGCCCGGCAGCGGCATGTAGCCGATCTCCCCGGCTCCGCCGGTGGCCCCGCGCAGCAGCGTGCCGCCGAGCACGATGGCCGCGCCGACCCCCTCGTCGGCCCAGACGAGGGCGAAGTCGTCGAAGTCCTGGGCGGTGCCGTGGTGTTGTTCGGCGACGGCCGCCAGGTTGACGTCGTTCTCGATGACGATCGGCGTGTGCAGCACCTCGGCCAGCTCGTCCCGCAGGGCGCGCGACTGCCAGCCGGGCAGGTGCGGCGCGTAGCGCAGCTTCCCGGTGCGCGGGTCGAGGGCGCCGGGGGTGCCGATGACGGTCCCGTGCAGATCGGACCGGTCGAGCCCGGCCGCGGCCAGGGCGCCGTCGACGGCCTCGGCCACCAGCTCCGCGGTGCGGCCGGTCAGGGACTCGTCGGTGGTGGGGGCGGTCACCCGGTGCTCGCCGACCACCTGGCCGGTGATGTCGGCGACGGCGGCGGTGATGCCCTCCTGGTCGACGGCGAGCGCCGCGACATGGGCGGCGGCCGGGTTGATCTCGTACAGCTGGGCGTTGGGTCCGGGCCGCCCGGTCACATTGCCGGTCGGCCGGACCAGCCCGGCGGACTCCAGGCGGGTCAGCAGTTGTGAGGCGGTCGGCTTGGACAGCCCGGTCAGCTCCCCGAGCCGGGTCCGGGTCAGCGGGCCGTGCGCGGCCAGCAGGTCCAGCGCGGCCCGGTCGTTCATGGCGCGCAGGACCCGGGGGGTCCCGGGCGTGCCGTTGGGGGTGTTGCCGGGGGGTGGTGCGGCCATGGTGGTGCCCCGCCTCACTCTGTTAAGAAACTTTCCTATTGATGAAGAGGAAAGTAAGACGCTTCCGGGGCGGCGTCAATGGGTGTGAGCGTCCGGATTTGGTGTCTTCTTGGCGAAGCCATGGACCTGGCATGGACAAGACACCGAGAGAGTGGCCTATCGACCATATGGATCACTCACAGGGGGCCAGGTGACATCGTCTTCTTTCAGGTCGTCTTCCTTCCGCATGCGCGCGGCCTTGGTGATAGCGACGGCACTGCCGCTCACGGTGGGCATACCCGTCGCTCAGGCCGACTCCGCACCGCCCGGACGGGACACCCTGAGCGCGACCAAGCCCGCCTGGGCCACGGCGAGTTCGGACCGGGGTGCCGCCGCCGACAGCGGTAAGGTCACCGCGCGCGTCTACCTCGCCGGGCGGGACGCCAAGGGGCTCGCGGACTACGCCGCCGCCGTGTCCGACCCCTCCTCGCCCACGCACGGCAAGTACCTGACGGCCCGGCAGACCCGGGCGCGGTTCGGGCCGACCCGGCAGCAGACCGACGCCGTGACCAACTGGCTGCGGGGCGCCGGGCTCACCGTCACCGGCCACAACGAGCACTACGTCTCGGTGACCGGCCAGGTGGCCGCCGCCGAGAAGGCGTTCGGCACCCAGCTGCACAACTACACCAAGGACGGCACGGTCTACCGGGCCCCGGCCAAGGCCGCCACCGTGCCCGCCTCGCTGAACGGCGCCGTCCTCACCGTCGTCGGCCTGGACAACGCGCCCAAGCGGGCCAGGCACATGGCCACCCAGGGCGAGACGCTGCCGCCGCCAGGTGCGGTCTTCAAGAACGCCGGGCCGTTCTCCAGCTACTACGGCTCCCGGACCGACAAGAGCCTGCCCTCCGCGTACGGCGCCAAGCAGCCGTACGCCATCAAGGGGTACACCGGCAAGCAGCTGCGCGCCGCCTACGGCGCCAAGTCCCGCAACACCGGCAAGGGCGTGACGGTCGCCATCACCGACGCCTTCGCCTCGCCGACCATCGCCGCCGACGCCGCCCGCTACGCGAAGCGCAACGGCGACCCCGGCTATCGCAAGGGCCAGCTGACGCAGGTGCTGCCCGCCGAGTACCGGAACACCGAGGACTGCGACGCGAGCGGCTGGTACGGCGAGGAGACCCTCGACGTCGAGGCCGTGCACGCGCTGGCCCCCGCGTCCGACCTCGTCTACGTCGGCGGCGCGTCCTGCACCGACGACGACCTGCTGGACGCGCTCGCCAAGGTCGTCGACAACCGGCTGGCCGACATCGTCTCCAACTCCTGGGGCGACGTGGAGGCCAACCAGACCCCGGACCTGGCGCTCGCCTACGACCAGATCTTCCAGCAGGGCGCGGTCGAGGGCATCGGCTTCTACTTCTCCTCCGGCGACAACGGCGACAACGTCGCCTCCACCGGCACCAAGCAGGTCGACACCCCCGCCAACTCGGCGTGGGTGACGGCCGTCGGCGGCACCTCACTGGCCGTCGGCAAGAAGAACACGTATCAGTGGGAGACCGGCTGGGGCACCACCAAGGCCACCCTCACGTCGGACGGCAGCAACTGGAACTCGCTGCCCGGCGCGTACACCTCGGGCGCCGGAGGCGGCACCAGCAAGACCGTGCCGCAGCCGTTCTACCAGCGCGGTGTGGTGCCCGACGCGCTCGCCCGGGCGAACGGCGGAACCGCCAAGCAGCGCGTCACCCCGGACGTCGCGGCCGTCGCCGACCCCAACACCGGCTTCCTGGTGGGGCAGACGCAGACCTTCCCCGACGGATCGCTCCAGTACGGCGAATACCGCATCGGCGGCACCTCGCTGGCCGCCCCGGTGATCGCCGGCGTCCAGGCGCTGGCCCAGCAGGCGGGCGGCGGACGGCCGCTCGGCTTCGCCAACCCGTCGCTGTACGGCCGGTACGGCACCGCCTCGTACCACGATGTGACCGACCATCCGCTGGGCGCCGGGGTCTCGCTCGGCGTGGTCCGGGTCGACTACGTCAACAGCCACGACGCCTCGGACGGCCTGGTCACCTCGCTGCGCAGCCTCGGCCGTGACAGCTCGCTCAGCGCGGTCGTCGGCTACGACGACGTGACGGGGGTGGGCACCCCGGCCGCCGGATACCTGGCGTCCTTCGGCGCGCACCGACGCTGATCCGCCGCTGATCCGCGCCTGCGCCCGCCGTGCCGCCCGTCCCCTCGCTTCGAGGGGGCGGGCGGTTCACTTCGAGGGGGCGGGCGGCGTCGTCGTGGGCGGCGTGAGGGGACTGGCCGCGGCGGACTGCGGGGACTCCGGGTTGGCCAGCGCGGACGGCGCGGTCATGGACGCCGTCGCGTCGACCGGCTCGCCTGCCGGATCGCCCTCGGGCGGGCGGCCGACCAGCTGGATGCCCGCCTCGTTCAGCGCCTTCTTGATCCGCCAGCGCAGCTCGCGCTCGACATCGAGGGACTTGCCCGGCATGGTCCGCGCCGAGACCCGGACGATCATGGAGTCCAGATAGACCGCGGTGAGCCCCAGCACCTCTATCGGCTCCCACAGCCGCTCGTTCCACGGCTCGTCCTTGGCCATGTCCACGCCGACCTGGTTGATCACCTCGCGGACCCGGTCCAGGTCCTCGTCGGCACGTATCTGGACATCGACCCCGGCCGTCGCCCAGCCCTGGCTGAGGTTGCCGATCCGCTTGACCTCGCCGTTGCGGACGTACCAGATCTCCCCACTGTCCCCGCGCAGCTTGGTGACCCGCAGACCGACCTCGATCACCTCGCCGGAGGCCACCCCCGCGTCGATCGAGTCACCCACCCCGTACTGGTCCTCAAGGATCATGAAGACGCCGGAGAGGAAGTCGGTGACCAGGTTGCGGGCGCCGAAACCGATCGCCACACCCGCCACACCGGCGCTCGCGAGCAGCGGCGCCAGGTTGATCTGCAGGGCGGAGAGGATCATCAGCCCCGCGGTCCCCATGATCGCGAACGAGGCGACGGAGCGCAGCACCGAGCCGATGGCCGCGGACCGCTGCCGCCGCCGTTCGACGTTGACCAGCAGCCCGCCGAGCGCGGTGCCGTTCACGGCCTGGGCCGTGCGGTTCATGCGCTCGATCAGCTTGGTGATCCCCCGCCGCACGGCGGACCGTAGGACGAACGCGATCACCAGGATCAGGGCTATGCGCAGCCCGACGCTGAGCCAGGTGGACCAGTTCTCCTCCACCCAGCCCGCGGCGTTGGTGGCGCTCCTGTGCGCATCGTCCAGAGTCGGGGTCGTGGGACGAGGCGTCGAGTCAGCGGCCAGAGCAGCGGACCAGAACACAGCGGAAACCCTTCGTCTACGGCATGCCCGCGCGGATGGCGCACGCGCAATTCCTTCACACAGTAGCCGGGCGCGGGAAAGTGCCGTTCCTGTGTTCGAGAGCGCGCGAGCGCGCCCGGGGGGCGCACGAAAGCAGGGGGAACGGCCTCAGCTCGCGGTTTCCGCCGCCGCCCGGGGGCCGGTCGTCCGCAGGGCGCCCCGAAGGTCGCCCGGGGCCGTGATTCTTGCCACTCCAGCGAAGCTCTAGTGGGCCTCGTGTGCAGTGTGGGCGGGTCGTGGGCGGGTCGTATACGCGCGGTACGCGGAAATGCCTCTCAACCGTTAACCCGGTGATAGTGGCGTTCCGGCCAGGGTTCAGGGGAAACTGGGGGAGATCGTCCCGGCGCGAGCCACGCGCCGCCGGCGTACAAGGAGGCATCCGTGCCGCATGTCCTGGTCCTCAACGCGTCGTACGAGCCGCTCGGCGTCGTACCGCTCCGCCGCGCGCTCATTCTCGTCCTCAATGACAAGGCCATCAGCCTCGAGGACTCAGGCGCCCTGATGCACAGCGCGACCCGTGCGATCCCCGCTCCCAGCGTCGTCAGGCTGAAGCGCTTCGTGCGGGTGCCCTTTCGCGGACCCGTCCCGCTCACCCGCCGCGCCCTGTTCGCCCGCGACGGCGGCAGATGCGCCTACTGCGGTGGCGTCGCAACCAGCGTCGATCACGTCATCCCGCGCAGCCGTGGCGGGCAGCACACCTGGGAAAACGTGGTCGCCGCATGCCGCAGGTGCAACCATGTCAAAGCCGACCGGCACGTCGCCGAGATCGGCTGGCGGCTGCGCCATCAACCCGCGCCGCCGTCCGGCCTCGCCTGGCGCATCATCGGCACCGGCCATAGGGACCCGCGCTGGCTGCCATACCTGGAGGCATTCGGCGCGGACGACGCGATGGCCCGGATCGACGGCAAATCCGCCTGAGATACCGGGCCGGCGCTTTTTCGGGACCGGGTCCCGCCGGCAGGTGCCCCCGACCGTCGAGGTGGGGGCACCGCACGGTGATGGGGCCTATTTCTTCGTTTTCTCCGTTTTCTCCGCCGCGTACGCCGCTACCGACCAGAGCGAGTAGCCGAAGCGGGTGCCGCGCTCGATGCCCTGGATCCGGACGAACCGGGTGTCCGGGGCGTCCACCCCCACCATCTCCAGGCCGCCCTTGCCGTCGGTGACGGTCGCCGCCGTGCGCCAGGTGCGTCCGTCCGCCGAGACCTGGACCCGGTAGCGCGAGGCGTACGCGTCCTGCCAGCGCAGATCGAGCCGCCCGAGGTGGGTCGGGCGGGCCAGTTCGAGCTGGAGCCAGGCGCCGTCCTCGGCGGGGGAGGACCAGCGGGTCCCGGGGTCGCCGTCGACGGCGGCGGAGGCGGGGAAGTCGGGGGTCTCGTCGCCGGACGAGGTCGCCTTCGTGCCCTTCGCGCGGGCCAGGTCGGGGCCGCTGGTGCGGGGCAGGGCCCGGACGGTCAGCATGCGCTGCTGCGACCCGAAGCGGACCGGAACGGCGTACGCGCCCGGCTTGGTGTCCTTGTCGACGGAAACCTCGATCCGGGCGGTCGCCGTGGCCCCGCGCGGGGCCGTCACCCCCTCCGGGGCCCGGGCCGTGATGCCGCGCGGGGTGCGCAGCGTCAGCTCGTCGTTCACATCGCCCGGGCGCAGTGAGGTCAGCTCGGCCTTGATGGTCGCGGACCGGCCGCCGACCTCGGCGTCCACGGACTCCCGCGACAGCCGCAGCTCGGCGGCCGGGGTGTCGGCGAACCAGGGGGTTATCTCGTGCACGGTGGGCGGCGTGGTGCCCGCCGCCCAGCTCAGCCGGACCGCGTCGGCGCGTATGCCCTTGCCGCCGACCTGCGTGAAGCCGTCCGCGGCCAGCGCGCCGAGCCGGCGCCAGCCCTCGCCCGGCACATGGGCCTCGACGGTGCCCGAGCCCTCCGCGGACCGCCCGGTGAGTGCGGAGACCGAGGACAGCGGGCGGGTGCGGCCGAAGCGCACGGTGACCGGTTTGCCCGGGGAGGCCACCGTGGTGGTCGCCTTGCCGTCCGCGGCCGCCTGATCGGCCTCGCGCGTACGGAGCTTCTCCTTGCCGGACCGTTTCACGCCGGACCAGTCGTCCGCCTGGGCCAGGGCCTTCTTCAGGAAGGGGTCCAGCACGTCCTTGCCGACCGTGACCCGGCTGCCCGCGATCTTCTCGCGCAGCCCCTCCACCGCCAGCCGGGCCGTCCACGCCTTGTCGCCGTCGCCGTGCGCCTGGGCGGTGAGCATGTCCACCGCCCGTACGCCCGCGTCGCCGTAGCGCCCGAGCTGGTCGAGCCAGGGCCGTACGTCGTCGCCCAGCGTCCCGGACAGCCGCTCCGGGGCGTCCCGCATCGTGGCGAACGCCGCGCGCAGCCGGTCCGCCGCCCGGTCCAGCCGCCCCACGTCCGTACGGCCGACCGCCGACCAGAAGGCGTCGGTCAGGGGCCGCAGATACGCGGACTCGTCGCCGCCGAGCACCGAGGACGCGTCGTTCCCGGCGAGCGCGTGCAGCGCCGCGCGGGTCTTGCCGTCCGGTCCGGCCAGGTCGTCGATGGCCGCCTGCCAGGACTCCTGGGGGCGGTAGCCGCGCGGGTTCCAGGCGAAGTCGGCCGCCGTGAACAGCGGGATGCGGGACGCGGTCGGCTGCTCCATGGCGTTGGCCAGTAAGGCGGCGGACTGGGTGGCCACGGCCGGGTCCCGGCCGGTGTAGGGGCCGAGGAAGATCCGGTCCTGGGCGTAGTCGTTGACCGGGTAGTTGTCCATGGTGACCAGCCGGTGGCCGAAGGCGGCCCGGGCGCCGGCCAGCTCACCGCCGGTGATCGTCCGGGGCACCACCCCGACGCCGGTCCAGGCCACCTCGACGGCGGTGTCGAGATCGGCGGCCAGCGCGCGCCGGAAGTCGGTGTCGCCGTCCTGGTAGTACTCGGTCGGCATCAGCGAGAGCGGGGCCGCGTCCGGGTGCCGCCCGGCCAGGTGACGGGCGACCGCGTTGGCCATCCTGGCCTGCGCCTTCGCCGCCGCCTCGGGGCCGGAGCCGAAGGTGTCGGCATCCTTGCCGCAGTGCCACTCGCTGTAGCTGACGTCCTGGAACTGGAGCTGGAAGGAGCGCATCCCCAGCGCCCACATGGCGTCGACCTTCTTCAGCAGCGCCTTCAGATCGCTGTCGGAGGAGAAGCACATCTCCTGGCCGGGGGAGACCGCCCAGCCGAGGGTCACATGGTTGGCGCGGGCGCGGGTGGCCAGCTCGCGGAACTCCTCGCGCCGCTCGGCCGGGTACGGATCGCGCCAGCGGGCCTGGCGGTACGGGTCGTCGCCGGGCGCGTACAGGTAGCGGTTCTGCTTGGTGCGGCCCATGAAGCCGAGCTGGGCCAGCCGGTCCCGGTGCGACCAGGGGGAGCCGTAGAAGCCCTCGGTGGTGCCGCGGACCGCCGTACCGGGCCAGTCGCGGACGGTGACCCCGGCGAACGCCTTGGCGTCCTGGTCGCCCTTCCGCTGGACGAGCAGCTGGCGCAGCGTCTGGACGGCGTGGAAGAGGCCGTCCGATCCGACGCCGTCCAGCGCGACCGTGGCGCGCCCGTCCACCCGGCCGGTGGCCAGCCGGTAGCCGCCGGACGGGAGGTCGCCGCGCTCCGGCGCCCGCAGCGCACGCAACGCGGTCTGCGCGCCCTTGCCTCCGGCGTGCACCACGAGCCCGCGCGCCGGGGGTGTGCCCCCCGGGGCCCCTGGGGTCGCTTCGGTGACCGTACGCACCCCCGCGTCGTGGAGCAGGGAGCGCAGCGCGTCCAGCGCGTACGGATCGGCGTCGCCGTCGGCTATCAGCGTGGCCTCGCCGGATATCGCCACATCCGTCCCCTGTGCGCGCAGCGACTGGGGTCGCGGCCAGACCGGCGGCACGGCTCCGGCGCTGTTCCGGTCCGGTGTGGAGGTCCCGGCGGTGCCGGGATGATCCACGGGTGCGGCGCTCGCCCCCTGGGCGCCGCCGAGCAATCCGCCGATGACCGCGGCCGCCATGGCCGTCGCCCCCACTGCCCTCGGCTTCTTCCCCCGGAAGTGCACGGGCGTCTCCTCGATTCAGATAGCCGGCCCCGTCTTTCTGGCCACAAAAAGGCGCCAATCGGCGACGAGCCCACCAGTACGCCGGTGAGGGTGTCAACGCGCATGACCGAACTGTCGGCATTGCCGCGACCGCGGTGGTGCCGACGGTTGTGTGCACCCTGCGGGCCGCCCCCTGCGCGCCGTCGTGTCGCCCCCGCAAGTCTGACGGATGAAGGCGGCCTCTGTCCGTAAGCTCTGTGTTCCCGACCCCTCCCGGCCGCGAAATCGCCTGTCCCGCGGGTGTGACGTACGGCACGTCCAGGCATCGTTTACGTCTGCGGCCGGATTGAGTGGGTAGGGCTCGTCATTGACACACTGCCGACACCCCACGGAGGTCCGTGTGGCCGCGTCAGCTCTTCTCCCCACCGCCCTGTCCAAACCCGTGCCCGAGGTCGTCGTGCGCGAGCCGGACCCGTTCGCCGGGGTCTCCGACCCCGACTGCGGACTGTGCGGCCTCGACGGCTTCGGGTCCGGTGTCGCCACCGAGGCGCCCCTCACCAGCGAACCCCCACTCGCCGACAACATTCCCCTGACCAGCGAGCCCCCACTCGCCACCGAACTGCCTCTCACCAGTGAGCCGACCGCCGCCGGGACCGGCGCGGGCGCGGCCATGGAGCCGATGGAGTACTGATGGGCAGAGCGCGGCTCGCCGAGCTGCACGGTGTCGCCACCTCTTACGAGCCCGCCCCGGGCCGCACCGTCCAGGTGCCCGAGGACACCGTCGTGGCCGTACTCGCCGCGCTGGGCGTGGACGCCTCCACCCCCCGATCAGTGAACGACGCGCTGGACCGGCACGAACGCCGACAGCGCGACCGGCTGCTACCCCCCTGCGTGGTCCTGCGCCCCGGCGGAACGCCGCGCCAGGCCCTGCCCGACGGCCTGGCCGAGGCCCTGCCCGACGGCACGGAGCTGCGCGTGCGCACCGAGGACGGCGCGCCACGCGGGTGGGGACCGGCGGCCGCCGAGCGCCCGTTATTACCCCTTGGCGCGCGCCCGGGCGCGGAACTCCCTCCGGGCGCGGAACTGTCCCTGAGTACGGAACTCTCCCTGGGCGCGGAGCTGCCTCCGGGTACGGAACTGCCCCTGGGTACGCACACCCTCACCGCGCACGCCCCCGACGGGCGCACCGCCACCGCCGCCCTCATCGTGGCCCCCGGCCGGATGCCGTCACCCCCGGCCCGCACCCACGGCTTCCTCGTCCAGCTCTACTCGCTGCTGTCCGCCCGCTCCTGGGGCATGGGCGACCTCGGCGACCTGGCCGACCTCGCCGCCTGGTCCGGGCGCGCCTTCGGCACCGGATTCATCCAGCTCAACCCGCTGCACTCGGCGGTGCCCGGCACCCCGGCCGCCCCCACCGACCCCTCCCCCTACCGGCCCTCCTCGCGCCGCTTCCCCGACCCCGTCCACCTGCGGGTCGAGAACGTGCCCGAATACGCCCACCTCCGCGGCGCCGCCCGCGAGCGGGCCGACCGGCTGCTGGAGGCCGCGGCCGCGCTCCGTACGTCCGTCCTGCGCGACGGCGCCCTGATCGACCGGGACGCGGTCTGGGCCCTCAAACGCGAGGCCCTGGAGCTGGTCCGGGCCGTCCCCCTCAGCCCAGGCCGCCGGGCCGCCTACCGCGACTTCCTCGCCGAGCGCGGCCAGGCCCTGGAGGACCACGCCCTGTGGTGCGCCCTCGCCGAGACGTACGGCCCCGACTGGCGCGGCTGGCCCGACGGCCTGGCCGACCCGCGCTCCGCCCGCACCGCCCGCGCCCGGGGCGAGCACCTGGACCGCGCCGACTTCCACTCCTGGCTCGCCTGGCTCACCGACGACCAGCTCGCCGCCGCCCAGCGCGCGGCGCTCGACGCGGGCATGGGCATCGGGCTGGTGCACGACCTGGCCGTCGGGGTGCACCCCTCGGGCGCCGACGCCTGGGCCCTGCAGGACGTCTTCGCCTCCGGCATGTCCGTCGGCGCGCCCCCCGACGCCTTCAACTCCCGGGGCCAGGACTGGGGCCTCCCGCCCTGGCGCCCCGACGCCCTCGCCGCCACCGGCTACGCCCCGTACCGCGAGCTGCTGCGCGGCCTGCTGCGGCACGCGGGCGCGCTGCGCATCGACCATGTGATGGGCCTGTTCCGGCTGTGGTGGGTCCCGGAGGGCCGCCCGCCGACCGAGGGCACGTACGTGCGGTACGACGCGGACGCGATGCTCGGCGTGCTCGCCCTGGAGGCGCACCGGGCGGGGGCCGCGGTCATAGGGGAGGACCTGGGGACCGTCGAGCCCGGCGTACGGGAGGCCCTGGCCGGGCGGGGCGTGCTCGGGACGTCGGTGCTGTGGTTCGAACGCGACTGGAACGGCGACGGCCCGGCCCGTCCGCTCGCCCCCGAGGAGTGGCGCGCCGACTGCCTGGCCACGGCCACCACGCACGACCTCCCCAGCACCGCGGCCCGGCTCACGGGCGACCACGTCGCCCTGCGCCACCGGCTGGGCCTGCTCGCCCGCCCGCTCGCCGCCGAGCGGGCCGCCGAGGCGGCCGAGGTCGCCGAGTGGACGGAGCTGCTGGGGCGGCTCGGCCTGCTGCCGGAGGGCCCGGGCGACGAGGAGGCCGCGATCAGGGCCGTTCACCGCTTCCTGCTGCGGACGCCGGCGCGGATGGTGGGGGTGTGGCTCCCGGACGCGGTGGGGGACCGGCGACCGCAGAACCTGCCGGGCACGTGGGATCAGTACCCGAACTGGCGGCTGCCGATCGCTGACGCGGCGGGGAGGCCGATGACCCTGGAGGACCTGGCGTCCTCGCCCCGCCTGCACGCCCTGATGACCACCCTCACCGAGGGCTCCTAGCCCCATCCGGGGCAGAGCCGGGGCGCGGGTCTCCGTCCCGGTCCCCGCGAGGCTGGTCGGCCCCACCTCGCCCCGGCGAGGCTTCGGCCCGGACCCCACCGGGGGATGTGGCCCCACCCCGCCCCTTCCCGAAACCGGGGGCAAGCCCCCGGACCCCCGACTGCGGGGCAGAGCCGGGGCTCCGGCCACCGGGGCGCGCTTGGCCACGGCCTGTGCCCGGTCGTGGTGGGCCGGGGCTGGGCCCCGGTTGGGGAGGGGCGGGGTGGGGGATTGCTGTCATGGACACAGCCACGACCGTAGAGGGGACCCATGCCCGGACGACTCCGCACCCTCGCCCTCGCCACCATGGCAGCCGCAGCCACGCTGATACCCACGGGCGGCGCCGCCGCCCAGGACGGCTGCGACACCCCCATCGCCAACGCGTCACAGCACGTCATCGAGGCCTGCGACACCCCCGCCCGCATCATCGACAAGGCCGTCCACACCGTCCCCACCCCCGGCCAGCTCGCCTGGCAGCAGCGGGAGGTCACCGCCTTCACCCACTTCGGCATGAACACCTTCACCGACCGCGAATGGGGCTCCGGCACCGAGGACGAGAAGCTGTTCGACCCCGCCGCGCTCGACTTCGGCCAGTGGATGCGCGCGTACAAGGCGGCGGGCGCCCGGCAGGTCATGCTCACCGCCAAGCATCACGACGGCTTCGTGCTCTACCCCAGCCGGTACACGGACCACGACGTGGCCGCCAGCCCCTGGTGGACCCGCGGTCCCGGCGGCAAGAACCCCGACGGGGACGTCCTCGGGGCGTACGTGAAGGCGGCAAGGGCGGCGGGGCTCAAGGTCGGGGTGTACCTCTCGCCCGCCGACGGGGCCGAGCTGCCGCACGCCTGGCACGCCCAGTGGGTCGAGAAGGTCAGACAGAAGCAGGCGAACGGCGAGCAACTGTCGCTGCCCGAACGCATGGCACTGGAGGACGCGGGCCGCGCACCCGCCGGGCAGGGCCGGTACGGCAACGGCAGCACGCCCACCGAGCGCACCATCCCGACCCTCGTGCCCGGCGACGACCGCGCCGCCGACGTCGCCTCCGGCAAGCTGCCCAGCTTCCGCTTCACCGCCGACGACTACGACGCGTACTACCTCAACCAGATCTACGAGATCCTCACCCAGTACGGCCCGATCGACGAGTTCTGGCTGGACGGCGCGAACCCCTGGTCGGGCGCCGGGGTCACGCAGAAGTACAACGTCACCAACTGGTTCCGGCTGATCCAGGACCTCTCCCCGGACACCGTCGTCTTCCAGGGCGCCCAGGGCGTGCGCTGGGTCGGCAACGAGGGCGGCGTCGCCCGCGAGACGGAGTGGTCGGTGACCCCGTCCGCCGTCGACCCCTGGACCGTGATCGGCGGAGGGCTGCCCAACGACTCGACCGACGCCGACATCGGCTCCCGGGCGAAGCTGACCGCCCCCGGCGTGAAGTACCTGCAGTGGTACCCGGCCGAGGCGGACGTCTCGCTGCGCCCCGGCTGGTTCCACCACCCCGCCGAGCGCCCCAAGACGGCCGCGCAGCTGATGTCGCTGTACGAGCGCAGCGTGGGCCGCAACGCCTCGCTGCTCCTCAACGTCCCGCCCGCGAAGAACGGCCGGATCGACGACGCCGACGTCGCCTCGCTGACCGCCTTCGGCGCGGCCGTGACGAAGACCTACGGCTCCGGCCTGCCGACCGGCGGCGGGCCCGTGACGTTCGACCGGGTGCGGCTCGGCGAGGACATCCGGTACGGGCAGCGGGTCGAGGCGTTCACCGTGCAGGCGCGGACGGCGGGGGCCTGGCGGGACATCGCCTCCGGCACCACCATCGGCGCGCGCCGCCTCCTGGCGCTGCCCGCGGCCGTGACCGCCGACGCGGTGCGGGTGCGGGTCCAGGAGTCCCGCGCGACGCCCCGGCTGCTGCCGGTGACCGTCCACCGGGCGCAGAAACCCCAAGGTCAGGCCGTCCACCGGGCGGAACGGCGTTAAGGGCCACCCCGCGCACGCGCCCCGCACGGACGTCCGATAGCTTGAGCGTGTGAGCAACAAGGTCAAAAAGAACGCCGTGCGCGCCGGTGCCGTCATCGCCGCGACGACGGTGATGCAGCTGATGTCGTCCCCCGCGTTCGCGCTCACCCGCGACGACGGTGACGACCCGGGTCCGGGCCTGAGCGTCGCCGAGACGCTGGGCCTCTTCGTCGTCGCCCCGATCCTTCTGTTCCTGGTGATCGCGGGCCTCGTCATGCTGGGTGACAAGAAGTCCCGTCAGCAGACCGACTGACGACGGGCGAGCGAAAGACGAAAGCGCTGAACGGCGCTGCGAGGGCGCCCCTGGCCGGACCGGCCGGGGGCGCCCTCGTCGTATGCGGGTACCCCTCCCGGGTCAGCGGCCGCCACACGCGGGGTGGCAGTTTATTTTCGCTTTAACCTACGGTGTCGTAACCTACGGAGCCGTAGGTAAAGCCCGTTGTCCCCGTCCCCAGGAGCTCCGTAGTGACCCTCGCCCCCTCCAGCCGCAACGGTCAGGCCGTTTGGAGCGACGCCCAGCTCCTGTACGCGCTCGAAGAGGTCGTCGAGACCGAGCTGAACCGGCACCTGAAGGTCGCCAAGGAATGGATGCCGCACGAGTACGTGCCGTGGAGCGACGGCCGCAACTTCGACGGCGTGATGGGCGGTGAGGCCTGGGCGCCCGACCAGTCCAAGGTCAGCGACGTCGGCCGGATCGCGCTCGTGGTGAACCTCCTCACCGAGGACAACCTCCCCAGCTACCACCACGAGATCGCGACCCTCTTCGGCCGGGACGGCGCCTGGGGCACCTGGGTGCACCGCTGGACGGCGGAGGAGGGGCGGCACGGCATCGTCATGCGCGACTACCTGCTCACCAGCCGCGCCGTCGACCCGGTGCAGCTGGAGCGGTTCCGCATGACGCACATGGGTGAGGGCTTCGAGTCCGACAACAACCACAGCATGCTGCACACCGTGGCCTACGTCGCCTTCCAGGAGCTGGCCACCCGCATCTCGCACCGCAACACCGGCCACCACTCCGGTGACCCGGTCTGCGACCGGATGCTGGCGCGCATCGCCACCGACGAGAACCTGCACATGATCTTCTACCGGAACCTGCTCTCGAAGGCGTTCGAGCTGGCGCCGGACCAGACCATGTGCGCCGTCCGCGACGTCGTCGTCGGCTTCCGCATGCCCGGCCACGGCATGCCCGGCTTCGAGCGCGCCGCCGCGCAGATAGCGATTGGCGGCATCTACAACCTGCGCATCCACCACGACGACGTCCTCCAGCCGGTGCTGCGCTTCCTGAAGGTGCTGGAGATCGGCGGGCTCGGTCCGGAAGGGCTCAAGGCGCAGGAGGAACTGGGCCTCTACATGGGCGGACTGGACGACCAGGCCACCAAGTTCGACGAGCGCCGCGAGGCGCTGCTGGCCCGGCGCAGGGCCCGTGCCGAGCGGGATTGATCACTCTGGCACCATCGGGTGATGGTCGATCATCCTTCGCACGGGACGTCCGGCGCGGCACCCGGGGAAACCGCCGGTGAAAACCGTGACGAGGCAGCCGAGTTGCGGGCCGCGGCGGCGGCCGGGGAACCGGGCGCGTACCGGTCGTACGCCGAACTCCTGACCGGGCGCGGGCAGTTGGACGAGGCCCTGCCCTGGTGGGCCAGGGCCGCCGACGCCGGGGACGCGGACGCCTCGCGCACCCTCGCGATATGCCACCGGGACCGCGGCGACTTCGCCGAGGCCGAACGGTGGTACCGGACCGCCGCCGACCGCGACGGCGGCTGCGCCTTCGGGCTCGCCCGGCTGCTGCAGGAGGCGGGCGACCCGGCCGGTGCCGAGGAGTGGTACGGGCGCGGGGCCGCGCTCGGCAGCGTCGCCTGCATGACCAACGGCGCCGTGATGCTGGCCGCCCGGGGCGAGTGGGACACCGCCCTGGAGCGGCTGGCCGAGGCGTCCGCCGAGGGCGACGACGTCGCCACCCGCGCCCGCAAGGTCATCGAGGACCTGCTCGGGGAACTGGCGGGCTGGCGCGACGCCCTCGCCGCGGCGGAGACCGCGGGCGACCCCGAGGCCGCGTACGAGGCGCTGCGCGCGCTGCTGGACCCCGGCCGGGCGGGGATGTACGACACCTATCCGCACATGGCCGCCGAGGCCGAGGCGCTGTACGCCCGCGCCGCCGCGGTCGGCAGCGTCAAGGCCCTGGTCGACCAGGCCATCTTCGTCGCCCGCGACGCCGGCCGCTGGGACGAGGCCCGCGCCCTGGTCGAGCGCGCCCATGAACTCGGCTACGACGGCGCTGCGTTCGTCCTCGGCGTCTGGTCCGAGGAGCGCGGCGACCTGCGGGCCGCGGAGTCCTGGTACCGCACGGCCGACGACGCGGACGGCGGCCACTTCTGGGCCTGTTACAACCTCGGCGTGCTGTGCACCCGCCAGCGGCGGCTGGACGAGGCCGAGGAATGGCTGCTGTCCACCGGCGTCGACCCGGAGAACTGGGACCCGTTCTCGGAGAGCGAGGAACGGGTCATCAGAGCCCTGGAGGACGTCGCCGCCCTCCGCGACGATCCCGCACGGCAGGGCTCCGCCCACTGGCGCGACCGCCTCCCCGGGCTGCGCGCCCGCGCCGAGGACGGCGGCCCCGACGCCTGGTACGCCTACGCCGAGGCCCTGGACCACATCCACCGGCTCCCCGAGGCCGCCGAGTGGTACCGCAAGGCCGGTACCCCGCGCGCCCTCCTCACCCTCGGCCGGATGCTGTACCGGTCGGGCGGCGCCAAGGGCACGCTCATGGTGCCGTACTACGAACCCGCCGCGGGCGAGGGCGACGCCTCCGCCGCGTACGACATCGGCCGCATCCACGACGAGGCCGGGAACCGGCGCACCGCCGAGATCTGGTTCCACCGCGCCGCCGGGCTCGGCCACGGGGGCGCCGCGTGGTGGCTCGGCCGGACCTCCGAGGAGCGCGGCGGCGACCCCCAGCAGGCCGAGCGCTGGTACGTCCGCGCCGCCCGCACCGGGCTCGTACCGCCCGCCTTTCTCGCCGGGCGCAGCATGGTCCGGCGCGGCGCCCACGCCGACGCCGTACCGCTGCTGCACGCCGCCCACGACGGCGGCCACGCGGAGGCCGCGTACTGGCTGGCCAAGGCCGTACGGGGGCTCGGTCGTCCGGAAGAGGCCGAGCGGTGGCTGCGGACGGCCGCCGAACGCCACCCCGAGGTCCTGCGCGAGTACGGCCCCATGGCCCGCCTGGCCCTCCCCGACCCGGTCGAGTAGTACCCCCGTTCGTGGGCAATCGTCCCGCCCCGCGGAACGATTGCCCACAACCCAGGTCACCCCGCCGCGGCGTCGGCCTCGCGGGCCTTGAGGGCGCGCTCCACGCCCGCCCGGGACTCGGTCACCAGCCGCCGCAGCGCCGCACTCGGCTCGGCGGAGGCCAGCCACGCGTCGGTGGCGTCCAGCGTGGTCTGGGAGACCTGGAGCGCCGGGTACAGCCCGATCGCGATCTGCTGCGCCATCTCATGGCTGCGGCTGTTCCAGACGTCCTTGACCGCCGCGAAGTACTTCTCGGCGTACGGCGCCAGCAGCTCCCGCTGATCGGTCTGGACGAACCCCCCGATCACGGCCTCCTGCACCGCGTTCGGCAGTTTGTCGCCCTCGACGACCGACGCCCACGCCTCGGCCTTGGCGGCCTCGGTCGGCCGTGCGGCCCGCGCCGTGGCGGCGTGCCGCTCGCCCGCCGAGGTCTTGTCGCGCTCCAGCTCGGCGGCGATCCCGTCCTCGTCGGTGCGCCCGGTCGCGGCGAGCCGCTCCACCAGGGCCCAGCGCAGCTCGGTGTCGATGACCAGGCCCTCGATCGTCTCGCTGCCGTCCAGCAGGGCGGCGAGCAGGTCGAGCTGGGCGTCGGTGCGGGCCGTCGCGGCGAAGGCGCGCGCCCAGGCGAGCTGGTGGTCGCTGCCGGGGGCGGCGGCGCGCAGATGCTCCAGCGTGGCGTCGGTCCACTGGGCGAGCCCGGTCTCCCGCCAGTCGGGCGCGGCGTACAGCTCGAGCGCGAGCTTCACCTGGCGGTGCAGCGACTGCACCACGCCGATGTCGGACTCCTTGGCCACCCCGGACAGCACGAGCGCCAGGTAGTCGCGGGTGGCCAGCTCGCCGTCCCGGGTCATGTCCCAGGCGGAGGCCCACGACAGGGCGCGCGGCAGGGACGCCTCGAAGTCGCCCAGGTGGTCGGTGACGACAGCCAGGGAGTCGGCGTCGAGCCGGACCTTGGCGTATGAGAGGTCGTCGTCGTTGAGCAGGATGACGGCGGACCGCTTGGTGCCGACCAGGGCGGGCACCTCGGTCAGCTCGCCGTCCACGTCCAGCTCGATCCGCTCGGAGCGGACCAGCTTGCCGGTCGCGTCGAGGTCGTACAGCCCGATCGCGATGCGGTGCGGCCGCAGGGTGGGCTCGCCCTTGGCGCCGGTCGGCAGCGCCGGGGCCTCCTGCCGGACCGCGAAGGAGGTGATGGTGCCGGAGGCGTCCGTCTGGATCTCCGGGCGCAGCACATTGATGCCCGCCGTCTGCAGCCACGCCTTCGACCAGGTCTTCAGGTCCCGGCCGCTGGTCTCCTCCAGCGCGCCGAGCAGGTCGGTGAGCCGGGTGTTCTTGTAGGCGTGGCGCTTGAAGTACGCCTGGACGCCGCGGAAGAACTCGTCCATGCCGACGTACGCGACGAGCTGCTTGAGCACGCTCGCGCCCTTGGCGTATGTGATGCCGTCGAAGTTGACCAGGACGTCGTCCAGGTCGTTGATCTCGGCCATGATCGGGTGGGTGGACGGCAGCTGGTCCTGCCGGTAGGCCCAGGTCTTCATGGAGTTGGCGAAGGTGGTCCACGAGTGCGGCCACTTGCTGCCCGGCGCGTAGGCCTGGCAGGCGATGGAGGTGTACGTGGCGAACGACTCGTTCAGCCACAGGTCGTTCCACCACTCCATGGTGACCAGGTCGCCGAACCACATGTGGGCCAGCTCGTGGAGGATGGTCTCGGCCCGTACCTCGTACGCCGCGTCCGTCACCTTGGAGCGGAAGACGTACTGGTCGCGGATGGTCACCGCGCCCGCGTTCTCCATCGCGCCCGCGTTGAACTCCGGCACGAAGAGCTGGTCGTACTTGGCGAACGGGTACGCGTAGTCGAACTTCTCCTCGAACCAGTCGAAGCCCTGCCGCGTCACCGCGAAGATGGCGTCCGAGTCGAGGAACTCGGCGAGCGAGGGGCGGCAGTAGATGCCGAGCGGCACCGACCGGCCGTCGCCGCCGTCCCAGCTGCTGTGCACGCTGTGGTACGGGCCGACGATGAGCGCGGTGACGTACGTCGAGATGCGCGGCGTCGGCTCGAAGTGCCAGACGTTGTCCTTGGGCTCGGGCGTCGGCGAGTTGGAGATCACCGTCCAGCCCTCGGGCGCGGTCACGGTGAACTGGAAGGTGGCCTTCAGGTCCGGCTGCTCGAAGCTGGCGTACACCCGGCGGGCGTCCGGCACCTCGAACTGCGTATAGAGGTACGCCTGCTGGTCGACCGGGTCGACGAACCGGTGCAGCCCCTCACCGGTGTTGGTGTACGCGCAGTCGGCGACGACCCGCAGCTCGTTGCGCCCGGCCAGCAGCGACGGCAGCGTGATCCGCGAGTCCTGGAAGACCTCGGCGGGGTCCAGGGCGTCCCCGTTGAGCACCACCTCGTGCACGGCGGGCGCCACCAGGTCGATGAACGAGGACGCACCCTCCTCGGCGGCGTCGAAGCGCACCGAGGTCACGGATCGGTAGGTGCCGCCCTCCTGCGCGCCGCTCAGGTCCAGCTCGATCTCGTACGCGTCCACGGTCAGGAGGCGCGCTCGCTCTTGCGCTTCCTCCCGGGTGAGGTTGGTACCAGGCACGTCGGCTCTCTCCCGTTCGTCATGTGCGGTATGTGCGGTACGCCATGCGTCAGGCGGATTGCCATCCTCGCACGTCGGAACCGGTCGGCGCCGGTACATAAGCGGCCCGGGAAACGCCGGAGGGGGAGCGGCCGAAGCCGCTCCCCCCGGGGGTGTCTTGCCGATCATGCCGGGCTGAGCGACAAGACACCCCCTCCGGGTGCAGGTGTCAGCTCAGGTCGGCCGCGACCAGTTCGGCGATCTGTACCGCGTTCAGCGCCGCGCCCTTGCGCAGGTTGTCGTTGGACAGGAACAGCGCGAGACCGTTCTCGACGGTTTCGTCCACCCGGATCCGGCCCACGAAGCTCGGGTCCTGGCCCGCGGCCTGCAGCGGGGTCGGGATGTCGCTGAGGGCCACGCCGGGGGCGCCGGCCAGCAGCTCCACGGCCCGCTCGACGCTGATCGGACGCTCGAAGCGGGCGTTCACCTGGAGCGAGTGGCCGGTGAAGACCGGGACCCGGACGCAGGTGCCGGAGACCTTCAGGTCCGGGATCTCCAGGATCTTGCGGCTCTCGTTGCGGAGCTTCTGCTCCTCGTCGGTCTCCAGCCGGCCGTCCTCGACGATCTTCCCGGCCAGCGGGAGCACGTTGTAGGCGATCGGGCGGGCGTAGACCTCCGGCTCGGGGAAGTCGATCGCCGAGCCGTCGTGGGTCAGCTCGGCCGCGCGGTCGGCGCCCTTGCGGATCTGGTTGTCCAGCTCGGCGACGCCGGACAGCCCGGAGCCGGAGACGGCCTGGTAGGTGGTGGCCACCAGGGCGGTCAGCCCGGCCTCCCGGTGCAGCGGCCGCAGCACCGGCATGGCGGCCATGGTGGTGCAGTTCGGGTTGGCGATGATGCCCTTGGGGCGCTGCACCGCGGCGTGCGGGTTGACCTCGGAGACGACCAGCGGAACGTCGGGGTCCATGCGCCAGGCGGAGGAGTTGTCGATCACGACCGGGCCCTGCGAGGCGACCTTCTCGGCCAGCGCGCGGGAGGTGGCCCCGCCCGCCGAGAACAGCACGATGTCCAGGCCGGAGTAGTCGGCCGTGGCCGCGTCCTCGACGGTGATCTCGGTGCCGCCCCAGGGGAGCGTGCGGCCTGCGGAACGCGCGGACGCGAACAGCCGCAGCTGGTCGGCGGGGAAGTCGCGCTCGGCGAGTATCCTCCGCATCACTCCGCCGACCTGGCCGGTCGCTCCGACGATTCCGATCCTCATATGAACCCTTTTCCTTGGTCGTGTCTCGCGATGGCGCCTACCCTTCCGGCCAGTGTCTCAGGCCCCGCCGTGACCCTTCCGTGACCAACGCCACGCTGGTCCGCCGCCCCGGGGCGAGGCGCGGCGTTCCCGCGCGAGTGAACACGAAGTGAGCGGAAGAATTCCTGTTCACGAGGGTGCGATGGCCGTTTTCTTCACCAAGATCGACGTGCGGAGATCGGCGACCGGCGTTGCCGCGTCGTTCACTCTCAGGCCATCCCCGATGCCAACGATCCGAAGTGAGGACAGCCGCCGCTGTCCGCCCGCTTCGCGAATCCACTCGGGGAGAGATCGCGCATGTCCCGCATACGGTCCGCCGCCTCCGCCGTCGCCGCACTCGACCGCCGTACCTTCCTCACCGCCGCGGCGGCCACCGGCGCCACGGCCGGCCTCGGCATCGCCTTCGGGCCCGGCAGCGGATCGGCGAAGGCCTCGCAGCCCGCCACGGCACGCACCGCGGGACGCCGGGTGGCCCAGGCGCCCGCCGCGCCCTCCAACGCGGGCACCACCCTGGAGGCGTTCTCCGCACCGGTCTCCGGCACCGGCGGCTACCGGCGCCTCGGTGACGGTCCGGCCTGGGACCGCAGGGTACGTACCGACATCACCGGCGCCAAGGCGGGCCGGGAGGACCGGCGCACCGCGCTGGCCTCGTTCGTCCAGCTGACCGACCTGCACCTGACGGACGTTCAGCACCCGCTGCGCTACGAGTTCCTGCGTTCGGGGCGCACCGGCGCCTGGCGGCCCCACGAGGCGCTGACCGTCGTCGGCCTCACCTCCCTCATCGAGCGGATCAACGGGCTGCGCGGCGGCCCGGCCACCGGCGCCCCGCTCTCCTTCGTGATGACCACCGGTGACAACACCGACAACAACTCGAAGATCGAGCTGGACTGGTTCCTCACCGCCATGAACGGCGGCCGGATCACCCCCAACACCGGTGATCCGCGCCACTACGAGGGCGTGCAGAACAGCGGACTCAAGGAGTTCTGGCACCCGGAGCAGGCGCTGCGCGACTCCGACAAGCAGGCCGGTTTCCCGCGCATCGACGGCTTCCTCGACGCCGCCCTGCGCACCGTCAACAGCCCCGGGCTGCGGCTGCCGTGGTACTCGACCATCGGCAACCACGACGACCTGGCGGGCGGCGTCTACTCGTTCGGCGGCGACTACCTCGCCGAGCTGGCGACCGGCAAGCGGAAGCTCCAGCTCATCCCGGCCGACGAGGCCGCGAAGATCTACAAGGGCGAGCGCAAGGGCGCCGACCCCAAGGGCGCCGACATGAAGGCGGTGCTGGAGGCGCACGCCAAGGACATGCGCACGGTCACCCCCGACGAGCGCCGTGCGCCCTTCACCCAGAAGGAGTACGTCGCCGCCCACCTCGACCCGCTGGCCGCCGGGGCGGGCCCGGTCGGCCACGGCTACACCAAGGCCAACCTCGAAGAGGGCACCCTCTACTACTCGTTCCGGATCTCCGACAACGTCGTCGGCATCAGCCTGGACACCACCGACCCGGGCGGCCACTACACCGGCTCGATCGGCACCGCCCAGCTGAAGTGGCTGGAGAAGACGCTCAAGGAGCACAAGGACGACTACGTCATCGTCTACAGCCACCACTACAGCGACAGCCTGAGCAACATGAACAACGACCCGAACCGCCCGGGCGAGGCCCGGCACGGCGGCGACGAGGTGGTCTCCCTCTTCCAGCGCAACCCCCATGTGCTGGCCTGGATCAACGGCCACAGCCACCAGAACGAGATCACCCCGCACGACACCTTCTGGGAGATCACCACCGCCTCCCACGTCGACTTCCCCCAGCTGGCCCGGGTCATCGAGGTCGTGGACAACGAGGACGGCACGCTGTCCCTGTTCACCACCCTCATCGAGGCGGCCGCCCCGCGCCGCACCGACTTCGAGGACCTGTCGCAGACCGGACTCGCCGCGCTCTACCGCGAACTGGCCTTCAACGCGCCCGGCGCCAGCCAGACCCTCGCCGGTGACCCGGACGACCGCAACACCGAGCTGCTGCTGCGCAAGCCGTGAGCGGTAAGCCGTGAGCGTTCTCAGCGCGGCAGGAGCATCACATAGGGGGCCGGGCCGCGGTCGGCCGCCGCGATCAGCGCCGTACGGACCACCGCGGCCTGCTCCTCCAGGCCCTCCCGGAGCCGCTTGGGCGTGACGCGCACGACCGTGATGCCCATCCCCTCCAGATGCTCGCGCCGGGCCTGGGCGGTGCCCGGGACGGGCCCGCCGTGGCGCGGCGCCCGGGCGTCGATCTCCAGCGCGACGCCCTGGTCCCGCCAGTACGCGTCGACCCCGCCGAGCGCGGGCCCGCCCGGCAGCCGCAGTTCCACGTTCCACAGCGGTTCGGGCAGGCCGTAGCCGCGCACCATGTCGTACAGGCGTCCCTCGGCGATGGCCCGCCCCTCGGCGAGCAGCGCGTCCACGGCGTCGACGACATGCGGCCGGGACAGCAGCCGGGCCCCGCTCAGCTCCGTGACCACGGCCGCGGCGTCGCAGTGCCCCTGGCGCACGGACTCGGTGAGCAGCGCGCGCACCGTCACCGCGTCGGAGAGCCGGGCGACCGCGTCGGCCAGCGCCCGGGCGACCGGGGCGGTGGGCATCCCGGCGCGGTCCTGCGGCGGCGGGAGGGGGTGGGCGCGGACGAAGCGCACGAAGCCGGTGGAGCGCAGCCGCCGGGCACGCGGCACGAGGATGTCGATGCGGTCGAGGGAGGCCAGAGGGGGAGCGGAGGCGAAGTGGTGAAGGGCGAGCGCCGCGAGCCCGGTGATCATCGCCTCACCGTCGTGGCCGTCCCCCGCGGCGGCGCCGTGCCCGCCCGCCTGGCCGCGGCTCGCGGTGTACAGCAGCGCCGCGTACAGCCGCTCCTCGCCGGTCGGGGGGCCGGGGTGCAGCAGATGCACCCCTGGCAGCATCCGCTGCCAGGGGCCGTCGGCCCGGCAGCGCTCCGCGGTCTGCGCCGCCGTCACGCCGTGCTCACGCAGCTGATGTGTCGTCAGGACCCGGCGGCGGGCGTCCGAGAGGTGGTGGAGGGGGCGGGGCGACAGCGGTGTGTTGTGGTTCATGACCCCGCCATTCCCGCCCGCTCCACCCCGCTCACCGCTGTGACAGAACCGTCGACAAAACCGGACAACACCGCACTAAAGTACGGCAGTTCGAATGCCGAAAGGGCCCCCGTCCGCCGACGGGCGTCGGGAGCCGCAGCCGTCAGCCCGCCGCCCGTGCGTCGCACTCCTGTCCGCGCAGGGTCCGCGCGAGGTCGTCGCGGGCCTCCAGCACCAGGCGGCGCAGCGCGGACGGCGCCTCCGGGTGACCGGTCAGCCAGGCGTCGGCCGCCGCCAGGACGGTGGCGTCGCCCTGGGTGGACGGGAACAGTCCGCGCACGATCGCCATGGCGATCTCGATCGACCGCTCCTGCCAGATCCGCTCGATCACCTCGAAGTAGCGCGGGGCGTACGGGGCCAGCAGCTCGCGCTGGTTCGCCTGGTCGAAGCCCGCGATGGTGGCCTCCACCAGCGCGTTGGACAGCCGGTCGGAGTCCACCACGGCCGCCCATGCCTCGGCCTTGACCGCGGCCGAGGGCCGGGCGGTCAGGAGGCGCACCTGATGGCGCTTGCCGGACGCGGTGTCGTCGCGGGACAGCTCCGCCGCGATCGCCTCCTCGTCGGCCTCGCCCAGCGCGGCGAGCGCCGCCAGGAACGTCCAGCGCAGCTCCTGGTCCACATCGAGCCCGTCGATCCGGGCCGAGCCGTCCAGCAGGCCGCGCAGCATCCGCAGCTCGGCGTCGCCGGTGGTGACCTGGGCGAAGAACCGCGCCCAGGCGAGCTGGTGTCCGCTGCCCGGTTCGGCGAGCCGCAGCTCGCGCAGCGCGCCCTCGGCGATCCGGCCCCCGGCCTCCGCACGCCGCTCCGGCGCGCTGTAGTGGTGCAGCGCGGACAGCGCCCACGCCTGGACCATCTGGAGCACGCCGATGTCGCTCTCCGCCCCGGCGAACCTCGCCACCAGCGCGAGGTAGTCGCGGGCGGGCATCAGCCCGTCCCGGGTGAGGTTCCACAGCGCGGACCAGCACAGCGCGCGGGCCAGGGGGTCGCTCAGCTCGCCCAGGTGCTCGCGCAGCGTGTCCAGCGAGACCTCGTCGAAGCGGATCTTGCAGTAGGTGAGGTCCTCGTCGTTGACCAGGATCAGATCGGGCCGCTCGGCCCCGGTCAGCTCGGTGACGACCGTACGGGGGCCGTCCACGTCGACCTCGGCGCGGGCGTAGCGCACGAGCGCCCCGGCGCGCTCCCCGGCGGCCGCGTCCTTCCGGTACAGCCCGACCGCGACCCGGTGCGGGCGCAGCGTCGGGTGGGTGTCGGACGCGGCCTCCTGGAGGACGGCCAGCTCGGTGATGTGCCCTTCGGCGTCGTAGACGGCCTGCGGGGTGAGCACATTGACGCCCGCGGTCTCCAGCCACGCTCGCGACCAGGCCGCCATGTCCCGGCCGGAGGTCTCGGTGAGCACCGACAGCAGATCGGTCAGCCGGGTGTTGCCGTACGCGTGCCGTTTGAAGTAGCGGCGGGCGCCCTCCAGGAAGGCGTCCTGCCCGGCGTAGGCCACCAGCTGCTTGAGCACGGACGCGCCCTTGGCGTACGTGATCCCGTCGAAGTTGAGCTTGGCGTCCTCCAGGTCCCGGATGTCGGCTGTGACGGGGTGGGTGGAGGGCAGCTGGTCGGCGCGGTACGCCCAGGACTTGCGGCGGTTGGCGAAGGTGATCCAGCCGTCGGTGAAGCGGGTGGCCCCGACCAGCGCGAAGGCCCCCATGAAGTCGGCGAACGACTCCTTGAGCCACAGGTCGTCCCACCACTCCATGGTGACCAGGTCGCCGAACCACATGTGCGCCATCTCGTGCAGGATGACCGTCGCCCGGTGCTCGTACGACGCCTGGGTGACCTTGCCGCGGAAGATGAACTCCTCGCGGAAGGTCACGCACCCCGGGTTCTCCATCGCGCCGATGTTGTACTCCGGCACGAACGCCTGGTCGTACTTCCCGAAGGGGTACGGGTAGTCGAAGTGGTCGTGGAAGAAGTCCAGGCCCTGCTTGGTGACCGTGAAGACGTCGTCCGCGTCGAAGTGCTTGGCGAGCCCCTTGCGGCACAGCGCGCCGAGCGGGATCTCCAGCACCGAGCCGTCCGGCCGGGTGCGGCGGTAGCGGTCGCTCTCGTAGTGGTACGGGCCGGCGACGACGGCCGTGATGTACGTCGAGATGGGCAGCGTCGGGGTGAAGCGGGTGGTCGCGGCCCCGTCGCCGTCGCCGGACGGCTCGACCCCGTCGGCCGTCCCGTTGCTCAGCACCGTCCAGCCCGCGGGGGCGGTCACCGAGAAGGTGAACGGCGCCTTCAGATCGGGCTGTTCGAAGTTGGCGAAGACCCTCCGGGCGTCGGCCGGCTCGTACTGGGTGTACAGATACACCTCGCCGTCCTCGGGGTCCACGAAGCGGTGCAGCCCCTCGCCCGTGCGGCTGTACGCACATCGCGCGTCCACCACCAGCTCGTTCTCCCCGGCCAGCCCCTCCAGGGCGATCCGGGTCCCGTCGAAGACGGCCGCCGGGTCCAGCTCCCGCCCGTTGAGCCGCACCGCGACGACCTCCGGCGCCACCAGGTCGGCGAAGGACGCGGCGCCCGGCTCGGCGCAGCGGAAGCGCACGGTCGTCGTCGAGCGGAAGGTGCGCGGGCCCGGGCCGGTGTCCGCCCCGACCGCGGACCGCAGATCGAGGGCCACCTCATAGGCCTCCACCGACAGCAGCCTCGCCCGCTCGCGGGCCTCGTCACGGGTCAGGTTCTCACCGGGCACGTAGCGGCTCCCTCGTCATCGGCTGGCCATCTCGGATGGCGGACAGCGGGAATCATGTCACGCGGCACTGACACTCGGTATCGGGGAATGGTCCCCGCACCCGGCCACGTTGTCGTACGAGATAACTCCGTATTCGCGCGTTCCCGTCCGAGGAGAGACCATGGCCGAGACTGTCAAGACGCCCGCCGATTTCTGGTTCGATCCGCTGTGTCCCTGGGCCTGGATGACCTCGCGCTGGATGCTCGAGGTGGAGAAGGTCCGCCCGGTCGAGGTGCGCTGGCATGTGATGAGCCTCGCGGTGCTCAACGAGCCCAAGCTCGATGAGCTGCCCGAGAAGTACCAGGAGCTGATGAAGACCGCCTGGGGCCCGGTCCGGGTCTGCATAGCCGCCGAGCAGAAGCACGGCAGCGATGTCCTCGGACCCCTTTACACCGCCCTCGGCACCCGCTTCCACAACCAGGGCCTGGAGAAGAACCGCGAGACGATCGTCGCCGCCCTGGAGGAGGCCGGGCTGCCCGCCGACCTCGCGGACGCGGCCGACTCCGACGCGTACGACACCGAGCTGCGCGCCTCCCACAAGGCGGGCATCGACCTGGTCGGCCAGGAGGTCGGCACCCCGGTCATCGCCGTCCCCGGCTCGGACGGCGAGCAGATCGCCTTCTTCGGTCCGGTCGTCACCCCCGCCCCCAAGGGCGACGCCGCCGCCCGGCTCTGGGACGGCACCCTGATGGTCGCCTCCATCCCCGGCTTCTACGAGATCAAGCGCACCCGCACGGTCGGCCCGATCTTCGACTGACCCGCCCGCATGCCCCGGCACGGCAGGGCCCCCGCGCGACTCGACCGCGCGGGGGCCCTGTTTTTCCGCCTGCCTGTGAAGGCTGAGAAGACGATCACGTGAGCAGGAGGTCTCTTACGGCGCGAGCAGCAGGTTGTGGGCGCGCTCCTTCGCCGCCGTGTAACGGCGGGCCACATCCTGCCAGTTGACGACCTTCCACATGGCCTCGATGAAGTCCACCTTCTGGTTCTTGTACTGCAGATAGAAGGCGTGCTCCCAGGCGTCGAAGACCAGGATCGGCACCGAGCCCTGCCCCACGTTGCCCTGGTGGTCGTACACCTGCTCCACCACCAGCCGGCCGCTCACCGGCTCGTACGCCAGCACACCCCACCCCGACCCCTGCGTGGTCGCGGCCGCCTTCGACAGCTGCGCCTTGAACCGGCCGAAGGACCCGAAGTGCTCGGTGATGGCATCGGCCAGCTCGCCCACCCCGTCCTTCTCCAGCGGCTCACCACCACCGTCGCCGGTCATGTTGTTCCAGTAGATGCTGTGCAGGATGTGGCCCGACAGATGGAAGGCCAGGTTCTTCTCCAGCCCGTTGATGGACCCCCACTGGTCCTTCTCCCGCGCCTCCGCGAGCTGCTCCATCGTGTCGTTCGCGCCCTTGACGTACGTGGCGTGGTGCTTGTCGTGATGCAGCTCGATGATCTCGGGACTGATGACCGGGGCCAGCGCCGAGTAGTCGTACGGAAGTTCAGGAAGTGTGTAGATGGCCATGCCAAGCCCTCCGGACGCTTAATGCAATTGACTTGCAATTGCACGCTATCAGCAAGAGCGTTTTCCGCCAGGGGAGAGCCCGGGCCCGCGCCAAAAGACCGAGGCGGGGCGGGCCCTCGGATGGAGGGACCCGCCCCGCCTCGGAAGCGGAAGGAGAGAGGAGATCAGTGCCGGGCGGACAGCGCCCGCTGGCGGGCGTAGCCGATGACCGCGAGCACCGCCGTCATGCCGAGCGTGAAGTACAGCTGGGTGCTGGTGTCGTCCTCGCGGAGCATCAGGAGCAGGACGGCCACAGTGGCGGCCAGGGCGACGTAGGTCAGATAGGGGAAGAGCCACATCTTGACCACCAGCTTCTCCGGGGCCTCGCGCTGGAGGCGGCGGCGCATCACGAGCTGGGACACGGCGATGAAGCCCCAGACGACCAGCACCGCGGCGCCGACCATGTTGAGGAGCCACTTGAAGATGGTGTCCGGCCACCAGTAGCTGAGCAGGACGGCGACGAAGCCGAAGAAGGACGAGGCGAGCACGGTGAGGCGGGGGACGCCACCGAAGACCCGGCCGAGGAAGGCGGGGCCTTCGCCGCGGACGACCAGGGAGTAGGACATGCGGGAGGCGCCGTAGATGTTGGCGTTCATCGCGGAGAGCAGGGCGACCAGCACGATGACGTTCATGATGTTGCCGGCCGCCGGGATGTCGAGGTGGTCCAGGACCGCCACGTACGGGCCGTCCTTGACGACCGACGCGTCGTTCCACGGTATGAGCGTGACGACGACGACCATCGAGCCGACGTAGAACAGGGCGATGCGCCACATCGCGGTGCGCACGGCCCCGGCGACGCTCTTGACCGGGTTCTCGGACTCGGCCGCCGCGATCGTCACCGTCTCCAGGCCGCCGTAGGCGAAGACGGAGGCCAGCAGGCCGACGACGAGGCCGTTCGCGCCGTTGGGCATGAAGCCGCCCTCGCCGGTGAGGTTGCTGCTGCCGGGGGCGTCGGTGCCGGGCAGGACGCCGATGATGGCGAGGACGCCCAGGATGAGGAAGATGCCGATCGCGGCGATCTTCAGCGCGGCGAACCAGAACTCGAACTCGCCGAAGTTGCTGACGGCCGCGAGGTTGGTGCCGCAGAACATCGCCATGAAGACGGCGACCCACATCCAGGAGTCGGTGCCCGGGAACCAGTGGACCATGATCCCGGCCGCGCCGATCGCCTCGGCGGCGATGCCCACGCACAGCAGCACCCAGAACATCCAGCCGACGGTGAATCCGGCCCACGGCCCGATCGAGCGCTCGGCGTGCACGGAGAACGAACCGGAGGCCGGGTTGGCCGCCGACATCTCGCCGAGCATCCGCATCACGAGCATCACGAGCAGCCCGGAGAGCGCGTAGGCGAGGATGATCGAGGGCCCGGCGGCGGCGATTCCGGCACCGGAGCCGACGAACAGCCCGGCGCCGATCACGCCGCCGAGGGCGATCATCGACAGATGGCGCTGCTTGAGGCCGTGCGAGAGCGGCCGCGCGGCGTCCCCGCCCGCGTCGGTCGCCTTGGCGCCGCTCTGCGGCGCTGAGGACGCAGGTGTCGGGTTCATGGCTGGTCTCTGTCCCTTGTGTGAGGGGCGGGCGGATGCAAAACGCCCCCAGTGTGGGGCGTGCGTCCGATCAGGACAACATTGATGTCAAACTTTTCTGGATATCGGACATCATGGTCACGCTCCGTATCGCGCCATTCTGCGTGACTAATCTGCCCGAAGCCGCCAAGCCCGGGGCCCGGCATTTGTGCTGATCCGATGGTGTGGGGCGGCTTCACCTCGGGTTACCGTCGCGTAGTCCGCCCCCTCCCGACCCCGGAGTTCCGCTCATGAGCACTGTTTCTGCCGCCGCCCCGACCGGTACGGTCCTCGCCGACGCGGTCTTCCCCGCGCGGCGCGTTCTCGCCCGTGACACCGCGCTCGTCGTGGGTGGCGCCGTGCTCACCGGCCTCGCCGCGCAGATCTCGGTGCCCGTCCCCGGCTCGCCGGTGCCGGTGACCGGCCAGACGTTCGCCGCGCTGCTGGTGGGCACCTCGCTCGGGGCCCGCCGGGGCTTCCTGGCGCTCGCGCTGTACGCGCTGGCCGGGATGGCGGGCATGCCCTGGTTCGCCGAGGGCGACTCCGGAGCCGCGATGCCGTCCTTCGGCTATGTGCTGGGCATGCTGCTCGCCGCGACCGTGGTGGGCGCGCTGGCGCGGCGCGGCGGTGACCGGGGGGCGCTGCGCACCGCGGGCACGATGGCGGCCGGCTCCGCGATCATCTACGCGATCGGCGTCCCGTACCTGGCGCTGGCCACGGACATCTCCCTCGGCCAGGCGGTCGCCGCCGGACTGACCCCGTTCCTGATCGGGGACGCCCTGAAGGCCGCGCTGGCGATGGGCGCGCTGCCGGCCGCCTGGAAGCTGGTGGGCCGCCGCGGCTGAGCCGTCACCCTCATCGGTACACGTCGGGCGGGCTGGTTCCCCAGCCCGCCCGACGCATATCCGGTGAACGGCTTACGGGGCCACGGACTCCTTGGAGGCGTTCTCGGCCGGGGCGACCGGCTTGGGGCCGGCGATCCGGTCCCGTACCAGCGCGACGCCCACCACGAGCACCGCCACCAGGGTGGACAGCAGCACCTGGTCGCGTCCGTCCTTGTCGGTGAGCATGTAGAGCAGCACGAACGAGATCATCCCGATGGTCGCCCAGGTCAGATACGGGAAGCCCCACATCCGGACGACCAGCTTGTCCGGGTTCTCGCGCTGGATGATGCCGCGCATCCGCAGCTGGGTGAAGCAGATCACCAGCCAGACGAAGAGCGCGACCGCGCCCGAGGAGTTCAGCAGGAACTGGAAGATCGTGTCCGGCCACTGGTAGTTGAACCAGACCGCGACGAAGCCGAAGACGACCGAGCCGAGAATGGCGGTCTGCGGCACACCGCGCCCGTTGATCTTCGCGAACGCGGCCGGGGCGTCACCGCGCCTCCCGAGCGAGAAGGCCATGCGGGAGGCGGTGTAGAGGCCGGAGTTGAGACAGGAGAGCACGGCGGTCAGCACGATGACGTTCATGACCTGGCCGGCGTGCGGAATGCCGATCGAGTCGAGCGCGGCGACGTAACTGCCGTCCTTGGTGATCGACTTCGCGTCCCAGGGCAGCAGGGTGACCACGACGAAGATCGAGCCCAGGTAGAACACCGCGATCCGCCAGATCACGCTGTTGGTGGCCTTGGAGACGGCCCGCTGCGGGTCGGCGGACTCACCGGCGGCCAGGGTGACGATCTCGCTGCCCATGAAGGAGAAGACGACCAGCAGGATCCCGGTGAGGATCGCGCCCGGACCGTTGGGCAGGAAGCCGCTGTGGTCGGTGAGGTGGGACAGCCCCGCGCCCTCGTTGTCGGAACCTGGCAGGACGCCGAAGACCGCGAGCCCGCCGATGACGATGAAGGCGATGATCGCGACGACCTTGATCCCGGCGAACCAGAACTCGAACTCGCCGTAGGAGGAGACCGAGGCCAGGTTGGCGGCGGTGAGCACGAGCATCACGATCAGTGCCCAGCCCCACTGCGGTACGGCGGGCCACCACCCCTCCAGGATCTTGGCACCGGCGGTCGCCTCGACCGCCAGCACCACGACCCAGAAGAACCAGTAGAGCCAGCCGATCGAGAAGCCCGCCCAGCGGCCGAGCGCCCGGTCGGCATAGGCGGAGAAGGAGCCGGAGGTCGGATTCGCGGCGGCCATTTCGCCCAGCATGCGCATCACGAGGACGACCATGAGGCCGACGAGTGCGTAGGAGACGAGGATGCCCGGCCCGGCCTTGGCGATACCGGCGCTGGAGCCGACGAACAGCCCGGCGCCGATCACCCCGCCAATCGCGATCATGGACAGATGGCGGTTCTTGAGCCCGGCCTTGAGGCCGTCGGGGGAAGTCGCTGGTTGTGCGCTCATATGGCTCGATCCTTTGCTTCCGGAATAGGAGCGACGCCAGTGAATCTCAGGAGAACGAACAGGTGAACCTTCGATTTCAAATCGTTACTTGAGGTTTCCATGAGGTTCCTTGGTGTTGCGTGGTAATCACAGAGCGCCTACCCGGCTCGGCGGGAAAGACACGGCCGTGCCACACTCAGGGCATGCGCGTGTACCTCGGCTCCGATCATGCCGGATACGAACTGAAGAACCACCTCGTGGAGTGGCTCCGGGCGGGCGGTCATGACCCCGTCGACTGCGGCCCGCACATCTACGACGCCCAGGACGACTACCCGCCGTTCTGCCTGCGCGCCGCCGAGCGGACCGCCGCCGACGCCGACAGCCTCGGCATCGTGATCGGCGGCTCCGGCAACGGCGAGCAGATCGCGGCGAACAAGGTCAAGGGGGTACGCGCCGCACTGGCCTGGAGCGAGCAGACCGCCGCCCTCGCGCGCGAGCACAACGACGCCAACGTGATCAGCATCGGCGGGCGCATGCACACCCGGGAAGAGGCGATCAAGTTCGTCGAGATCTTCCTGGCCACCCCGTACTCGGGCGAGGAGCGGCACACCCGCCGCATCGCCATGCTCGCCGACTACGAGACCACCGGCGCACTGCCGCCCATCCCGGCCCATCACCCCGCCGGCGACTGATGCCCGAAGGGCACACCATCCACCGACTGGCTGCCGACCATCTCGACCGGTTCGGCGGCCGGCCCGTCCATGCCGCCAGCCCCCAGGGCAAGTTCGCCGACGGGGCGGCCCTCGTGGACGGACAGGTCCTCCAGCACGCCGAGGCACACGGCAAGCACCTCTTCCTGGATTTCGCGGCCACCGGCTGGGTCCATGTCCACCTCGGGCTCTTCGGCAAGTACGCCATCGGCCCGGCCCCCGCCCCGCCGCCCACCGAGACCGTACGGCTGCGGCTCGCGGGCCCCGGGGGTTACGCCGATCTGCGCGGGCCGACCGCCTGCGCCCTGATCACCGAGCCCGAGAAGCAGGCCATCCACGACCGCCTCGGACCCGATCCGCTGCGCCCCGACGACGACGGCGCCGGCGCCTGGGCCCGGATCTCCCGCAGCCGGGTCAGCGTGGCCGCGCTGCTCATGGACCAGAAGGTGGTCGCGGGCGTCGGCAACGTCTACCGCGCCGAGGTCCTGTTCCGGCACGGCATCGACCCGTACCGCCCGGGCCGCGGACTGACCCGCGCCGAATGGGACGCGATCTGGGCCGATCTCGCGGAGTTGATGCGCGAGGGCGTACGGAACAACCGGATCGACACGGTCCGCCCCGAGCACACCCCCGAGGCCATGGGCCGCCCGCCGCGCGTCGACGACCACGGCGGCGAGGTCTACGTCTACCGCCGGGCCGGGCAGCCCTGCCATGTCTGCGGCGGCGAGATCCGCACCGCGGGCCTGGCCGCCCGGAACCTGTTCTGGTGCCCCGCTTGCCAGCGGTCGTGATGCGCGTCGGCCGGCGCTCCGTCAGGTGGGACCGCCGCCCCGGCCGCCGGCGGAGCGCTCGCATTCGGTCAACTCCCGCCAGCGCGCGGTTTTCCCCGTCGATCGGGGTACGACACCGAAGGCGAACACCAGCTTTCCGTACCAATCATCCCAAACAGCCGATCGGCCGCCCCCGGCCCCGCGCTCATATCCCCATCCCCAGCAGCGGTTTCCCGTACACCCGAACGAATATCGCTTACGATTGCCCCCCTGGCTGGGTGGTTCAACGCGCCACGAATCGACGCGCGTCCGAACGGGTGGGTAGGGTCCCGATGCAATGACTGGCGGCGCGGACACTCCGATGGCCCGGATGCGCAAAGCTCTGCACCGGGTTCGCACCGGCGTGCGCAAAGCCGGAGTCGACTACTTCCGCGGCGAGGGCTCCGACCGGCTCGCCCTCACCCTGCTGCTCCTCGCCGTCCCCGCCATCGCCGGCGGCACCATTGCCACCCCCGACTGGTGCGCCCCCTCCGCCCTCGTCCTGCCGATCGTCGCGGGCGGACTGCTGCTGCGCCCCGCCAGCCTGCTCGCCCTGTACGCGGCCGCCGCCTCCGCCCTCATCGTGGAGTCCGCCGTCCTCGGCCCGTACACCGAGGAGGACACCTCCGCCCGGGTCACCCCCGGCACCATCCTCGTGGTCGCCGCCGTCGGCTTCTCCGGGCTGCTCATCGCCCAGTTCCGCAGCCGGGTCGGCGTGCCCTGGCGGCGCGGCGGCACCATGCTCTTCGACCTGCGCGAACGCATCCGCGTCCAGAGCAAGCTGCCCGCCCTGCCGCGCGGCTGGCACCGCGAGATGGCGCTGCGCCCGGCCGGCGGCCAGTCCTTCTCCGGCGACTTCGTGGTCGCCGCCCGCACCGGCAACGGCGGCCGCACCCTCGAAGTCGTCCTCA
The DNA here is from genome assembly GCF_042958345.1 of Streptomyces sp. NPDC007983. NCBI lineage: Bacteria > Bacillati > Actinomycetota > Actinomycetes > Kitasatosporales > Streptomycetaceae > Streptomyces > Streptomyces sp. NPDC007983. Next base: position 101,451 of record NZ_JBIBJI010000014.1, read on the forward strand.
CCGACGTCTCCGGCAAGGGCATGGACGCCGCCTCCCGCGCCCTCCTGCTCTCCGGCGCCTTCGGCGGCCTCCTCGGCTCGCTGCCCCCGCACGGCTTCCTCCCGGCCGCCAACGGCTATCTGCTGCGCCAGGACTGGGAAGAGGGCTTCGCGACCTCCGTCCACCTCGTACTCGACCTCGACAGCGGCGACTTCGAGCTCTTCTCCGCCGGACATCTGCCCGCGCTCCAGCTCAGCGCGGGCACCGGCAAATGGGAGGAGAAGTCCGCCGACGGCCCGCTGCTCGGCGTCTACGACGGCGCCCAGTTCGACCCCACCAAGGGCACCCTGCGCCCCGGGGACGTCCTGATGCTGTTCACCGACGGCCTCGTCGAGACCGCCGACCGCGACATCAGCGAGGGCATCGACCATCTGACCGGCGAGGCCGACCGCTACGTCGCCTCCGGCTTCCAGGGCGCGGCCTGGCACCTGATCGAGACGGTGGCCAAGGACGTCAACGACGACCGGGCGCTCCTGCTGATCTGCCGCCAGTAGGACCGTCGTACCGGGGGTTAACCCCCCTTGGACACGGCGGCGACCGCCATGGCTCCGGGACACCCCCGATCCCTAGGTTCGTAGGACCTCGCAGGACATCGGGCGACCTTACGGAGAAGGGCCACCACCATGCGGCTGCGCAAGCGGCGTACGACAGCGGCGCCCCCGGCACCGCACCCCGCCCCCCACGCCATCGAACTCCAGGGCGTCCAGCGCCGCTACGGCCGCGGCGGCAACGCCGTGCACGCGCTCCGCGGCATCGACCTCGCCCTCCCGCACGGCAGCTTCACCGCCGTCATGGGCCCCTCGGGCTCCGGCAAGTCGACGTTCCTGCAGTGCGCCGCCGGACTGGACCGGCCGACCGCCGGGTCCGTGACGCTCGGCGGCACGGAGATCACCGGGATGAGCGAGAACAAGCTCACCACGCTGCGCCGCAGCCGCCTCGGCTTCGTCTTCCAGGCGTTCAACCTGCTGCCCTCCCTCACCGTCGAGCAGAACGTGCTGCTCCCGATGCGGCTCGCCGGCGCCCGCCCCGACCGCCACCGGGCCCGCGAGATGCTGGCCCAGGTCGGGCTGCACGAGCACGCCCGGCGCCGCCCGGGACAGCTGTCCGGCGGGCAGCAACAGCGCGTGGCCATCGCCCGCGCCCTCGTCACCCGCCCCGACGTCGTCTTCGCCGACGAACCGACCGGCGCCCTGGACACCGTCACCGCCGCCGAGGTGCTGGGACTGCTGCGGCACGCGGTGGACACGCTCGGCGCGACCGTGGTGATGGTCACGCACGACCCGGTGGCCGCGAGCTACGCCGAGCGGGTGCTCTTCCTCGCGGACGGAAGGCTGGCCGACCGGCTCACCCGCGCCCCGGCGCACGAGATCGCCGACCGGATGACCCGGCTCACCGCCCGCACCCCCGCCGGCCTCGCCGTCGTCCGGTGAGGGCGCTCACCAACGGACTGGCCCGCGCCTCCGTCCGCTTCAAGCCCGCCGCCTTCGCGGGCACCTTCGTCGCCCTGATGATGACCGCGATGATCGTGTCCGCCTGCGGCATCCTGCTGGAGACCGGAGTACGGGCCTCCGTGCCGCCCGAGCGTTACGCGGGCGCCCCGGTCGTCGTCGCCGCCGACCAGCGCGCGCACTACACCGTCGGCCACGGGGAGGACCGGGAGGACGAGTCCGAGCCGGTCCCCGACCGGGCCCGGCTCGACGCCGCGCTCGTCACCACCGCCGCCCGCACCCCCGGGGCGGCGGCCGCCGCACCCGACACGGCCTTCCCGCTGCGCACGGGCGGCGGCTCACAGGGCGCGCTGACCGGCCACGGCTGGGGCGCGGCCCCCTTCACGGGCGTGACGCTCGCCACCGGCACACCGCCCCGGGCGGGCGGCATCGTGCTCGACGAGACCGCTGCCCGCGCGGCGGACACCGGAGTGGGCGACCGCGTCACGGTGAGCGCCCCGGACGGCCGGCACGTCTTCCGGGTGTCCGGCATCGCCCGGACCGCCCGCGGCACCCACGCCACCCCCACGGCCTGGTTCGCCGACGCCCGCGCCCGCGCCCTGTCCGGCCACCCCCGTACGGTCGACGCGATCCTCGTCCGCCCCGCCCCCGGCACCAGCCCGGACGGCCTGGCCGCACGGCTGAAGGACGCATACGGCGACACCGCGCACGGCACCACCGCGCGCGTGCACACCGGCGACGGACGCGGCGCGGTCGAGGACCCCTCGGTCACCGGGGCCAGGGAACTGCTCACCGCCCTCGGCGGCTCCTTCGGCGGGATCGCCACCGCCGTGGCCGTCTTCACCGCGGCGGGCACCGTCGCCCTCTCCGTCGGCCAGCGCGCCCGCGAGGTCGCCCTGCTGCGCGCGATCGGCGCCACCCCGCGCCAGATCCGCCGCTCCATCGCGGCCGAGGCGCTGCTCGTCGCCCCGCTCGCGGGCGCGCTCGGCTGCCTGCCCGGCATCGCCCTCGCGCACTGGTGGTTCGGACAGCTCGAGGCCAAGGGCGCGATCCCCGCCCCCATGGAACTGTCGGTCTCCTGGATTCCGCTGGTCACCGCGGTCGGCGCGGGGCTGGTCACCTCGCTCCTGGCGGGCCTCATGGCGGCGCGCCGCCCGGCGCGGATCAAACCGGGCCGGGCGCTCGGCGAGGCCGCCGTCGAGCGGCTGCGCCCCGGGGTGATCCGCACCCTGCTGGGCACGGCGGCGCTGGCCGGCGGCATCGTGCTCGCCGGGGTCGCCGCGTCGGCCTCCGGCGAGGACGCGGCCAACACCGCGCTCGGGATCGTGATGCTCTTCATGCTGGCCATGGCCCTGCTCGGTCCGCTGGTCGCCCTGCTGTGCGCCTGGCTGATCGGACTGCCGCTGCGCGCGGGCGCGGCCCCGGCCGTCCTGGCGTCGGCCAACTCCCTGGCCAACGCCCGCCGACTGGCCTCCGCGCTCACCCCGATCGTGCTGGCCATGGCGTTCTCCTCGACGCTCGTGTTCATGCACACCAGCGAGGACCACGCGATGGCCGGGCAGCGGCGCGCCGGGATCGTCGCCGATCACGTCGTCTCCGCACCCGGCGGCCTCCCGGCCGATACGGCCGACCGCGCGGCTGACGTACCCGGCGTCGCGGCGGCGGTGGGCGTGCTGCGCACCGGGGTGCTCGTGCCGACGGGCTCCGCGCTGGAGGGCGCGACGGCCCAGGGCGTCACCGGCACCGGCCGCGCGCTGGAGGCCGTACAGGACCTGGACGTCCGCAGCGGCCGCCTGGCGGATCTGGGACCGGGCCGGGTGGCGGTCGACGCGGGCCTCGCGCGATCCGCGCACGTCCGCGTGGGCGACCGGCTCCGGCTCCGCCTCCCGGACGGCACCAGGGCCGCACCCGAGGTGGTCGCGACGTACGGCCGGGGCCTGGGCGTCGCCCGCCTCACCCTGCCCCGCGCGGCCCTCGCGGCCCATGTCACCTCGTCCTTCGACGGCGACGTACTGGTACGGGACGACGCGGGCGCGGACCGTACGGCCGTCGCGGCGGCGCTCGGGAAGCGGCTCGGCGAGCGGGTCACCGGCCGGGACGGCTACGCGGCCGCCCAGGACCGGGACCGCGCGCTGAACGCCTGGTCCAACACCACCATGGCCGCGGTGCTCGGCGGCTTCGCCGCGGTCGCCGCCGTCAACACCCTGGTGATGACGGTCCTCGACCGCCGCCGGGAGCTGGGCACCCTGCGCCTGATCGGATCGACCCGGCGGCAGGTGCTGGGCATGGTGCGCTGGGAGGCGCTGCTGGTGGCCACGGCCGGTGTCGCGCTGGGCACGGCGATCGCCCTGGCCACGCTCGTACCGATGGTGCGCGGGCTGACCGGCGGGAGCCCGTACGTCCCGCCGCTGACCTACGCCGGGTTCGCGGGGGCGGCCGTGGCGCTCGGCCTCGCGGCGACCCTGCTGCCCGCCCGGGCGGCACTGCGCCGGGAGACGGCCGAACGGGGGTGAGCGGATAAGCGAAAGGGGCCGGGACCATGCGGTCCCGGCCCCTTTCGGGCGTTCTGTGAGCCGTCAGGCGGCCGTACGGTGACGGGCCTGCTCGGCGGGGTCCTTGCGGAAGGCCCACGTCATCTTCGGCTCCATCGCGAAGCGGAAGACGCGCTGCACCGGCGGGGTGCACAGCGCGGTGACCACACTGGCGGCGACGACGGTGACCGCGATCTCACCCAGCGGCTTGTGCACCCACTCGGCGTCGAACCAGCCCCAGAAGCGGGAGCCCTTGGCGAGGAAGCCGTGCAGCAGGTAGCCGTACAGCGTCCCGGCGCCCAGCACGGTGAACCACATGTGGCGCCGCGGCACCCAGGCGAAGAAGCAGGCGGTGAGGACCATCGAGCAGCCGAACATGGCCAGGGTCATCACGGGACCGGTCCACGCCGGGGCGTGGAGTTCCTGGACGCTGTCGCGGTGGTAGAACCAGGCCGAGTTCATCCGGGGCGCCGCCCAGTAGGCGAACAGCAGGGCGCACGCGAAGACCGGCACGGACGCGATCCGCATCTTGCGGCCCCGCATCAGCTGGAAGTGCTCGGGCTTCATGCACAGGCCGATGACGAAGAACGGCAGGAACTGCAGGACCCGCTGGAGGTCGAGGTCGTCGCCGATGTCGGGCGAGACGGACGCCAGGGTGGCGATCGCCAGCGAGAGCGGGACCGGCCAGCGCACCAGCTTCCAGATGGGCGTCGTGAGCCGCCACACGAACAGCGCGACCAGGAACCAGGTCAGGTACCAGGGGTCGAGCAGGCTGATCGGGTGGCTCGGGTCGTCGTCGGCCACCCGCTTGAAGAGGCTGTATGCCACTTCGAACAGCACATACGGCACCGCGACCCCGGTGATGAGCCGCCGGAGCCGGTCGGGCCGCATGTCGAAGCTGCGGGAGAAGAAGCCGGAGATGACGATGAAGGCCGGCATGTGGAAGGTGTACACGGTCATGTACAGGGCTTCCGCGGTGCGGCTCGAGTCGGTGAGCGGCTCCCACGAGTGGGCCATCGCGACCAGCACGATCGCGAGGTACTTCGCGTTGTCGAAGAACGCGTCCCGCTGCTTCGGCTTCTGCCCGGCAGGGGCACTGGCGGCGGGCGGAGTCGCCTGACGCCCTGCTTCTTCGCTCTGCGGTGTGGGGGGTGCCCCGGCCTCGGCCTCCCGGGCCGGGGGGAGCGGGGACCGCTGGGAACCGTGCGGGCGCAGGGAGTTGGTCACAGGCCCTCCCACCAGGAGCTGGGGGAGAGCACCCGGGACCGCACTGCGCGTGGGGGAGAGATGGCAGCGTGGAACATCTGAGGCACGATAGCGCCGAAACCTCTATTGCGTAAAACCTCGTCCAGGTCTTCCCCGGTAATACAGTTCACACTCCGGCCGATAGCCGACCGTTATCAAGTCGACATAGCGATCCGGTTGTTCGATATGAGGAACCGGACCGCCCGTTCTGTCGGGTTTCATCCCCCTTAAATGGTGCATATGCCCCTCAGGCGGCTCCGGCGGAATGTCTGATTCATGGAAATCGGAATTCCCTTCCGGGTTATGTGATCAGGCCGGGAATTGATCCACCGAATTGTGGGGAGCGTCACCCGTGACCGCTCGTGTAAAGGATTTCTGACGGGGTACCAAGGGGGTGGGTGTGGTGTGTGCCGACGCAGGTGATCACCTCACCCTGCTGCTGTGGAGCCGTAGTTGATGGCACGATGGTTGCAGCGGGGGTGTGCGAGGTCGCGTGCTTCCGGGGCCGGGTGAAGACATGAGCGACCGAGGAAGTGTGATCAGCTGTGGTCATTTCCCTGTCATTGGTGGTGCTGGTAGGGATCATCCTCGTACTGATGATCCGCGCCGGCAAGACGAAGCCGGGGCCGGCGCTGGTCGCCGCCCTTTTCGGCTTTCTCCTGGCCTCCTCCGACCTGGCGCCGAACATCCAGGACTTCCTCGACTCGGTCGCCAGCTCCATCAGCGACATCAACCTCTGAGTCGCGTCCGGGAACGCCGACGGCCCGGCTCCGGGGATCTCCCCGGGGCCGGGCCGTCGTGCGTCATGGAGCGGGCGACGGGAATCGAACCCGCGTAGCCAGTTTGGAAGACTGGGGCTCTACCATTGAGCTACGCCCGCATGCGCCGCTCGTCGCCCAGGTGTGATCACCTGCGACCGCGGCACGGGAAGCATCGTAGCGGGTCCGGGCCCTGTCCCGCACACCCTTGTCCCGCGGTGGAATAACAGGCAGCCGTGGCGTCCGCGGCCATGTACCCTACGTGTCGCACCGACGGGGTGTGGCGCAGCTTGGTAGCGCGTCCGCTTTGGGAGCGGAAGGTCGTCGGTTCGAATCCGGCCACCCCGACCATCCACTGGCGTCAAGATCGCGTTGTGGGCCGCGTCATGCTTGCGGTTACTATGCAAGCTGCGCGTCTGTGTCTTTCTCTACCGGGCGCGATCCGCTGCGAAGCATCAGTGCGAGGCAGCAGAACACCACACGTCAGCCCCAAGGAGACCGAACCGTGAAGAGCGCCGTGGAGAACCTGAACCCGACCCGGGTTCGGCTCACTGTCGAGGTGCCCTTCGAGGAGCTCAAGCCCAGCCTCGACGCGGCGTACAAGAAGATCAACCAGCAGGTCACGGTGCCTGGCTTCCGTAAGGGCAAGATCCCGGCCCGCATCATCGACCAGCGTTTCGGCCGCGGCGCGGTGCTGGAGGAGGCCGTCAACGACGCCCTCCCGAAGTTCTACACCGACGCGGTCAACGAAGGTGAGCTGAACCCGCTCGGGCAGCCCGAGGTCGACATCACCGAGCTCAAGGACAACGAGCTGCTGACGTTCACCGCCGAGGTGGACATCCGCCCGTCGATCGAGATCCCGGACTACTCCGGCATCGAGGTCACCGTCGACTCGGTCGAGGTCTCGGACGAGGACATCGACAAGTCGGTCGAGCAGCTGCGCGACCGCTTCGCCACCACCAGCCCCGTCGAGCGCGCCGCCGGCGAGGGCGACATCGTCGTGATCGACCTGGAGGCCAAGGTCGACGGCGAGGTGCTGGAGGACGGTGTCGCCGAGGGCGTCACCTACACCATCGGCTCCGGTGAGCTGCTCGACGGCATCGACGAGGCCGTGACCGGCCTGGAGGCCGGTGGCACCGCCACCTTCACCTCCGAGCTGAAGGGCGGCTCCGCGCAGGGCAAGGAGGCCGAGGTCTCCGTCAAGGTGAACGAGGTCAAGGCCCGGGAGCTGCCCGAGCTGGACGACGACTTCGCCCAGCTGGCCAGCGAGTTCGACACCCTCGAGGAGCTGCGCGCGGACAGCCGCAAGCGCCTGGAGCAGTCGAAGAAGTACGACCAGGCCACCCAGGCCCAGGAGAAGGTGCTGGATGCCCTCCTGGAGCTGGTCGAGGTGCCGATCCCCGAGAAGCTGCTCGAGGACGAGATCCAGACCCGGAAGCACAACCTGGAGCACCACCAGCTCGGCCAGATGGGCCTGAACCTGGAGTCCTACCTGGAGATCCAGGGCAAGACCGCCGAGGAGTTCGACGCCGAGCTCAAGGAGCAGGCGGAGAAGGGCATCCGGACCCAGTTCGTCCTCGACGAGCTGGTCAACAAGGAGCAGCTGTCCGTCGGCCAGGAGGAGCTCACCGAGCACCTGATGCGCCGTGCGCAGTCCTCCGGCATGAGCCCGGACCAGTTCGCCCAGCAGGTCGTCGAGGGCGGCCAGGTGCCGATGCTCGTCGGTGAGGTCGCCCGCGGCAAGGCGCTCGCCGTCGTGGTCGAGGCCGCCAAGGTCGTGGACGACAAGGGCGAGACCGTCGACCTCGACGACGAGGACGAGACCGCGGAGACGGTCGAGGCCGCCGCCGAGGGCACCGAGGCGGGCGACGAGGCCGCTGAGGCCACCGAGGCCGCCGCCGAGGCCGCTCCCGAGCAGGAGAAGGCGCAGGACAAGGCCGAGGGCTGATCCTGGCCGCTCCGCAGCCCGTACGAACGGGCCCGAACGTCTGCGCGCGTCCGGGCCCGTTCGTGTTCCGCGAACCTTTTCGTGAATCCTTTCCGTGCATCCTTTTGTGAAGGCGTTGCACGAAGGCCGCGTGGGCGGCGGAACCTGCGCTCAGAGCGAACAGTTCCTGATGCGGGATGGCGCCCGCCGACCAGCGCGTTAGGGTCCGTAGATACGAGGGCAGGGAGTCTCGCAGGCCCGCCGGATCGCACCGGCCGGCCCGTCCCGAGCCCAGAAGAAGACGCTGAGACGGCCAGTCGCCGTCAGAGACGAGCAGGTGGATACGTGACGAATACGATGCCTTCCGCCGCCGGCGAGCCGACCGGCGGTGGCCTCGGCGACCAGGTCTACAACCGGCTGCTCGGTGAGCGGATCATCTTCCTCGGCCAGCCGGTCGACGACGAAATCGCCAACAAGATCACCGCGCAGCTGCTCCTGCTCGCCGCGGACCCGGACAAGGACATCAACCTCTACATCAACTCTCCGGGCGGCTCGATCTCGGCGGGCATGGCGATCTACGACACCATGCAGTTCATCCCGAACGACGTCGTCACCATCGCCATGGGCCTCGCCGCCTCGATGGGACAGTTCCTGCTGAGCGCGGGCACCCCCGGCAAGCGGTTCGCGCTGCCGAACGCCGAGATCCTGATCCATCAGCCGTCCGCTGGCCTGGCCGGTTCGGCCTCGGACATCAAGATCCACGCCGAGCGGCTGCTGCACACCAAGAAGCGGATGGCCGAGCTGACCGCGTTCCACACCGGTCAGACCGTCGAGCAGATCACCCGCGACTCCGACCGCGACCGCTGGTTCTCCGCCCAGGAGGCCAAGGAGTACGGCCTGGTCGACGACGTCATGGCCTCGGCCTCGGGCGTTCCGGGCGGGGGCGGCACCGGGGCCTGAGCCCCGCCGTCCCGTTAGCCGACCTCCAGCCCTTTGATCGCCACAGGATGGTGAACACCCAGATGAACAACTTTCCCGGCAGCGGCCTCTACGACGGCCCGATGGCCGAATCGCGCTATGTCGTTCCGCGCTTCGTCGAGCGCACCTCCCAGGGTGTCCGGGAGTACGACCCGTACGCGAAGCTCTTCGAGGAGCGCGTGATCTTCCTGGGCGTCCAGATCGACGACGCCTCGGCCAACGACGTCATGGCGCAGCTCCTGTGCCTGGAATCGATGGACCCGGACCGCGACATCTCGGTCTACATCAACTCGCCCGGCGGCTCGTTCACCGCGCTGACCGCCATTTACGACACGATGCAGTTCGTCAAGCCCGATATCCAGACGGTGTGCATGGGCCAGGCGGCGTCCGCCGCGGCCGTGCTGCTCGCCGCCGGTACCCCCGGCAAGCGGATGGCGCTCCCCAACGCCCGTATCCTGATCCACCAGCCGTACAGTGAGACGGGCCGGGGTCAGGTCTCCGACCTGGAGATCGCGGCCAACGAGATCCTGCGGATGCGGTCGCAGCTGGAGGAGATGCTGGCCAAGCACTCCACCACGCCGATCGAGAAGATCCGCGACGACATCGAGCGTGACAAGATCCTGACCGCCGAGGAGTCGCTGGCGTACGGTCTGGTCGACCAGATCGTCTCGACCCGTAAGACCTCGGTCGGCCTGGGCTGAAGCCCGGGCGGCCCGGCGCCCCTTGGACCAGTTCGGTCCAAGGGGGGCCCGAACCGGGGGCCCGGCAAGGTACCGTCATAGAGGGCTGGGGGCCGGCCCCCGGAAACATCAAGCGGAAAGCTCGCAGCGCAAGCACCCGGTTCCGCGGAGCAAAGCGGATCCAAGGCGAAGGGGAAGCACCTCGTGGCACGCATCGGTGACGGCGGCGACCTGCTCAAGTGCTCGTTCTGCGGAAAGAGCCAGAAGCAGGTGAAGAAGCTCATCGCGGGCCCTGGTGTGTACATCTGCGATGAGTGCATCGATCTCTGCAACGAGATCATCGAGGAAGAGCTGGCCGAGACCTCCGAGGTGCGCTGGGAGGAACTCCCCAAGCCGCGGGAGATCTACGAGTTCCTCGAGGGCTATGTGGTCGGCCAGGAGGCCGCCAAGAAGGCCCTGTCCGTCGCGGTCTACAACCACTACAAGCGGGTTCAGGCCGGAGAGAACGGCAGCCACAGCAAGGACGACGGCATCGAGTTGGCGAAGTCCAACATCCTGCTGCTCGGCCCGACCGGCTCCGGGAAGACCCTGCTCGCGCAGACCCTCGCCCGGATGCTGAACGTTCCCTTCGCCATCGCCGACGCCACCGCGCTCACCGAGGCGGGCTACGTCGGCGAGGACGTGGAGAACATCCTCCTCAAGCTGATCCAGGCCGCCGACTACGACGTCAAGAAGGCCGAGACGGGCATCATCTACATCGATGAGATCGACAAGGTGGCCCGCAAGAGCGAGAACCCCTCGATCACCCGCGATGTCTCCGGCGAGGGTGTGCAGCAGGCGCTGCTGAAGATCCTCGAGGGCACCACGGCCTCCGTTCCGCCGCAGGGCGGCCGGAAACACCCGCACCAGGAATTCATTCAGATCGACACGACGAACGTGCTGTTCATCGTGGGCGGTGCCTTCGCCGGTCTGGAGAAGATCATCGAGTCGCGGGCCGGTGCCAAGGGCATCGGCTTCGGCGCCACGATCCGCTCCAAGCGCGAGATCGAGGCCAGCGACCAGTTCCAGGAGGTCATGCCGGAGGACCTGGTGAAGTTCGGGATGATCCCGGAGTTCATCGGCCGGCTCCCCGTCATCACCTCCGTCCACAACCTCGACCGCGAGGCGCTGCTGCAGATCCTGGTCGAGCCGCGGAACGCGCTGGTGAAGCAGTACCAGCGGCTGTTCGAACTCGACGGCGTGGAGCTGGACTTCGACCGCCCCGCCCTGGAGGCCATCGCCGACCAGGCGATCCTGCGCGGCACCGGCGCGCGGGGCTTGCGCGCCATCATCGAAGAGGTCCTGATGTCGGCGATGTACGAGGTGCCGTCCCGCAAGGACGTGGCCCGCGTCGTCATCACCGAGGACGTCGTCCACTCGAACGTCAACCCGACGCTGGTGCCCCGCTCGCGCGGCACCGAGCCGGGTGAACGGCACGAGAAGAGCGCGTGAGCGCCGCGTAGAGCGCATACGAAGAGGGCCCCGGTCTCCCCGGGGCCCTCTTCATGTCACAGGCCGCCGTAGGGCCTCCTGTGGGCGGGCGGGGCTAGGCGGGCTCGCGGGTGTCCTTGTAGATGCCCGCGGTCACCTTCGCGAAGGCTTCCAGGTCGACGTCGGACGCGGTGGTGTTCTCCGCGTTGACGTCCAGCACCATCGCCGCGTCCGTCTCCTCCGCCCACGCGCACGCCGGGGCGTAGATCCGCTCGTACATCTTCACGACTTCGCAGTCGATGGCGGGGCCGTCCGCGCCGTCCGGCCGGAACGTCTTGCGCTTCTGCTCGACGGACGGAGTGCCCTCGCCGTCCTCGAAGCCCTTGAACATCCCGTCCTTGACCCGGGCGGGGTCGTCGATCTCCCCGTACATGCCGGAGAACGCGAGCCCCGAGTTCTCGTCGTCGGCGCGCTGGTACTGCCCGAGGACGGATGTCGCGCCCTTGGGCATGCTGCCCTGCACGCTGGTGCCCTCGTCCCTCAGCTCATCGGTGCCCTTGGACAGGGTGTACGTGCCGTTGTCGAGCGTCTTGGGGGTGACGAGCCGCATCGGCGCGGGGCCGCCGTCGCCGCCGGACAGCACCACGGCGCCGGTGACGATCGCCCCCACCACCACGAGCCCCGCCGCCGACATCGCGATGATCTTGGTGCGATTGCGGCCCGGCGGGGGCCCGGGCGGCGCCGGGTAGCCCGGCTGCGCAGCCTGTCCATAGGGACCCGGCGCTTGCGGATAGCCGTACCCCGGCTGGGCCGGCTGCGGATAGCCGTAACCCGGGTTCTGCGCGTACGGGTTGGGCACCGCGGACGGCTGCTGCCCCCCGCCGTACGGATTGGGCTGGGCGCCCCCGTACGGGCCGGGCCCGCCGCCGCCGTAGGGACCGGGCGGCGGCGGTGGCTGGTTGTGGCTCATGGGTGTGGGGGTATCCCTCCGGACGGTGGACGGCGTGTGGACGGGGACGGTGCGGAACCGCGCCGGGAACGCGACTACTTGGGGATCTCGACGCGCGCGTCCTTGCGGACCTTCGCTGTGATCTCCGCGGCCGCGTCCAGCGACATGCTCTTGCCGGAAAGCGCGGCCGCGGTGTCGGAGACGACCACATAGGCGATCGTGCTGTGGTCGCCCCACATGCAGATCGGGATGGTGAATCCCTTGGTGGGCAGGCCGCTGGAACCGGAGTCCCCGCTCGGGGTGAACTTGGCGTTCTGGCACTTCATCACGGCGTTGTCGAGCCCGCTGGGGGACACCTTCTCCGGGCTGCCCACCAGCTCGGCCTTCATGCTGCCGGCCGACTTGTCCTTCTCGGACTCCTCGGCGATCTTCGAGAAGGCGCCGTCCACGACCGCCTCGGGGTCCTTCACCTCACCCCAGACGCCGTTGAGCTGCAGCTGCTTCGAACTCATGCCCTCGCCGGACTTGTAGTCCGCGCCCTCGGTCTTCGGGTTGCTGACGCCGAACTTCTCGAAGTCGTCCGCGTCCGACGAGGTGATCCCGCCGCCGCTGGAGGAGTCGGACTTCGTGTACTCACCGGCCACGGTCTGCGGGGTGGTGAGCTTGTAGCGCTTGCCGTCGTCGGCGACCGTGCCGCCGCCGTCCCCGCCGCTGAACGCCACGACACCGCCGACCACCGCGGCCACCACGACCACCGCGCCGATGGCTATCGCCAGGCCCTTCTTCTTGCCGCCGCCCTGGCCCGGGCCCGGCTGGTACGGCCCCGGCATGCCCGGCTGGCCGTACGGCTGCTGGCCGTAGGGCTGCTGACCATACGGCTGCTGGCCGTACGGCTGCTGCGGCTGGCCGTACGGGTTCGGGGGCTGACCGGGCTGACCGGGCTGCTGCGGGTGGCCGTAGCCGGACTGCGGGGGCTGTCCGTACGGACCGGGCTGCTGGGGCGGCTGCTGCGGGTAGCCGTAGCCGGGCTGGCCGGCGGCACCGCCTTGTCCGTACGGACCCGGCTGCTGGGGCTGCTGACCGTAGGGGCCCGGCTGGTTGTGACTCATGTTCTTCCCTCGTTAGGTTGTGCTGTTGGAGCTATTTGTCGATCTCGACGCGTGCGTCCTCACGCACCTTGGCGGTCAGCCCCGCGGCGTCCTCCAGCGACATGCTGCCGCCGAGAACGGCCCCCGCCGGGTCCGCCATCACCGCGACGCCCAGGGTGCTCTTGTCGCCCCAGACGCACGCGGGCGCCTCCATGGATCCCTGATCCGACGTGAACTTCAGGGACTGGCACTTCATGACGTCCCCGTCGAAGCCGTCCGGCGAGAACTCCTGGGGAGCGCCCTTCGCTTGCGCGGTGCCGTTGTCCTGCAGCGCCTTGACGATGACCGCCAGGGCGAGGTCCGCGCCCCGCTTCGGGTCGGTCACCTCGCCCCAGACACCGGTGAACTTCAGCATCTCCTTGCCGTCGGTCTGGTAGTCGGCCGCCACCAGGTGCGGATCCTTGACCACCGGGACCTGCTGCAGGTCCTTCTTGCCCGCCGCCGACAGATCGCCGTCGTCCGTGCCGTTGCCCTGGCGCTGGTACTCCTCCGCGACCGTCTTCGGAGTCGTGAGCTTGTACGGACCGCTGTCACCGCCGAACAGCAGGAACCCGCCCGCCGTCAGCGCTCCCACGACCACCAGCGCACCCACCGCCAGGCCGGCGGTCCGGCCCTTGCGGCGGCCACCGGGCGCGGCGGGCGGCGCGGGCGGGCCACCGTAGAAGCCCTGCCCGGGCTGTCCCGGCCGGCCCGGCTGTCCCGGCTGACCCGGCCGCGGGGCCTGCTGGCCATAAGGGTTCGCCGGGGCGCCGTACGGGCCGCCGCCGCTGTACGGAGGGGGCGCCGCGTAGCCCCCGGGCTGCCCGGGCTGGGCCGGCTGCGGATGGCCGTAGCCGGTGGGCTGGGCATACGGATTCGGCACAGGTGGCTGGCCGGCGCCCTGAGGGCCCGGCTGCGCCCCGTAGGGACCGGGCTGCGGCGGCGGCTGCTGATAGCTCATCGTGCCTCTCCTAGAAGCGCATGACAGGTCCTGAACATCCTTCCCGACGCGCCCCGGCGGCGTTGCGGCGGGGCCGCAACGGGTTCGTAACGGAGTCCGGCGGCCCTTTAGACTGCGGGGGTGACCGAGAACTCTCAGCAGCGCCCCGACAGCGGGCCGAACAGCGACCCTGAACTGCCGACCCAGTACGCGCCGGCCGATGTAGAGGGGCAGCTGTACGAGCGCTGGGTAGAGCGCGGTTACTTCGAGGCGGACGCCAAGAGCGGCAAGGAGCCGTACACGATCGTCATCCCGCCGCCCAACGTGACCGGATCGCTCCACCTGGGCCACGCCTTCGAGCACACGATCATCGACGCCCTCACCCGCCGCAAGCGGATGCAGGGCTACGAGACGCTGTGGCAGCCGGGCATGGACCATGCCGGTATCGCCACCCAGAACGTGGTCGAGCGCGAGCTGGCCAAGGAGGGCGTCTCCCGGCACGACCTGGGCCGTGAGGCGTTCATCGAGCGCGTGTGGCAGTGGAAGAACGAGTCCGGCGGGCAGATTTCCGGCCAGATGCGGCGGCTGGGCGACGGCGTCGCGTGGAACCGCGAGCGGTTCACCATGGACGAGGGGCTGTCCAAGTCCGTCCAGACCATCTTCAAGAAGCTCTACGACGATGAGCTGATCTACCGCGCCGAGCGCATCATCAACTGGTGCCCCCGCTGCCTCACGGCCATCTCCGACATCGAGGTGGAGTACCAGGACGACGACGGCGAACTGGTGTCGATCCGGTACGGCGAGGGCGACACCTCGATCGTCGTCGCCACGACCCGCGCCGAGACGATGCTGGGCGACACCGCGGTCGCCGTCCACCCCGACGACGACCGCTACCGGCACATGGTCGGCACCGAGATCGAGCTGCCGCTCACCGGCCGCCGCATCCCGGTCGTCGCCGACAGCCACGTCGACCCGGAGTTCGGCACCGGCGCGGTCAAGGTCACCCCGGCCCACGACCCGAACGACTTCGAGATCGGCCAGCGCCACGGCCTGCCGAACCTCAGCGTCATGGACGAGCACGCGGTGATCACCGCGCACGGTCCCTTCCAGGGCCTGGACCGGCTGGAGGCGCGCAGCGCCATCGTCGGCGCGCTGCGCGCCGAGGGCCGGATCGTGGCGGAGAAGCGCCCGTACACCCACTCCGTGGGCCACTGCTCGCGCTGCAAGACCACGATCGAGCCGCGGCTGTCCATGCAGTGGTGGGTCAAGGTCGGCCCGCTGGCCAAGGAGGCGGGCGACGCCGTCCGCGACGGCCGGGTCAGCATCCACCCGGAGGACATGTCGAAGCGCTACTTCGACTGGGTCGACAACCTGCACGACTGGTGCATCTCGCGCCAGCTGTGGTGGGGCCACCGGATCCCGGTCTGGTACGGGCCGGACGGCGAGGTCGTCTGCGTCGGACCCGACGAGGAGCCGCCGAGTGGCGAGGGGTGGCGTCAGGACAGTGACGTCCTGGACACCTGGTTCTCCTCCGGCCTCTGGCCGTTCTCCACGCTCGGCTGGCCCGAGCAGACCGACAGCCTGGCGAAGTTCTATCCGAACTCGGTGCTCGTCACCGGCTACGACATCCTCTTCTTCTGGGTCGCCCGGATGATGATGTTCGGCCTGTACGCGATGGACGGCACCCCGCCGTTCCGCACCATCGCCCTGCACGGGATGGTCCGCGACCAGTTCGGCAAGAAGATGTCCAAGTCCTTCGGGAACGCGGTCAATCCGCTGGACTGGATGGACACCTATGGCTCCGACGCCGTCCGCTTCACCCTCGCCCGCGGCGCCAACCCCGGGGTGGACGTGCCGATCGGCGAGGACTGGGTCCAGGCGTCCCGTAACTTCGCCAACAAGATCTGGAACGCGACCCGCTTCGCGCTGATGAACGGCGCGACGGTCGAGGGCGAACTGCCCGCCCCCGAGCGGCTGTCGGCCACCGACCGCTGGATCCTGTC
This sequence comes from Streptomyces sp. NPDC007983, assembly GCF_042958345.1. NCBI lineage: Bacteria > Bacillati > Actinomycetota > Actinomycetes > Kitasatosporales > Streptomycetaceae > Streptomyces > Streptomyces sp. NPDC007983. The sequence continues at coordinate 117,546 of NZ_JBIBJI010000014.1, forward strand.
CCGGCTGAACGAGGTCGTCGCCGACGTCGACGCGTTCTACGACGACTACCAGTTCGCGAAGCTCTCGGACACGCTCTTCCACTTCGCGTGGGACGAGGTCTTCGACTGGTACGTCGAGCTGTCCAAGACCACCTTCCAGAAGGGCGGCCCGGAGGCCGACGCCTCGCGGCGCGTCCTCGGTGAGGTCCTCGACGTCACGCTGCGGCTGCTGCACCCGGTGGTCCCGTTCGTCACCGAGAAGCTGTGGACCGCGCTCACCGGCCAGGAATCGGTCGTCATCGCCGACTGGCCGACCGACAGCGGCTTCCGCGACGAGGCCGCCGAGCGGGAGATCGAGAACCTGCAGCAGGTGGTCACCGAGGTCCGCCGGTTCCGCGCCGACCAGGGTCTCCAGCCCGGCCAGAAGGTCCCGGCCCGGCTCGAGCTGTCCGGCACCTCGCTCGCCGCGCACGAGGACGCGATGCGCTCCCTGCTGCGCCTCCAGCCGTCCGGGGAGGGCTTCACCGCCACCGCCTCGCTGCCGGTGGCGGGCGCGACCGTGGCGCTGGACCTGTCCGGCGCGATCGACGTCGAGGCCGAGCGCAAGCGGCTGGCCAAGGACCTCGCCGCGGCCGAGAAGGACAAGGCGCAGACCACGGCCAAGCTGTCCAACGAAGGGTTCCTGGCCAAGGCCCCCGACCACGTGGTGGAGAAGATCCGCGTCCGGCAGGCGACCGCCGAGGCCGACATCGCCCGGATCACCGCGCAGTTGGCGTCCCTGCCCCAGGGCTGACCCCGACCCGTACCGAGCGCCCCCGCCCCTTCCGGCGGGGGCGCTCCGTGCTTCCCTCGCCCGCCCCCGGGCCGGTGTGCGATGTCCCACAGTGGCCGCGGGGGAAGGTGATCCGTACGGTGAGTCGGGAACCCATAACTGTCTTCCGGGAGTTATCCACCAGTACGTCCCGGAAGGAGCTCCCCCCTCCCATGAACAAACCGCTGCGCCGCGCCTCCGTCTTCTCCCTGCTGCTCGTGCTGGCCCTGCTCGGCTGGGTCACCTATGTCCAGGTGGTGGAGGGCGCCGGTTTCCGGGACAACTCCCACAACGAACGTAACGCCATCAGCCAGTACGCCAACCCGCTGGGCAACATCCTGGCCGGTGGCAAGCCCATCACCGGCTCCACCGCCACCAGCGGCGATCTGAAGTACAAGCGGACGTACCGCGACGGGAAGCTCTACGCGCCGGTCACCGGCTATGCCTCGCAGTCGTACGGCAGCAACCAGCTGGAGGCCCTGGACCGGTCCGTGCTGGACGGTTCCGACACCCGGCTGAAGAACCCGCTCCAGGCGCTGATCCGGGAGCCGTCCAAGCCGGGGGACGTGATGACCACGATCGACCCGGCCGTGCAGAAGGCCGCGTACAAGGGGCTGGGGAACAACACGGGCGCGGCCGTGGCGATCGACCCGAAGACGGGCGCGGTGCGCGCCCTGGCCAGTACGCCCTCGTACAACCCGAGCGCCTTCGCCGGGTCCGACACCTCCGACCAGAAGGCGTGGCTGAAGCTGACGAAGGACAAGGACCAGCCGATGCTGAACCGGGCGCTGCGCCAGACGTATCCGCCGGGGTCGGCGTTCAAGCTGGTGGTCGCGGCGGCCGCCCTGGATGACGGGCTGTACTCGTCGGTGGACGAGCCGACCAAGAGCCCCAACCCGTACCGGCTGCCGGGCACGGTCACCGACATGAAGAACGAGAACGCGTCGGCGCCCTGTGAGAACGCGACGATCCGCACGGCCTTGCAGTACTCGTGCAATACGGTCTTCGCGAAGATGGCCGTGGACCTGGGCGAGTCCAAGCTGGGCGCCGAGGCCAAGAAGCTGGGCTTCGACGACTCCAAGCTGGACATCCCGGTGCGCGCCGCCAAGAGCGTGTACCCGAGCGGTATGGACCACTCGCAGACCGCGCTGACCGGCATGGGCCAGTTCGACGTGACCGCGACCCCGCTGCAGATGGCCATGGTCTCCTCGGCCATCGCGGACGACGGCAAGCTGATGAAGCCGTACGAGGTGGAGCGCACGACGGACGGGAACGCGACCGCGCTGGACCGCACCGAGCCGAAGGCCTTCACCCAGGCGATGTCGAAGTCCACCGCGCAGGAACTGCGGTCGGCGATGCGGACCGTCGTGCAGAAGGGCACGGGCACCAACGCGAAGATCCCCGGGATACAGGTCGGCGGCAAGACCGGCACCGCGCAGCACGGCGAGAACAACAGCGGTAATCCGTTCGCGTGGTTCGTGAGTTACGCGGATGACGCCAGCGGCCACAAGATCGCGGTCGCGGTGGTGGTCGAGGACAGCGACGCACCCCGCGCGGACATCTCCGGCGGCGGCCTGGCCGGGCCGATCGCCAAGTCGATGATGTCCGCCGCCCTGGGAGGCGGGGCCGCCTCCTGAGGCGCTGTGCCGGGGCTGTTCCAGGGCTGCTCCGGGACCGCATGGGCGCTTCCACGGGCTGTCGGGGGTCACTCGTAGACTGGTCCGTGTGAGCGAGCGCCCCCAGAACCAACCGGACGAACAGAACGAACCGGATGAATTCGACGACATCGTCGGAGCCGAGACCGACCGCGACCCCGATCTGGCGGTGATCGAGGCGGGCAGCCGGACGCTGCGCGCGCAGTCGGGCCCGCCGCAGGGCGACGGCATTCCGGCTCGCCCCTCCGACCCCGAGGTGGACCGCGCGCTGCGCGAGGTGGAGGCGGAGCTGGCCACGCGGTGGGAGGAGACCAAGCTCGACCCCTCGCTGGTGCGCATGGAGGCGCTGCTGGACATCCTCGGCTCGCCCCACCGCGCCTACCCCTCGATCCACATCACCGGGACGAACGGCAAGACCAGCACCGCCCGCATGGTCGAAGCGCTGCTGGGCTCCTTCGAGCTGCGCACCGGCCGCTACACGAGCCCGCACGTGCAGTCCGTCACCGAGCGGATCAGCCTGGACGGGGCGCCGATCTCCGCCGAGCGCTTCATCGAGACGTACCAGGACATCGCGCCGTACATCGAGATGGTCGACGAGCGGCAGCAGTACCGGCTGTCGTTCTTCGAGGTGCTCACCGGCATGGCGTACGCGGCCTTCGCGGACGCGCCGGTGGACATCGCGGTCGTCGAGGTCGGCATGGGCGGCTCCTGGGACGCCACCAATGTGATCGACTCGGACGTCGCGGTGATCATGCCGATCTCGCTGGACCACACCGACCGGCTCGGCGAGACTCCGGAGGAGATCGCGGCCGAGAAGTCCGGGATAGTCAAGCAGGACGCCACGGTGGTGCTCGCGCAGCAGCCCGTGGAGGCCGCGTCCGTGGTGCTCAAGCGCGCCGTCGAGGTGGACGCCACGGTGGCCCGCGAGGGCATGGAGTTCGGGGTGGTCTCCCGCGAGGTGGCGGTCGGCGGCCAGCTGGTGACGCTGCGCGGCCTCGGCGGTGAGTACCCCGAGATCTTCCTCCCGCTGCACGGCGCCCACCAGGCGCACAACGCGGCGGTGGCGCTGGCCGCCGTCGAGGCGTTCTTCGGCGTCGGCTCCCAGCACGCCCGGCCGCTGGACCTGGACACCATCCGCTCCGCCTTCGCCTCCGTCAGCTCCCCGGGCCGGATGGAGGTGGTGCGCCGCAGCCCGACCGTGGTGCTGGACGCCGCGCACAACCCCGGGGGCGCCCGGGCGGCGGCCGAGGCGGTCACCGAGGCGTTCGACTTCAGCCGCCTCATCGGCGTGGTCGGAGCCAGCGACGGCAAGGACGTTCGTGGGCTATTGGAAGCTTTTGAGCCGATTTTCGCCGAAATCGTGGTGACCCGTAATTCCAGCCATCGCGCGATGGACGCGGATGAGTTGGCCGGGCTCGCCGTCGAGGTGTTCGGCTCCGACCGCGTGCAGGTCGAGCCCCGGCTGGACGACGCCCTGGAGGCCGCGATCACTCTCGCGGAGGAGGAGGGCGAATACGCTGGTGCGGGGGTGCTGGTCACCGGGTCGGTCATCACGGTCGGCGAGGCCCGGCTGCTTCTGGGAAAGGGCTGAAATGCGGACGCTGTGCGCCTCCACTCTGATCGGCGAGTTCTTCGTGATCGGCTTCGCCGGGCTGGTCGCGATGAAGGTCTCCGGCCTGTCGATGGGCACCGTCTGGACGGTCTGCGGTATCGCCATGGCACTGTGTGTACTGCTGTGCGGCATGCTGAGCCGCCCCGGGGCGGTGCAGATCGGCTGGGCCCTGCAGATCGGGCTGGTGCTGAGCGGTTTTGTGGTGACCACCATGTTCTTCCTCGGCGTGGTCTTCGCCGCGCTGTGGTGGGCCTCGGTCCACTTCGGCCGCAAGGTCGACCAGGCGAAGGAGCGGTTCGCCGCGGCCTCCGCCGCCTCGCCTGACGCTGCGTGACGTGGCCGGCGATCACCCATGTAGCCTCAGCCGCACAGCTTCACCCGCATGCCACTTCCCAAAGGAGCCCGCACCGTGAGCCAGCGCACGCTCGTCCTTCTCAAGCCCGACGCCGTACGACGCGGACTGGTGGGCGAGATTCTCGGCCGGATCGAGCAGAAGGCGGGGTGGACGATCTCCGCCCTGGAGCTGCGCCGGCTGGGCCGTGAGCTGCTGGAGCAGCACTACGCCGAGCACGTCGGCAAGCCCTTTTACGAGCCCTTGGTCGAGTTCATGTCCTCCGGGCCGGCCGTGGCACTGGTCGTCGAGGGCGAGCGTGTGATCGAAGGCGTCCGGGCGCTGGCCGGGCCGACCGACCCGATCGCCGCGGCGCCCGGTTCCATCCGTGGCGATTTCGGCACCATCGTTCGGGAAAATCTGATCCATGCGTCCGACTCCGAAGAGTCGGCCGAGCGTGAAATCAAGATTTTCTTTCCCGGTCTCGCCTGATCTCACCTGATCTCGCTCTGATCGATCATCAGCTGGTCACACCCCTGCTGACCTGGGGGCGGTCGAAATTATCGGCCGCCCCTTGGCATATGCGAGCCGATCGGGGGAACGCATCTCCGCGACACGACGTCACCATTAGAGGGGGCGGGCTCGTGTTCTGCTGACAATGGCGGAGGACCCCCGCAGCGTGTTCGCGCGGGCGTGACTACGATGAAGCTTCCGCGCCTCGCAGCGCACCACACATCCTGCCGACCTCAAGCAAGCAATCGCTCCAGCAGGGAAGGCCTGACGTATCCTCATGGGGAACAACATGTCGTTCATCGGCCGTGACATGGCTGTCGACCTCGGGACCGCCAACACGCTGGTGTACGTCAGGGGCCGCGGGATCGTCCTCAACGAGCCATCCGTCGTCGCCATCAACACCAACACCGGCGGAATTCTCGCCGTGGGCGCCGAGGCAAAGAAGATGATCGGCCGCACCCCTGGCAACATCGTCGCCGTGCGTCCGCTCAAGGACGGCGTTATCGCCGACTTCGAGATCACCGAGCGGATGCTGCGGTACTTCATTCTGAAGATCCATAAGCGCCGCTATCTGGCCCGTCCCCGGGTGGTGGTGTGCGTTCCGTCCGGAATCACCGGAGTCGAGCGCCGCGCGGTCATCGAGGCGTCCACCCAGGCGGGCGCCCGCCAGGTCCACATCATCGAAGAACCGATGGCCGCGGCCATCGGTTCCGGCCTCCCGGTCCACGAGGCCACCGGCAACATGGTGGTGGACATCGGCGGCGGCACCACCGAGGTCGCCGTCATCTCGCTCGGCGGCATCGTCACCGCCCAGTCCATCCGGGTGGCCGGCGACGAGCTGGACAACGCGATCATCCAGCACATCAAGAAGGAGTACAGCCTCCTCCTTGGCGAGCGCACCGCCGAGAACATCAAGATCACGATCGGCTCGGCGTTCGAGAGCGAGGAAGAGGAGCACACCGAGATCCGCGGCCGCGACCTGGTCAGCGGGCTCCCCAAGACCGTCGTGATCTCCGCCGCCGAGGTCCGCAAGGCCATGGAGGAGCCGGTCAACTCCATCGTCGACGCGGTCAAGACCACGCTCGACAAGTGCCCGCCGGAGCTGTCCGGCGACGTCATGGACCGCGGCATCGTGCTCACCGGCGGCGGCGCGCTGCTCCGCGGCCTCGACGAGCGGCTGCGCCGCGAGACCGGCATGCCCATCCACATCGCCGAGGACCCGCTCGACTCGGTCGCGCTCGGTTCCGGCAAGTGCGTGGAGGAGTTCGAGGCGCTCCAGCAGGTGCTGGACGCCCAGCCGCGCAGATGACAACCAGGCGGATCGGCCGTGCGGGCGGTGTGTCGCCCGTACGGCGCATCGGCGGATCCGGCTGATATACAGGCATAAGGCTCCTTAAGGACCGGACGGCCACAACGAGATCGGGACCGGTCCGACTTCGACGAGGAAGGCACGTCGCCGCACGTGAGGGACACACGAGAGAGCCGGCTGCTCCTGGTGCTGCTGATCGCCATCGCGTTCGCGCTGATCACGGTGGATATCCGCGGCGGCGAGGACTCGCCCCTCGACGGCGCCCGTCAGGCCGCCGCTTCCGCCTTCGGCCCGGTGGAGAACGGTGTCGCGAGCGCCGTCGATCCGGTCGGCAACGCCGTCGCCGCGATCCGGGACTCCGACGAGCGGCACGACCGCATCAGTCAACTGGAGCAGGAGAACACCAGACTCAAGCAGCGGCTCGGCAGCGACGACCGCAATCGCGCCCGTACCGTCGAACTCGACAAGCTGCGCAAGGTCGCCGGCGCCGGCCAATACGGCATCAAGGGCGCCGAGGTCATCGGCATCGGCGCCGCCCAGGGATTCTCCTGGACCGTCACCCTCGACGTCGGCAGCGACGACGGGATCCAGCGCGACCAGACCGTCATCAACGGCGACGGACTCGTCGGCCGGGTCACCACGGTCGGCCCCTCCACCTCCACCGTGCTGCTCGCCATCGACCCCGACTTCACCGTCGGCACCCGGATGGAGAAGTCCAGCGAGCTGGGCTTCGCCACCGGACGCGGCGACCGCTCCCTGCACGTCCAGCTCCTCAACGGCAAGGCCAAGATCAAGAAGGGGGACCGGCTCGTCACCTTCGGCTCGCAGGCCGACAAGCCGTTCGTGCCCGGCGTCCCGGTCGGCAAGGTGGTCCGCGTCGACCCCACCGGCGGCGACCTCACCCGCACCCTCCAGGTGCGCCCCTACGTCCGGTTCAGCAGGCTGGACATCGTCGGCGTGGTCGTCCAGCCGCCGCGCTCCAACCCGCGCGACACCGTGCTGCCGCCCAAGCCCGCGAAACCCAAGCCGGCGCCCACGGTCACCGTCACGGCCACCCCCTCAGCCACCGCAACGAGCCCGGCCAACAGGAGCTGACCGATGCTGCGCCTCAACCGTGTCCTCCTGTCCACCGTCCTCGTCGTCGTCGCCCTCGTCGTCCAGATCTGCGTCCTCGCCCGGCTGCAACTGCCCGGCGCCGTCCCCGATCTGCTGCTGCTCGTCGTCCTCGGCCTCGCGCTGGTCTACGGCCACACCGGCGGCGCCCTGGTCGGGTTCGGCGCCGGTCTGCTCGCCGACCTCGCCCCGCCCGCCGATCACGCCGCCGGGCGCTATGCCCTGGTGCTGTGCGTCATCGGCTATCTGGCGGGGCTCGCCAAGCCCGAGAGCGGCCAGCTCCGGACGGCCACCGGGCCGATGGTGGTGGTCGTCGCGGCGGCCATCGGCGCCACCCTGCTGTACGCGGGGGTCGGCATCCTCGTCGGCGACGACGCGGCCCGCCACGTGGGCCTGGGCGAGCTGCTGTTCACGGCTGCCCTCTACGACCTGCTGCTGGCGCCCTTCACGGTGCCGCTGATCATGGGGCTGGCCAGACGCGGGGAGAACGACCGGATGGCCGACAGCTCCGGCGGCACCGGCACCGAGAGCGGCGCCCGCTGGATCACCTCGGCGGGCAGCGTCCGGGTCGGCCGGATGAGCCGCTTCCGCCGTTCCGGCCGGGCCGCCCGGCTCGGCGGCCTGGGCGGCGGTCAGGGCGGCGGTCGGGGCGGTGGCCTGCTGGCGAAGGCGACGAAGCGGACCGGCCGCGTCAAGGACGGCCGCGTCAAGCTCAAGGGGGTCAAGCGCCTGTGAGCACCGCCGCCCCGCCGACCGCCGCCGCCCGCCGGTCGCCCGCAGCCCTCCCGTCTCCCGCCTCCACCCTCGACGGAGCGCCATGAGCAATATCCCGGAGACCGGACGGACTCCCCGGGTCACCGTCCGCCTCGTCGCCATCCAGATCATTGTCTTCTCGCTCCTGCTCACCCTCGGCGGACGGCTCTGGTACCTGCAGATCCGCAACGGCGACGAATACACCGAGAAGGCCGCCAACAACCACGTCCAGCAGGTCGTCCACCCGGCCGTCCGCGGCTCGATACTGGACGCCCGCGGCGTGCCCCTCGCCGACAACGAGACCCGGCTCGTCGTCTCAGCCAGCCGCACCGCGCTGATGAAGGAGCCCGACGACGGCGAGGCCGTCCTCACCCGGCTCGCGGGCGTCCTCCACATGAAGCCCAAGGACGTCAAGGACAAGGTCCGGCTGTGCGACGCCGAGACCCCGCAGCCCTGCTGGAACGGCTCCCCGTACCAGCCCATCCCGATCACCGACGAGGCCAGCGCCAAGCAGGCGCTCCAGATCCGCGAGCGCGAAGAGGACTTCCCGGGGATCAGCGCCGAGCCCACCGCCGTGCGGCGCTACGCCGCCCCGGCCGGCTCCAACGCCGCCCAGGTGCTCGGCTACCTCTCGCCGGTGACCGACGAGCAGATCAAGAAGGCCGAGCACACCAAGTCGCCGCTGCTCCGCTCCGACCAGGTCGGCTCCAACGGGCTGGAGAGCGAGTACGACAGCAAGCTGCGCGGCAAGGCCGGGGTGACCCGCTACGAGGTCGACAACCTCGGCCGCGTCATCGGCCAGCGGGAGAGCCAGCGGGCCCGGCCCGGGGACAACGTCGTCACCAGCCTCGACTCACGCGTCCAAGCGGTCGCGGAGAAGGAGCTGGACCAGGCGATGAAGGACGCCCGCAAGCAGTACGACCGGAACACCGGCCGGAAGTACAAGGCGGACTCGGGCTCGGTCGTGGTCATGGAGGCCAAGACCGGCCGGGTGGTGGCGATGGCGTCCAACCCGGCGTACGACCCCAACGCCTGGGTCGGCGGCATCTCCGGCAAGGACTACAAGAAGCTCACCGGCAAGGACAGCAACTACCCGCTGCTGAACCGGGCCATCCAGGGCCAGGCGGCCCCCGGCTCGATCTTCAAGGTGATCCCGACGACCGCCGCGGTCAACGCCGGATACGGCTTCAGCGGGCCCTACCCCTGCACCAGCTCGTTCAACATCGGCGGCCAGGTCTTCAAGAACTTCGAGTCCGAGAACTACGGCGGGATCAGCCTCGGCCGCGCGCTGGAGGTCTCCTGCGACACGGTCTTCTACCGGCTCGCCTACGACGAGTGGAAGAAGGACGGCGGCAACAAGCCCAAGAAGCACCCGGGGGACTGGTTCTACAAGACCGCCCACCAGTTCGGCCTCGGCAAGGAGACCGGCGTCGACCTCCCCAACGAGGTCAGCGGCCGGATCCCGGACCGCCAGTGGAAGAAGGACTTCTGGAAGGCCAACAAGGACGCCTGGTGCAAGAACGGCAAGAAGGACGGGAACTACACCCAGCGGCTCTCCTACGAGAACTGCCTCGAAGGCATGAAGATGCGCGCGGGTGACTCCGTCAACTACTCGATCGGCCAGGGCGACACGCTCGTCACACCGATCCAGATGGCCACCATCTACGCGGCGATCAGCAACGGCGGCACGCTCTACGACCCGACCGTCGGCAAGGCGATCGTCAGCCCGGACGGCAAGCACATCCAGGAGATCAAGCCCAAGTCGCACGGCAAGCTCCCGATGAAGGGGCAGACGCGCGAACAGATCGACCAGGCGCTCGCGGGCGTCGCCACCCGGGGCACCGCCGCCTGGCGGTTCCAGGGCTGGCCGCAGGACAAGATCCCGATGCACGCCAAGACCGGTACCGCCGAGGTCTACGGCAAGCAGACCACCTCGTGGTTCGCGACCTACACCAAGGACTACTCGGTCGTCATGACGATCTCGCAGGGCGGCACCGGTTCCGGCGCCTCCGGTCCGGCCGTCCGCAAGATCTACAACGCGCTGTACGGGGTCGACGGCAAGGGCAAGATCGACGAGAAGAAGGCGCTGCTGCCCAAGCCGCAGGCCGACCTCCCCAAGATCTCCTCCGACGGCTCGATCGAGGCCCAGCCGGTGGGCAAGCCGCTCTCCCTGCTGGGCGACACCAGGCGGCGGGGAGGTGCGCAGCAGTGAGCGCGTCGACCCATGGCTACTCCGTCCCCCGCTTCACCCCCGAACGCGGCACCTGGCGCAAGCTCATGGCGCGCGACTCGCTCGTGCGCCGCCTGGACTGGGTGCTGCTGCTCAGCTGCCTCGCGCTGTCCGCGATCGGCACCCTGCTGGTCTACTCGGCGACCCGCAACCGCACCGAGCTGAACCAGGGCGATCCGTACTACTTCCTGGTCCGGCACGCCCTGAACACCGGCATCGGGCTGCTGCTCGCGATCGGCACCATCTGGCTCGGCCACCGCACCCTGCGCGGCGCGGTGCCGGTGCTGTACGGCCTGTCCGTCATCCTCGTCCTCGCCGTCCTCACCCCGCTGGGCTCGACCATCAACGGCGCGCACGCCTGGATCGTGATCGGCGCCGGCTTCTCCCTCCAGCCCGGCGAGTTCGCCAAGATCACGATCATCCTCGGCATGTCGATGCTGCTGGCCGCGCGGGTGGACGCGGGCGACCGGCTCACCCCCGACCACCGCACCGTCGTCCAGGCGCTCGGCCTGGCCGCGCTGCCCATCGCGATCGTGATGGGGATGCCGGACCTCGGTTCGGTGATGGTCATGGCGGTGATCGTGCTCGCGGTGCTCCTCGCCTCCGGCGCGTCCAACCGCTGGATCGCCGGGCTGATCGCCACCGCGGTGGTCGGCGCGCTGCTGATCTGGCAGCTGCACATCCTCGACCAGTACCAGATCGACCGCTTCGCCGCCTTCGCCAACCCCGCCCTGGACCCGGCGGGCGTCGGCTACAACACCAACCAGGCGCGCATCGCGATCGGTTCGGGCGGCCTCACCGGCAAGGGGCTCTTCCACGGCACCCAGACCACCGGCCAGTTCGTGCCCGAGCAGCAGACGGACTTCGTCTTCTCGGTCGCGGGGGAGGAGCTGGGCTTCCTCGGCGCGGGCCTGATCATCGTGCTGCTGGGCGTCGTCCTGTGGCGCGCCTGCCGGATCGCCCGGGGCACGACCGAGCTGTACGGGACGGTCGTCGCGGCCGGAATCATCGCCTGGTTCGCGTTCCAGTCGTTCGAGAACATCGGCATGACGCTGGGCATCATGCCGGTGGCCGGTCTGCCGCTGCCGTTCGTCTCCTACGGCGGCTCGTCGATGTTCGCCGTATGGATCGGAATCGGGCTGCTCCAGTCCATCCGGGTGCAACGGCCCGTATCGGCCTGACCCGGACGCGGGGGACTCCCGCCGAGCGTCCCGGGCGACTACATTCACGCCATGGTGGACATGATGCGGGAGATCGAACGCAAGTACGAGACCACCGATGACGGCGCCCCATCCGGCGGCCTCCCCGAACTGGCCGGGGTCGCCGGAATCGCGCAGGTCAGGGACGAGGGCGTCGTCACGCTCGACGCCACGTACTACGACACCCCCGGGCAGCGGCTCGCCGCCGACGGCATCACCCTGCGCCGCCGCACCGGGGGCGACGACGCGGGCTGGCACCTCAAGCTGCCGGTGGGCCCGGACGTACGGGACGAGATCCGCGCCCCGCTCGCGGACGCCCTGCCCGCCCACCTCGCGGGCCTCGTACGCTCCCGCGTCCGCGGCCACGGCCTCGTCCCCCTCGTCCACCTGCTGTCGGAGCGGAACGTCCGGCACCTCCTGGACGACGACGGCACGCTGCTCGCCGAGCTGTCCGCCGACCGGGTCACCGCCCGCCGCCTGGCCCCGGCCCCCGGCGACCCGTTGAGCTGGACCGAGGTCGAGGTGGAGCTGGCCGAGGGCGGCGACCCCGCGCTCCTCGACACCCTCGAACCGCATCTGATCGACGCCGGGCTGCGCCGCGCCGACCTCCCCTCCAAGCTCGCCCGCGCCCTGGCCGAAACCGATCCGCGCGGGGGAGGCCGAAAGCCCGGAAAGCCCGGCAAGCCCGGCAAGAAGCCCGGCCAGAAGAAGTCAGGGAAGAAAGCCGCGGCCAAGGCCACCGCCGGTGACGCCATCCTGGACTACGTACGCCGCCAGATCACCGCGATCGTCACCCTCGACCCCGCCGCACGCCTGGACACCCCCGACTCCGTGCACCGCATGCGCGTCGCCACCCGCCGGCTGCGCAGCGCCTTCCGCTCGTACCGCAAGGTCCTGGACCGCACCGTCACCGACCCCATCGGCGCCGAGCTGAAGTGGCTGGCCGCCGAGCTGGGCATCGACCGGGACCGCGAAGTGCTCACCGCGCGCATCGCCGAACGGCTCGCCGAGGTGCCCGTAGAACTGCGGCTCGGACCCGTCGCCGCCCGGCTGGAGATCTGGTCGCACGCCCGCCGCACCGGTTCCCGCGACCGGCTGATCGGCGTCCTGGACGGCGAACGCTACCTCGCCCTCCTCGACACCCTCGACGCGCTCCTGGCCGACCCGCCGCTGTGCCCCGCCGCCGCCCGCCCGGCCGCCGAGGTGATCCGCAAGGCCGTGCTGCGCGACTACGAACGGCTCGCGGACCGTCTCGGCCCGGCCCTGGACGCCCCTTCCGGGCCCGACCGCGACATCGTCCTGCACGAGGCCCGCAAGGACGCCAAGCGGGCCCGCTACGCCGCCGAGGCCGCCCGCCCGGCGCTCGGCCCGCCCGCGAAGGCGTTCGCGGGGCTCATGACCGAGGTGCAGGAACTGCTCGGCGACCACCAGGACAGCGTGGTCGCGCGCGAGGCGCTGCGCGAACTCGCGATCCAGGCGCACGCGGCGGGGGAGTCGACCTTCACCGTCGGCCTGCTCTACGGCCGCGAGGAGGCCCGCGCGGCCGCCCGCGAGCGCGAACTGCCCGGTCTGTGGGCCGAGGTCTCCCGCAAGGAGCACCGGGCGGCGCTGGAGCCGTAACCGAACGGACGGACGATCGTTGGTTCGGGTGCACGGCTTTCCCCGCTCGCGCGGGGGTGGTCCGGGCCTCAAGAAGACCGGCTTCGACGAAGTGGGTTGCGCCCCGCAGATGCCGGGGTCCTGCTGCCGTGTAAGGGGTGGCCCCGGGCCACGTTAGGCTTGAGGGTCACCCCTGTCCGCGCACGAAGGTTACTGATGTCTGTCGAGTCGGTCTTCCCACAGCTTGAGGCCCTTCTCCCCCATGTGCAGAAGCCGATCCAGTACGTCGGCGGCGAGCTGAACTCCACGGTCAAGCCTTGGGAGGAGTGCGACGTCCGCTGGGCGCTCATGTACCCCGACGCCTACGAGGTCGGGCTGCCCAACCAGGGCGTCATGATCCTCTACGAGGTGCTCAACGAGCGCGAGGGCGTGCTCGCCGAGCGCACGTACAGCGTGTGGCCGGACCTCGAAGAGCTGATGCGCGAGCACAAGGTGCCGCAGTTCACCGTGGACGCGCACCGGCCCGTCTCCGCCTTCGACGTCTTCGGCGTCTCCTTCTCGACCGAGCTGGGCTACACCAACCTGCTCACCGCGCTGGACCTCGCCGGTATCCCGCTGGACGCCGCCGACCGCACCGTCGACCACCCGGTCGTGGTCGCGGGCGGCCACGCCGCGTTCAACCCGGAGCCGATCGCGGACTTCATCGACTGCGCGGTGATCGGCGACGGTGAGCAGGCCGTCCTGGAGATGACCGAGATCATCCGCGCCTGGAAGGCCGAGGGCCGTCCGGGCGGCCGCGACGAGCTGCTCTTCCGCCTCGCCCGCACCGGCAGCATCTACGTGCCGAAGTTCTACGACGTGGAGTACCTGGCCGACGGCCGGATCTCCCGCGTCGTGCCGAACCGCTCGGGCGTGCCGTGGCGCGTCTCCAAGCACACCGTCATGGACCTCGACGAGTGGCCGTACCCGAAGCAGCCGCTGGTGCCGCTCGCCGAGACCGTGCACGAGCGGATGTCGGTGGAGATCTTCCGCGGCTGCACCCGCGGCTGCCGCTTCTGCCAGGCGGGCATGATCACCCGCCCGGTGCGCGAGCGCTCCATCACCGGCATCGGCGAGATGGTCGACCGCGGCCTCAAGAACACCGGTTTCGAGGAGGTCGGCCTGCTGTCGCTCTCCTCCGCCGACCACACCGAGATCGGCGACATCGCCAAGGGCCTCGCCGACCGGTACGAGGAAGACAAGATCGGGCTGTCCCTGCCGTCGACCCGGGTGGACGCCTTCAACATCGACCTGGCCAACGAGCTGACCCGCAACGGCCGCCGTTCGGGCCTCACCTTCGCCCCCGAGGGCGGCTCCGAGCGCATCCGCAAGGTCATCAACAAGATGGTCTCGGAAGAGGACCTCATCCGTACGGTGTCCACCGCGTACGGCAACGGCTGGCGGCAGGTGAAGCTGTACTTCATGTGCGGCCTGCCGACCGAGACCGACGACGACGTGCTCCAGATCGCCGACATGGCGACCAAGGTGATCGCCAAGGGCCGTGAGGTGTCCGGCAAGAACGACATCCGCTGCACCGTCTCGATCGGCGGATTCGTCCCCAAGCCGCACACCCCGTTCCAGTGGGCGCCGCAGCTCAGCGCCGAGGACACGGACGCCCGGCTGGAGAAGCTGCGCGAGAAGATCCGCGGCGACAAGAAGTACGGCCGCTCGATCGGCTTCCGCTACCACGACGGCAAGCCCGGCATCGTCGAGGGCCTGCTCTCGCGCGGCGACCGCCGGGTGGGCGCGGTCATCCGCGCCGTCTACGAGGACGGTGGCCGCTTCGACGGCTGGCGCGAGCACTTCTCCTACGACCGCTGGATGGAGTGCGCCGAGCGCACCCTGCCCGACTTCGGTCTCGACGTCGACTGGTACACCACCCGCGAGCGCACCTACGAAGAGGTCCTGCCCTGGGACCACCTCGACTCCGGTCTCGACAAGGACTGGCTGTGGGAGGACTGGCAGGACTCGCTCGACGAGACCGAGGTCGAGGACTGCCGCTGGACCCCGTGCTTCGACTGCGGCGTCTGCCCGCAGATGGACACGTCCATCCAGATCGGCCCCACCGGCCGCAAGCTGCTGCCGCTGTCGGTCGTGAACCAGTAGTCCTCCGGCATCTGGCCGGTCACAAAGTACGCTGGAAGGCGCACGGGCCGCACAGGCCCGTGCGCGACAAGCGAAGAGACACCAGAAGAAGCAACAAGGAGCAGTCCCCTGGGCAAGCGACAGCCCGAAGGCCCGCCGCCCGCACCCGCGGTGCAGCGCATCCGTTTGCGTTACACCAAGCGCGGCCGCCTCCGGTTCACCAGCCACCGCGACTTCCAGCGCGCCTTCGAGCGGGCGCTGCGCCGCGCCGAGGTGCCCATGGCGTACTCGGCGGGCTTCACCCCGCACCCCAAGGTGTCGTACGCCAATGCCGCTCCCACCGGCACCGGCAGTGAGGCCGAGTACCTGGAGATCCAGCTCACCGAGGCGCGGGACCCCGAGACGCTGCGCAGGCTGCTCGACGAGTCGATGCCCTCCGGGCTCGACATCATCGACGCCGTCGAGGCCCGCACCTCCGGGCTCGCCGACCGGCTCCAGGCGTCCGTATGGGAGATCCGGCTCGACCGGGTCGCCCCGGCGGAGGCCGAACGGGCCGTGGCCGCCTTCCTGGAGGCCGAGACAGTCGAGGTCGAGCGCCGGACGAAAAACGGCATGCGCACCTTCGACGCCCGCGCCGCGGTGGCCCGCCTGGAAGCGGTCGCAGGTCGGGGCGATAGGCCAGGCGACGATGGCTGTGCGATACTGCGGCTGGTAGTACGGCATCTGACACCTGCCGTGCGACCCGACGACGTCCTGTCCGGTCTCCGCGCTACGGCCGACCTGGCGCCGCCGGTCCCCGCAGCGGTGACCAGGCTGGCGCAGGGGCTGCTCGATGAGGAGTCCGGCACGGTGACCGACCCGCTCGCGCCCGATCGCGAGGCAGTTCCGGCCGCCCCACCCACGGCCGCCGAGCTGACCGCCGCGATGGCGGCGCCGGAAGGTTCCGCGTAAGGACCGCCGTCGATGCGCCGCCCAGGCACTTGGGAGCCACCCGGGTCCGGCAGGCGCACTGACCAGGAGACTTTCGCCGGTCCCGGCCCTGAAAACCGGCCCGGCGAGCGATACGACAGCTCCCGTGCGGCGCCCGCGCCCCGGACGGCGGAAACCGCGCAGCGCGCGGGGCCCGGCCGGAAACAGGCGCGGCGCCCGGGAGCGTGACGGGAGAACCGCCCGCATGCTCGAGCCCATTGAGCCGACCGAACCTATCCAGCCCCAGGGACAAGCCGCGCCGCGCGCCGCCGCCTCCGGGGATCCGACCTCACCCAGTGACACCCTGCCGCCGCGCCGCCGCCGTGCGGCCTCCCGGCCCGCCGGTCCGCCGGTGGGCACCGTGGGTGACGCCGAGGTGACCACACCCGCCGTACCGGCCATACCGGCCGAGTCGATCGCCGCCGGCGCCGCCATGGTCGCCGGGGAGGCGTCCGCCGTCTCCGACGGTGACACCGGTTCCGCCGCTCCGCCCGCCCGTTCGCGCCGCCGTGCGACGCGCAAGACGGCCGCACCGGTGAGTGCGCCGGAGGCCGCGGAGACCGTGGTTCCGGCGGACGCCCCCCGGGCCGCCGAGCCCGCCGGGGCCCCGGCCGCCGATCCGGAGCCCGCCGCCGAGCCCGCTCCGCCCGCCCGTACGCGCCGCCGGGCCACCCGTAAGGCGACCGCCCCGGCCGGAGCGCCGGAGGCCGCCGAGACGGTGGTACCGGTGGAGGAGCCCGTCGCCGCCGCACCGGCCGAGGCCGCCGCGCCCGTCGAGGCCGCCGCCGAGCCCGCCCCGGCACCCCGTACCCGCCGCCGGGCGACGCGCAAGGCCGCCGCTCCGGAGGGTGCCCCGCAGGCGGAGCCCGCCGACGTGGACGCGTCGTCTGCGGCGGCCGCTGGTGGCAGTGGCGACGAGGACACCGCCCCAGCGGCAGTCGCAGCCGACGCCCCGGCCGACGAGGCGCCCCGTGGCCGTACGCGCCGCCGGGCCGCCCGTAAGGCGACCGGCCCGGCCGGTGGGCCGCAGGCCGCCGACGACGAGCCGAGCGCCGAGGAGACCGCTGCGGCCGAGCCCGCGGCCGTCGAGGCCGAGGCCTCCGCGGAGGCCGCTCCGGCGCCGCGTACCCGCCGCCGGGCCGCCCGTAAGGCGACCGCCGCCGCGGCCGAGGCCGCCGAACAGCCCGCCGAGGCCGATGCGGCGACCCCCGAGGCCCCCGCCGAGGCCGATGCGGCGACCCCCGAGGCCCCCGCCGCGGAGGAGAGCGCCGAGGAGCCGCGCGCCCGTACCCGCCGCCGTGCCACGCGCAAGACGGCCGCCGCCGAGGAGCAGCCCGAGCCGCGGGCCGCCGAGGCGGCCGAGCCCGAGGCCGAGCCGGAGCCCGCGCCGCGCGGTGGCCGCCGCCGCGCCGTGCGCCCGCCGACAGCGGTCTTCCAGGCACCGGTCTTCACCGAGCCGGTCTTCCAGACCCCGGAGAGCGCCGCCGCCGAGGCCGCCGCGTCCGCCCTGGAGGAGACCGACGAGGTCGACGAGGCCGACGAGACCGCGGCGCAGGACAAGCCGGTGGCCGCCGAGCCGGTGGCCCCCGCCGCGGGCCGTCGCCGCCGTCGCCGCCGGGGCGAGCCCGCCGAGGAGCAGCGCCCGGCGGAGGCCGAGGAGCCCGCCGCCGCCGAGGACGCCGAGCAGGACGGCCGCGCGGCCGACCGTGAGCAGGGCGACGAGGAGTCGGGCGACCGCCCGGCCCGCCGCCGTCGCCGGGGCGGCCGTCGCCGTCGCCGGGGCGACGCCGCCGACGCCGAGGGCGCCGAGGGCCGTTCCGAGGGCGATGACGGCGAGGCTTTCGAGGACGAGGCGCAGGCCGAGGGCGAGACCGGCGAGGAGCAGGGCGCCGACGAAGAGGGCGCCGAGGCCGGTGAGTCCGCCGGTGGCGGCTCCAGCAGCAGCCGTCGCCGCCGCCGTCGCCGCCGTCGCAGCGGGGACGCCGCCGAGGCGGAGTCGGGCGGTGACGACCCGGAGCGTACGGTCGTCAAGGTCCGGGAGCCCCGCAAGAAGGAAGAGACCAGCTCCGACGAGGTGCAGTCGATCAAGGGGTCGACGCGTCTGGAGGCCAAGAAGCAGCGCCGCCGCGAGGGCCGCGAGCAGGGCCGCCGCCGGGTGCCGATCATCACCGAGGCCGAGTTCCTGGCCCGCCGTGAGGCGGTCGAGCGGGTGATGGTCGTCCGGCAGAACGGCGAGCGCACCCAGATCGGCGTGCTGGAGGACAACGTCCTCGTCGAGCACTTCGTCAACAAGGAGCAGGCCACCAGCTACGTCGGCAACGTCTACCTGGGCAAGGTCCAGAACGTGCTGCCCTCGATGGAGGCCGCCTTCGTCGACATCGGCAAGGGCCGCAACGCCGTGCTGTACGCGGGCGAGGTCAACTTCGAGGCGCTGGGGCTGTCCAACGGGCCGCGCCGCATCGAGACCGCGCTGAAGTCCGGGCAGTCCGTGCTCGTGCAGGTCACCAAGGACCCGATCGGTCACAAGGGCGCCCGGCTCACCAGCCAGGTCTCCCTGCCCGGCCGCTACCTGGTGTACGTCCCCGAGGGCTCCATGACGGGCATCAGCCGCAAGCTGCCCGACACCGAGCGCGCCCGGCTGAAGCAGATCCTCAAGAAGATCGTCCCCGAGGACGCGGGCGTGATCGTCCGCACCGCCGCGGAGGGCGCGAGCGAGGACGAGCTGGCCCGCGACGTCCAGCGGCTGCAGGCGCAGTGGGAGGAGATCAAGAAGAAGGCGAAGAGCGGTAACGCGCCGACGCTCCTCTACGGGGAGCCGGACATGACCGTCCGGGTCGTCCGAGACATCTTCAACGAGGACTTCTCCAAGGTCATCGTGAGCGGTGACGACGCCTGGCAGACCATCCACGGCTATGTCTCGCACGTCGCGCCCGACCTCGCCGACCGGCTGCAGAAGTGGAACTCGGACGTCGACGTCTTCGCCACGTACCGGATCGACGAGCAGCTGATGAAGGCGCTGGACCGCAAGGTCTGGCTGCCCAGCGGCGGCTCGCTGGTGATCGACCGGACCGAGGCGATGGTCGTGGTCGACGTCAACACCGGCAAGTTCACCGGCCAGGGCGGCAACCTGGAGGAGACGGTCACCAGGAACAACCTGGAGGCGGCCGAGGAGATCGTGCGCCAGCTGCGGCTGCGCGACCTCGGCGGCATCATCGTGATCGACTTCATCGACATGGTGCTGGAGTCCAACCGCGATCTGGTGCTGCGGCGGCTGCTGGAGTGTCTGGGCCGCGACCGTACGAAGCACCAGGTGGCGGAGGTCACCTCGCTCGGCCTGGTCCAGATGACCCGTAAGCGGGTCGGCCAGGGCCTGCTGGAGTCGTTCTCCGAGTCCTGTGTCCACTGCAACGGCCGCGGCGTGATCGTCCACATGGATCAGCCGACGGTGGCCGGCGGCGGTGGCGGCGGCAAGCGCAAGAAGAAGAAGGGCGGCCAGCAGGCGCCCGCGCCGGAGGAGACCTCCGTGGCCGACGCCGAGACGGTCGCCGAGGCCGCCGAGGAGATCGCGGCGGAGATCGCCGAGCCGAAGGCGCTGCCGGAGCCGGTCTTCGCGGCCGACGAGGAGCTGTACAACAGCGCCGCCGAGGCCGAGGCCGCCGCGGGCCGCGGGCGTACCCGGCGCCGGGCGACGCGCAAGGTGTCCGCTCCGGCGGGCGCCCCGAAGAGCGCCGAGCAGCCGGAGGCCGTGGTCGTCGTCGCGGACGAGCCGAAGCCGGAGGTGCCCGCCGAGGCGCCCGAGGCCGCCGCTCCCGCCCCCGAGCCGGAGACGGCCGGGCCGGAGGCCGCCGAGGAGGCCGCTCCCGCGCCGCGTGCGCGCCGCCGGGCGACCCGTAAGGTGTCCGCTCCGGCGGGCTCGCCGACGGGCTCCGAGGACACCGCCGTGGTGGTCGTCACCGCTCCCGCCACCGAGTCGAAGCCGGAGGCCGGCGAGCCGGCGGCGGCGCCCGTCGAGGGCGGGGCCGCGGCGGACGGCGAGAAGGCGGCCGACGGCGAGGCTGGGGCCGACGGCGAGGCGGCGGACGGCGAGGCCAGGGCACCGGCGAAGAAGACGGCCCGTAAGACGGCCAAGAAGGCGCCGGCGAAGAAGACGGCCGCCAAGAAGACCGCCGCGAAGAAGACCGCGTCGAAGACGACCGCGGCCAAGAAGACGACCGCGAAGAAGACGACGACGAAGAAGACGACCGCCAAGAAGACGGCGTCGAAGAAGACCGCGGCGGCGGAGCAGCAGACGCCGCAGTCGGTCTCGGCCGCCGCCGACGACTGAGCAGGACGGTCATGAGCCCGGAGGGCACCTGCGCACGTGCGCAGGTGCCCTCCGGGCTCTGGTAACCTTGACCCTCGGCGTCTTACGCCAAGCCCCTGAGCACATCCCTCCCGCTCCGCGGGAGAGGCCGCTCGGCCGATGCTGAACCGCGCTGAACCGCGAGGAATCACTCGGTTGTCATGACCTTCGTGGGGTCATGTGGAGCGGCTGGCATCAGAGGTCCCGTTTACTAGCGAGAGAGTGAGAACCGCGTGTACGCAATCGTGCGCACCGGCGGCCGCCAGCAGAAGGTAGCCGTGGGCGATGTCATCGAGGTCGACCGCATTGGAACCAGCAAGGTCGGCGACACCGTCGAGCTCTCGACTCTGCTCGTTGTCGACGGCGATGCCGTCACCAGCGACCCGTGGGTCCTGGCCGGTGTGAAGGTTCACGCCGAGGTCGTTGACCACCACAAGGGTGCCAAGATCGACATCCTGAAGTACAAGAACAAGACCGGTTACCGGAAGCGGATCGGCCACCGCCAGCTGCACACCGCGCTGAAGATCACCGGCATCGACTCGGCTGCGAAGTAAGGGACTGAGGAGACATGGCACACAAGAAGGGCGCATCGTCCACTCGGAACGGTCGCGACTCCAACGCCCAGCGGCTCGGGGTCAAGCGCTTCGGCGGCCAGGCCGTCAACGCGGGTGAGATCCTCGTCCGCCAGCGCGGCACGCACTTCCACCCGGGCACGGGCGTCGGCCGCGGCGGCGACGACACGCTGTTCGCGCTGGCCGCCGGTGCGGTGCAGTTCGGCACCCACCGTGGCCGCAAGGTCGTGAACATCGTTCCGGTCGCCGAGTAATTCCGGCCCCGGCACGACGCCACACACCTTTCCGAGGGCGGACCGCTCTTTCCCGTGACGGGGAAGCGGGTCCGCCCTCGGCGCGTTACCCAGGTAACGACGACACACCGACCCCGTACGCAACTGGAGGCACCCGTCATGACCACCTTCGTGGACCGCGTCGAGCTGCACGTCGCCGCGGGTAACGGAGGCCACGGCTGCGCCTCCGTGCACCGCGAGAAGTTCAAGCCGCTCGGCGGCCCGGACGGCGGCAACGGTGGCCGGGGCGGCGATGTGATCCTGGTCGTCGACCAGTCGGTCACCACGCTGCTCGAGTACCACCACAGCCCGCACCGCAAGGCCACCAACGGCAAGCCCGGCGAGGGCGGCCACCGCTCCGGCAAGGACGGCAGCGACCTGGTCCTGCCGGTCCCGGACGGCACCGTCGTCCTCGACAAGAAGGGCAACGTGCTCGCCGACCTGATCGGCGAGGGCACCACCTACATCGCCGCCCAGGGCGGCCGCGGCGGCCTCGGCAACGCGGCCCTCGCCTCGGCCCGCCGCAAGGCCCCCGGCTTCGCGCTGCTGGGCGAGCCGGGCCACGCCGGGGACGTCGTCCTGGAGCTGAAGACCGTCGCGGACGTGGCCCTCGTCGGCTACCCGAGCGCCGGCAAGTCCTCCCTGATCTCGGTGCTCTCGGCCGCCAAGCCGAAGATCGCCGACTACCCCTTCACCACCCTGGTCCCCAACCTCGGCGTGGTGACGGCCGGTTCGACCGTCTACACCATCGCGGACGTGCCCGGTCTGATCCCGGGCGCAAGCCAGGGCAAGGGCCTCGGCCTGGAGTTCCTGCGCCATGTGGAGCGCTGCTCGGTGCTGGTGCACGTCCTGGATACCGCGGCCCTGGAGTCCGAGCGCGACCCGCTGACCGATCTCGATGTCATCGAGGCCGAACTCGCCGAGTACGGCGGCCTGGAGGACCGGCCCCGGCTCGTCGTCCTCAACAAGGTCGACATCCCCGACGGCAAGGACCTCGCCGACATCATCCGCCCGGACCTGGAGGCCCGCGACTACCAGGTCTTCGAGGCCTCGGCCATCGCCCATCTCGGCCTCAAGGAGCTGTCGTTCGCCCTCGCGGACATCGTCGGACAAGCGCGCGCGGCCAAGCCGAAGGAGGAGGCGACCCGGATCGTCATCCGCCCGAAGGCCGTGGACGACGCGGGCTTCAAGGTCGTCGTCGAGGACGGTTTCTACCGCGTCGTGGGCGAGAAGCCGGAGCGCTGGGTCCGCCAGACCGACTTCAACAACGACGAGGCCGTCGGCTATCTCGCCGACCGGCTGAACCGCCTCGGCGTCGAGGAGGAGCTGGTGAAGGCGGGCGCCCACGCGGGCGACGAGGTCGTCATCGGCCCCGAGGACAACGCGGTCGTCTTCGACTGGGAGCCGACGCTCGCGGCCGGTGCCGAGATGCTGGGCCGCCGCGGTGAGGACCACCGCTTCGAGGCCCCCCGCCCGGCGGCGCAGCGGCGCCGAGACCGGGACGCGGAGCGGGACGACGCGGAGGAGGAGTACGAGTCGTTCAAGCCGTTCTAGGCGGGCCGGGGCGGGGGTGAGCGGCCCCCGCCAGGAGCCCTGACAGCGGCTCTCGGCCGCGAAGGACGGTGACACGGCAAAGGGCCCGGGAGCGACGCTCCCGGGCCCTTACGCGTGGCCGGCGGCGGTCTCAGACCGTCGCCGTCTCCTCCGGCTCCGACGATCCGGCCTCCAGCTCCGTCTCCTCGGCCGCGTCCCGGGCCTCCCGCTGCGCGGGGATCTCATCGGCCAGCCGCGTGGCCATCCGCGCCCGGCGCTCGTCGGCCTTCCGGCACAGCGTCTGCGCGGCCTGGTCGAAGCGCACCAGGGACGGCGGGTCGGACGGCCCGAGCAGGTGCACCTTCAGCTCGGCGCGGGCGGCCGCGAGGGTGTCCTTCTCGGGGTCGCGGACGGCCTCCAGCAGCTCCGGGACCTCGGTCGCCTCGGGCGTGAGGATCGTGGCGGCGCGCACGGTCGGGAAGTTCGCCCGGAACTCCTCCTCGCTCAGCCCGCTGGTGTTCGCCACCGCGTAGGGCTTCTCGCTCGTCAGGTAGTCCGAGACGACGCTCGACACGTCGCTGATCAGCACGTCGGCCTGGTTGAAGCAGGTGAAGATGGCCGGCCGCGGCCCGGTGATGACCTGGTGCTCCCAGTCCGGCAGCGACGTCCAGTAGGCGCTCTCCCAGGCGGCGGTGGCCGCCGCCACACCCGCGGCGCGGTTGTCGTCCGGGGTGCCCTGGAGCTTCATGCGCTCGATCTCGTCCGCGCTGCGGCGGAACGACGTGCTGGTGAGCTGGTTCAGCTCCTCGGCGCGCCGGTTCAGCTCGGTCGCGGCCTCGGCGGGCGGGCGGGCCCCGCTGCGCTTGGCGTTCGCCTCGGCGATCATCGCCTTGATGCGGTCGTTGGCCTGGCCGGCCCGCCGGTCGACGGAGCCGGTCATCGGGTGCGGCTTGTACAGCAGCCGCACCTTGGGGTCGGCGAGCAGCTCACGGACGATGTTCTCGCCGGCCAGGATGACCGAGGTGTTGCCGGGGTTGCCGTCCCAGCCCTCCCAGGTCGGCGCGTACAGCACGGTGGTGTACTCACCGGTCGGGGCGCCCGCGTAGGGGCGGATCGGCGCCAGCTGCGGGCGGCCGACCTCCACGACGTCCTTGTCCTCGACGCCGATGTCGGCGAGCTGGTAGCGGTCGCGTGCGGCCGGGCCCGCGACCCACACCTCGTCGTACGCCTTGGCGTAGGGGTTGCAGCTGGAGAGCTTGTCGCTCTCGCCGTGGTTG
The DNA here is from genome assembly GCF_042958345.1 of Streptomyces sp. NPDC007983. NCBI lineage: Bacteria > Bacillati > Actinomycetota > Actinomycetes > Kitasatosporales > Streptomycetaceae > Streptomyces > Streptomyces sp. NPDC007983. Next base: position 141,739 of record NZ_JBIBJI010000014.1, read on the forward strand.
ATGAACGCGTGCTTGATCGAGGGGATGCGCAGCACCTGCGAGGTCTTGCCCGAGTTGGCCGGGTGCAGCAGCACCTTGAGCGTCGAGTGCTCGAGCCGCATCAGATGGGCGACCTTGGGGAGGCAGACGATCGGGACGTCCGTCGCCTCGATCTTCTGCACCATGAACCGCTCGCGCAGCACGATGATGGGGTTGCCGTCGAGCGCGGCGAGGGTGGAGAGCCACATGTTCGCCTGGTACGCGGAGCTGGTGCCGCCGGAGAAGTACATGCCGACGGTCGGCTGGTACTCGGCCAGCCAGGTGTCGAGCCACTCCAGGGCCTTCGCCTCGCTCGCCGCCCGCTTGCGCGGCAGCAGCCAGGTGGCCAGGTGGACGGTTCCGGCGATGCCGATCAGCAGGGCGATCGAGAGACCGACGGCTCCCCAGACACCGTTCTTGGTGCCGGCGGTCAGCAGCAGTCCGGCGGTGGCCGGGGCGGCGAGCCGCAGCATCCGGCGGCCGTGCTGGCGGGCGAACAGCCGCGGCGGGGCCTCGCTCAGCCGCAGCGCGGAGGCGTCGATGTTGCGCGTGACGAAGGGCAGCTGCCGCGTGCGGCGCACCATTATGGCGGCCGCCTGGCAGGCGAAGTGCACGACGTAGAAGAGCAGCAGCCCGACGGTCAGCGGTGCCTGTTCGTGCAGCGGATTGATTCCCTCGATCCGCAGCAGCCCGACCATGATGAGCATGTCGCGGAACAGCTGGCGCACCGTGATGTCGAAGCGGACCTTGCCCAGCAGCGACAGCAGACCGGGCTGCTTGTGCTGCAGGAAAAGATCGAGGGCGAGGCCGCACGCCGAGGAGGCGATGAAGAGCGGTACGTTCGGGAGCACGGCGCCGACGAGCTGTGTGGTGAAGAACACCACCATGGCGAGCAGCGCCGTGAGCTGTACGACCCGGCGTGGGGCGAATCCGGCAGAGGGCACGGGTTGGGCTCCTGGCGGGAGGGCGGTGGACGAGTGGGGGGACCCCTGACCGTATGCCGCCGTCTGGCCCGGTGACAATCCGCGCAGGTGCCAACCGCCCCGAAACGGGCCCAAACGATCCGCGGAGCGGTCCGGGCGGCCGTCGCGGCGGTGAAGCGGCGGTGAAATGGCCGGGCGGCCATGGGACCGGCTCACGTAGATTGCCCCCTTGTCATGATGTGAGTGTGCAGGACACGCGTTTCCGCTTTCTGCGAGGTGCGCGTGAGAGCCGGGGACGAGCCCGGGACGAGCAGGGGAGAGGCGTGGCGAAGCAGGACGGGTCGGCGGTACGGGACGAGGTGGCCGCGGCCCGCAGGATCGTGGTCAAGATCGGTTCGTCTTCCCTCACCACCGCGGCAGGGGGGCTGGACGCGGACCGGGTTGACGCGCTGGTCGACGTGCTCGCGAAGGTGCTCGGCCAGGACGCGGGCGGGGACGGCGGTGCGAATGGCGGTGCGGGTGGCGGTGCCGGCGCGGGCGGCAAGGAAATAGTCCTGGTCTCCTCCGGGGCCATCGCCGCCGGACTCGCCCCCCTGGGCCTGGACCGGCGCCCCCGCGACCTCGCCCGGCAGCAGGCCGCCGCGAGCGTCGGACAGGGCCTGCTGGTGGCCCGCTACACCGCCTCCTTCGCACGCTACGGGCGCCGGGTCGGCCAGGTGCTGCTCACCACGGACGACACCAGCCGCCGCGCCCACTACCGCAACGCCACTCGGACCCTGGACCAGCTGCTGGCCATGGGCGCCCTGCCGATCGTCAACGAGAACGACACCGTGGCCACGGACGAGATCCGGTTCGGGGACAACGACCGCCTCGCGGCCCTGGTCGCCCATCTCGTACGGGCCGATCTGCTGGTGCTGCTCTCCGATGTGGACGGGCTCTACGACGGCGACCCCAGGACCCCCGGCACCTCGCGGATCGACGAGGTCAAGGGCCCTCAGGACCTCGCCGGGGTCTCGATCGGCAGCGCGGGCCGCTCCGGAGTCGGTACGGGCGGCATGGTCACCAAGGTCGAGGCGGCCCGGATCGCCGCCGCGGCCGGGGTCCCGGTGGTGCTCACCTCCGCCAGCCAGGCCGGGGACGCCCTGCTGGGCCGCCCCACCGGTACGTACTTCCACCGCACCGGCCGCCGCTCGGCCGACCGGCTGCTGTGGCTCGCCCACGCCTCGGAACCCCGCGGCGCGCTCACCCTGGACGACGGGGCGGTGCGGGCCGTCGTGGAGCGCCGCACGTCGCTGCTGCCCGCGGGGATCGCGGCGGTGGAGGGCGAGTTCACCGCCGGGGACCCGGTCGAGCTGCGCGACACCGAGGGCCGCGCGGTGGCCCGCGGACTGGTGAACTTCGACGCCAAGGAGATCCCGCGGCTGATCGGCCGCTCGACCCGCGACCTCGCGCGTGAGCTGGGCCCCGCGTACGAGCGCGAGGTCGTGCACCGGGACGATCTGGTGGTGCTGCACCGCCACGGATGACCGGCTGGGGTGCCTATGGCGTTCGGTCCACCCCGCCTGACCGGCTGGGGCGCGGTCGGCGCTCCGGCAACCCCGCCTGACAGGCGAACCGGGCCCCCAAAAAAAGGGGGCTTACCTTCCGCAAAAACGCCCCGCGGCCGCGCGAGGACTGGTCAACTTTGTTCAACGGGGTCGCGCGGGCAGCGGGCCCGCGGTGAGAACGCGGCGGGTCCGGATCGGCACCGCCGTCCACGGCACCACCGCACCACAGTGCTCCGCCCGCGCGTGAGCGGAGCAGCGAGCTACAGGAGGCCGCCGGTGAGACGAGGGCGCCCGGGGGCGCCGCCCCGAGGGGCGGCGGAGCGCACCCTGACCAGTGTCGGGTTGAACGGTGCCGGCGCGACCGGCGCCGGGACGGGCGATGCCGGGACGGAGGACGCGACGGCGCAGGGCAAGCGAGTCGAGGTGTCCCGGCTGTGGCACATCACGCTGAGCGTCTCGGGTGCCGAGGCGCCGCTGCGGGAGGTCCGCCGGGCTCTGGAGCAGCTGGCCCACGACCACCCCTTCCTGCTGACCAGTCGCTACGCCAACGATCACGCCGAGATCCGTTACTGGGAGGAGGCGCGTGATCTGCACGATGCGGCGGCGGTGGCGCTGCGGCTATGGGGTGAGCACCGTTCGACGGCCAAGCTGCCGCCATGGGAGATCGTCGGGCTCGAGGTCATCGACCGTGATACGTATCACCAGCGCATCGCCGAGGGATACGGGCCGCCACCGGCCTCCCCGGTGGGTGTGCACCCGTTCTGAAGGGGCGGGTGAGTCGCCGAGATGTGAGAAGGCCATCTCGAAGAGCGGAATACCGGAGGGATCGCGGCGCTCGGCTCAGTAGGCTGCCTGCATGACCAGCGCACCCACGTCGCCGCTCACCGACCCCTGGCCGAAGTCCCCGGTCCTCCAGACCGCCTATCGGGCGCGCGCCGCGGCCGTCGACCTCGCCCCGCTGCCGCGCGCCCTGAAGGACGACGCGCTGCTGGCGATGGCCGACGCGCTGGAGGTGCGGACGAAGGAGATCGTCGAGGCCAACGCCGTCGACGTGGAGCGGGCCCGGGAGGCGGGCACGAGCGAGGCGATCGTCGACCGGCTGACCCTCACCCCGGAGCGGGTGCGGGCCATCGCGTCCGATGTCCGCGACGTGGTCGCGCTGCCCGATCCGGTCGGCGAGGTGGTGCGCGGTTCGACGCTGCCCAATGGCATCGACCTGCGCCAGGTGCGCGTCCCGCTGGGCGTCGTCGGCATCATCTACGAGGCCCGTCCGAACGTCACCGTGGACGCCGCGGCGCTGTGCCTGAAGTCGGGCAACGCCGTCCTGCTGCGCGGCTCTTCGTCGGCGTACCACTCGAACAGCGCGCTGGTGAAGGTGGTGCGTGACGCCGTCGGCGGCGCCGGGCTGCCCGCGGACGCCATTCAGCTGGTGCCGGGGGAGAGCCGGGAGTCGGTGCGCGAGCTGATGCGCGCCCGCGGCCTGGTGGACGTGCTGATTCCGCGCGGCGGCGCCTCGCTCATCCGTACGGTGGTCGAGGAATCGACGGTTCCGGTCATCGAGACCGGTACCGGCAACTGCCATGTCTACGTGGACGCCCAGGCCGACCTGGACATGGCCGTGGACATCCTGGTGAACTCCAAGGCCCAGCGCCCGAGCGTGTGCAACGCGGCGGAGACGCTGCTGGTGCACCAGGACATCGCCGCGGAGTTCCTGCCGCGGGCGCTGGACGCGCTGGCGGCGGCCGGGGTCACGGTGCACGCCGACGAGCGGGTGCTGGCGCTGGCCGAGGCCGAGGGGACGAAGGCCACGGTCGTCCCGGCGGCGATGGAGGACTGGGAGACCGAGTACCTGTCGTACGACATCGCCGCGGCGGTCGTGGACTCCCTGGAGGCCGCGGTGGCGCACATCGGTCTGTGGTCCTCCGGTCACACCGAGGCCATCGTCACGACGTCACAGGCGGCCGCCCGTCGCTTCACCCAATTGGTGGACTCCACCACGGTCGCGGTGAACGCCTCCACCCGCTTCACCGACGGCAGCCAGTTCGGCTTCGGCGCCGAGATCGGCATCTCCACCCAGAAGCTCCACGCCCGGGGGCCGATGGGGCTGCCCGAGCTGACGTCGACCAAGTACATCGTCACCGGCGACGGACACACCCGCTGAGCCACCCGTTCGGGGGATGGGCGAACCCGGAGGTCAACGGGCGGATCTTCCCTCGAATACCATTTCACCCTGCCCAAATTGACCCGTCCGGTCTACTCTGAACGGGTGCCGGACGACGTGGGGGGCAAGCCGTTCCCGGACGGCGACGAGCCCGACGAGCGCAGCCACGGAGAGGCGAACGACGAGTTCGCCACCGTGGTCTTCGACGAGGACTTCGTGCGGTCCGCCGTCATCCATGAGCCCACCGCCATCGAACGGATGCTGGCCGCCGCGCAGGCCCGTGCGGAGGCCGAGGCGTCCCGGCGCGGCAGGGCGGGGATGTCCCCCGAGGACGAGCTGTTCGACGACGCGTACGGTCCGGAGGGCGACGGCGAGTTCGGGGACGGCCCGTACGACGACTATGCCGACCCGGACGGCCGCTTCGGCCCGCGCCGGGAGCTGGACGGCGCCTACGGCCCGTACGGGCGCTACGGGAGCGCCGGGCGGCCCTATCGGGGCCATGCCCGCTGGCACCGCCCGGTGGCCTGGCTGCTGGCCGTCCTGATGGGCATCGGGGTGGTCGCGCTGGCCTTCACGGCGGTCTACCGGGGCACCTCGGGCAACCGCCAGGACCCGGCCCCGCCGCCCGCCACCAGCGGCGTCGACGGCACGCCCGCGGGGCGGCCGGGCAGTGTGCCGTCCACGGCGGCCGAGCGCGAGGTGCCGCCCGCCTCCGCCGTGCCGCGCTCCCCGTGACGTCGCCGTCCCTCATATCCACGTCCAGTACATCCCCGGTCGCGTACCCGTAGCACGTCGCGCCGTATGCGGCGTTTCCTCCGTACTGTGCGTGCAGTTGTGGAGTACCACCGCGTTTACCGCTGCCCCCGGCGACCTACTCTTGAGGTATGACCGGGCGTGGAGACCCTCCCGAGGGGACACCCGAGGGCGTCCCGGGAGGTGGTGAGGACGAGTACCGCTCCGTCGTATTCGACGAGTCCTTCGTTCGTGCTGCCCGGCTCCAGGAGCTCTCCGCCCAGGAGCGCATGGACGATCACTCGCGCGCGGTGCGCAGCCGCCACGCCTGGACGCGCGCCGGGGCGTCGCGGCAGGCCGTCGTCCTCGTCCTGCTGATCGCCTTCGCCTTCGCGGCGGCCGTCTACATGGGCGTACGCCACCCCTACCAGCCCCCCGAGCCGCAGGCCGTCGAGCCGCTGCGCAGCAGCGTGGTGCCGCTCTCGCCGCGCGGTGAGGTGCCCGGCGGGCGGCCCGCGGAGCTGTTCCGGAAGAGCCCGGCCGCCGAGTTCCGCACCGGCGCCGAGGGGGTCACCCTGCCCGCCGTCCGCCGCACCCAGGGCTTCTCCGAGAGCCAGGTGATGACGGCGCTCACCACGGCCAAGGACTACGTGGTGAAGTCCGCCCTCGACCCGGGCGTGCTCACCGGCGGACCGGTGCAGACGGTGCGGCTGCTGCTCGATCCCGCCCAGCAGATCCAGTTCGACCAGAGCTTCGAACACCCGGTGGACGACGGCCGCCATGCGGCCACCGGCTGGCTGACCCGCTTCAACCCGGCCGAGGTGACCCTGGCCGACGCGCCGGTGAGGGTGCGCGGCACGCTGACGGTCGTCGAGCGCACCCCCTCGACCCTGGAGGTCAGCGCCGACCACGTCTTCGTCTACGCGATCCAGCGGGCCCACGAGCGGGCCCCGGACCACGCCTCGCTGTACACGGTCCGCCGTGAGACCCGGTTCCGCTTCGACCGCGGGGATCTGCGCGACCACCGGGTGGAGCTGGTGCACAGCTCGGTGCTGGCGGGCCCGCAGGCGTGCTCCGCGAACGCCTCCGGCTATCTGCGGCCGCTGCCGGCCGGGCAGAGCGTCCGGAACGACGCCCCGGCCGGCACCGACCCGTACGCCCCGGGCCGCACCCCGGTCTCCCTCTGCGGCGTGCTCTCCCCGGGCACGCACACCATCCCTTAGCGCGCTTCCAGTGCCTGCGCGCGTCAGGCCCAAGGCGCCCCGCGTCAGGCCCGGGGCGGTCCGTCCCCCCGGGAATCCTCGTCCGACCCCCCTTCGGGGCCCTCCTGGGCGTCCTGCGGGGGCGTGCCCTCGGTGGTGTTCCCGCCTGGCTTGCCGCCGCCGCTGAACCGGTCGCGCAGCTTGCTGCCCAGGTCCCCGGCGCCGCCCGCCACGTCCCGTACGAACGCGATCAGCGGGTCCTTGCTGGTGCGGATCGACTCCGCGTAGTGGTCCGCGGACTCCCGGAAGGAGTCGCCGACCGAGGTGTCCTTGTCCTCGTCGCGGCGCGGGTAGTGGCCGTCCATGAGCCGCTGGAAGTCCCGGCTCGCGGCCCACTTCTTCAGCTCGGCGGCGCGCACGGTGGTGAACGGGTGGCTGCGCGGCAGCATGTTCAGGATCTTGAGGACGGAGTCCCGCAGGTCACCGCTGTTCTCGTACTCCTCGGCCTGCTCCAGGAAGGCGTCCACGTTCATCTCGTGCAGATGGTGGCCGCCCGCGAGCTTCATCAGCCCGCGCATCGAGGCCCGCAGATCCTGCCCGACCAGCAGCCCCGCCCGGTCCGCCGACAGCTCCGACTTGCGGAACCACTCGCGCAGCGCCGTCACCAGGGCCAATACCGCCACATTGCCGAGCGGGATCCAGGCGACCTTCAGCGCGAGGTTGGTCAGGAACAGCAGTATGGTCCGGTAGACGGAGTGCCCCGACAGCGCGTGGCCCACCTCATGGCCGATGACCGCCCGCATCTCCTCCTCGTCGAGCAGCTCGACCAGCCCGGTGGTCAGCACGATGATCGGCGCGTCCATGCCGATGCACATCGCGTTCGGCTTCGGGTCCTGGGTGACGTACATCGCCGGGACCCGCTCCAGGTCCAGGATGTAGCAGGCGTCCCGCAGCATGTCGTGGAGGTGCGCGAACTGCCGGTCGCTCACCCGCACCGAATCGGACAGGTACAGCAGCCGCAGACTGCGCTCGGGCAGCAGCCCGCTCAGCGCCTTGAAGACGGTGTCGAAGCCGGTCAGCTTGCGCAGCGCGACCAGCGCCGAGCGGTCGGCCGGATGTTCGTACGCGCGCGAGGAAATGCCCGGAAACCGCCGCCTCTCGCGGCTGGGCACATGCTCACGTCCCTCTCCGGCGCCGCTTCCGTCGCCACCGGTCCCATGCGTATGGCTGTCGCTCATCTGTCCCCCTCGTACGGACTGTTTCCCCGAACTGACCCGGTACTGCCCCAGTCGTGCCCGTCCCCCCTTGGCGGACCCCACCTTAGGCCCTGCCCGGCGAGGGGCTAGCGTGGAGACATGCCCGATATGACTGGCCTCACCGCTGTGCTCGCCGCCACTTCCAAGGACCAGGGACCGGGGGCGCTGCTGCGCACCGTCATCGTCGTCGGCGTCGTGGGATCCGTCCTGGTCGCGTGGTTCCTGCTGCGCGGGTACAAACAGGACTGACGGCGGGCCCAAGGGCGGACTGGGAGCAGGCCCGGAATCCGGCTCGCATACGATGTGGCGGACGTGACGTGACGCCGAGACCCGGATAGGTAACGCCTGCGATGAGCGCTTTCAGCACCGCACATGCTGCCCTCACCACCCTCGCGGCCGAGGGCGGTGAGCATGTCGACACCCACCCGAGCATCAGCCCCTTCATGACCGGCGGCGGGGCTCTCGTCATCCTGTTCCTGCTGCTGTGGATCACCACCCGCTTCAACCGGGACCGCTGACCGGGGCCGTTGCCTCTTCGGGCCCCGGTTTCGAGCCGGGCCCAGTAGGGTCTGCACGCATGGAAGAGGAGAAGGCGCCGGCCAAGCGGCGGCTCGGTGTGATGGGCGGGACGTTCGACCCGATCCACCACGGTCACTTGGTCGCGGCGAGCGAGGTGGCGTCGCAGTTCCACCTGGACGAGGTCGTGTTCGTACCGACCGGGGAGCCGTGGCAGAAGAGCCACAAAAAGGTTTCCCCGGCCGAGGACCGCTATCTGATGACGGTCATCGCGACCGCGTCGAACCCGCAGTTCTCGGTCAGCCGCATCGACATCGACCGCGGCGGTGCGACGTACACGACCGATACGCTCCGGGATCTGCGCGCGCTCAACGGTGACGCGGACCTGTTCTTCATCACCGGAGCGGACGCGCTCGCCCAGATCCTCACCTGGCGCGATGCCGAAGTGCTGTTCTCGCTCGCCCACTTCATCGGGGTGACCAGGCCCGGGCACATACTGGCCGACCCGGGGCTGCCGGAGGGCGGGGTGTCGCTGGTCGAGGTTCCGGCGCTGGCGATCTCGTCGTCGGACTGCCGCGCGCGTGTCGCACACGGCGAGCCCGTCTGGTACCTGGTGCCCGACGGTGTGGTGCGGTACATCGACAAGCGAGAGCTGTACCGGCACGACTGCTGAAGGGGTACCGGTGAACGACGGACAGGACCCGTACGACCCGTACGCGCGGGATCCGTACGCCCAGGAGCCGCAGATCGTCGGCTACGACGCCTATGGGCAGCCGGTGTACCAGTCCCAGGGGGCGCAGCAGGGTTACGACCCGTCGTCGTACTACGGACAGCAGCAGGGACAGCAGCAGGACGGGTACGGCTACGGCTACGACCCGTACGGCCAGGTCCAGCAGGCGCAGCAGGCCCAGACGCAGTATCCGCACACGCAGCAGTACGACCCGTACTACGGGCAGCAGCAGCACTATCCGCAGCAGGAGCAGTACGGGCAGCAGGGCTACGACTACGCCGCCCCGGCCGCGCCCGTCGCCCCGGCCGCGCCTGCCGCTCCGGCTCAGGAGGATGAGCCGAACCCGTACGAGGAGCTGGCCGAGCTGGGCCGGGAGGAGCCGTCCCATGGCGCCCCGGCCGGTGCCACCTCGGAGGCGCCCGGGCCCGGCAAGGGCAAGCCCGGCCCGGATCCGGAGGGCGAGGAGTACCGCACCGAGCAGTTCTCCTTCGTGGAGGAGCCCGACGAGGACTCCGAAGACGTCATCGACTGGCTGAAGTTCGCCGAGACCCGCTCCGAGCGGCGTGACGAGCGCCGCCGCAAGGGCCGCAACCGGTTCGTCGCGCTCATCGTGGTGCTGGTCCTCGCCGCCGTGGGCGGGGTGGGCTACCTCTGGTACGCGGGCATGCTGCCCGGGCTCTCCGCCGACGGTGACGCACAGACGGCGGCGGGTCCGCAGAAGCGCGACGTGATCGTCGTCCATCTGCGCGAGCTGAAGGGCGGCCGTACCTCCACCGCGCTGCTGGTGGACAACGAGACCACCAAGAAGGGCACCACCGTCCTGCTGCCGAACGCGCTGTCCGTCTCCACCGAGGACGGCGGCTCCACCACGCTCGGCAAGTCGGTGACCGACGAGGGCTCCGACGCCACCCGGGACTCCCTGTCCACGCTGCTGGGCTCGAAGATCCAGGGCACCTGGCGGCTGGACACGCCCTATCTGGAGAACCTCGTCGAGCTGGTCGGCAGCGTCACCCTGGACACCGACACCACGGTGCCGGCCACCCGGAAGGGCGAGGACCCTCTGGTCAAGCGGGGCAAGGAGCAGGTCCTGAGCGGTCAGGCGGCCGTGGCGTACGCCACCTACCGGGCCCCGGGCGAGGCGCAGACCAAGCAGCTCGCGCGGTTCGGCCAGGTCATGGACGCCACCCTGAAGAAGGTCTCCAGCGATACGGGCGGCGCCACCAAGACCGTCGAGCAGCTGGCGCAGATCCCCGACCCGTCGCTGTCCGAGCAGCAGCTCGGCGCCTCGCTGGCGCGGCTCGCAGGGCAGGCCAAGGGCGGCGACTACGACACAATGATGCTGCCGGTCCAGGGCGACGGCACGCTCAGCGCCCGGGCGACGGACCGGGTGGTCAAGGACGTCCTCGGCGGCACGGTCAAGAACACCGACCCGGGCTCCGCGGCACGGGTGAGCGTGACCAGCGCCGGCGGGGGCAAGGACGCCTCGGGTGCCGCCCGGGTCGCGCTCGTGAACGGCGGTTTCACGGTCGTCGCCGCCACCGAGGGCGGCTCCGCGCGGCAGACCTCGCGGGTGACGTACGCGGACGCCGGGCAGGCCGGGCAGGCCAAGGAGGTCGCCAAGACCCTCGGACTGCCCGCGACCTCGGTCACGAAGGGCAAGGGCGCCGCCAACGCGGATGTGACGGTGGTCCTCGGCGCGGACTACGACCCTCAGGGCTGACCGCGGCCGCCGCAGCGCGGCCGCGGGAGAGTCACTGTGGCCTTGGGGGGGGGAATGGCCGGGAGCCGTGACGGTGGGGCGTGAGACCCTTGGGGTTGCCCAGACCCTGAGGGTCCCCACCGACCGGAAAGCCTCGCCTGTGACCGCCACGGACCGCTCCATCGAGCTCATCAACGCCGCCGCCCAGGCGGCCGCCGACAAGCTCGCGCACGACATCATCGCGTACGACGTCAGCGATGTGCTCTCGATCACCGACGCCTTCCTGCTGGCCTCGGCGCCCAACGACCGCCAGGTCAAGTCGATCGTCGACGAGATCGAGGAGAGGCTGAACAAGGACCTCGGCGCCAAGCCGGTGCGCCGCGAGGGCGACCGAGAGGCCCGCTGGGTGCTGCTGGACTACGTGGACATCGTGGTGCACGTCCAGCACAGCGAGGAGCGGGTCTTCTACGCCCTGGAGCGGCTGTGGAAGGACTGCCCGCAGCTGGAGCTGCCGGCCGACGCCAAGGCCACCCGCGGCAAGGCGGAGGAGTACGCGCAGGCGCAGGGCCCGGACGGCGGTGCGGGTGGTGAGCTGAGCTGAACGGCACCATGAGCGGCCGCGGCCGCCGCATAGTCCTGTGGCGGCACGGCCAGACGGCCTGGAACATCGAGCGCCGCTTCCAGGGCTCCCTGGACATCGAGCTGACCGACACCGGTCTCGCGCAGGCCCACCGCGCGGCCCGGCTGCTGGCCGGGCTCCGGCCGGACGCGATCATCGCCTCCGACCTCAAGCGGGTCATGGCGACCGCCGCCGAGCTGGCGACCGTGACCGGGATCACGGTCGACCACTACGCCGGGTTGCGGGAGACCTACGCCGGTGAGTGGCAGGGGCTCACGCACGAAGAGATCATCGAGCGGTTCGGCGAGCAGTACGCGGCGTGGAAGCGCGGCGAGCCGGTGCGGCGCGGCGGTGGCGAGCTGGAGTCCGAGGTCGCCGACCGGGCGGCGCCGGTCGTGCTGGACGCCGCCGAGAAGCTGCCCGACGGCGGCACGCTCGTGGTGGTCAGCCACGGCGGCACGATCCGCACCACCATCGGGCGGCTGCTCGGCCTGGAGTCGCACACCTGGGAGGCCCTCGGCGGCCTCTCGAACTGCTGCTGGTCGGTGCTGGGCGAAGGCGCGCGCGGCTGGCGGCTGCTGGAGCACAACGCCGGATCCCTCCCCGAGCCCGTCCTCGGCGACGACGACTAGGGCGATCAGGACGGCCGGGGAAGGCCTTCCGGCCCGGCCTGCGGTCACCTCCCGGCTCGATTTCCTTTTCCGGCTGGTCACCGGCTAAGCTCCTACTTGTTCGAAGCGCAGCGGCGCGGAGAGCAGCGGGGCTATAGCTCAGTTGGTAGAGCGCCTGCATGGCATGCAGGAGGTCAGGAGTTCAATTCTCCTTAGCTCCACAGATGGCGGCGATCCCGTCTCCCTCACCGGGAGGCGGGATCGCCGCTTTTGCGCGGGCGGAACCTCCGGTGGCCCGCCCCCTGTTGACGTCGGCTCAACTCGGCCCGTCCCCGGGGCGGCTGGGTTCGGTGCGATCTTCCTGGGTAGGTTGGACGACACCGCACCGAGCGCGCGAGCCTCGGCGGAAGTGGCGGTGCGCGCGGGGCGCTTGTGAGTCTGGTGAGGCGTCTGTTGCATCTCCGCTGACCTGGGCGTCGCCCCGTGGCAGAATCGGACAGCCGGCGGGGGCGCAGGGCCGATAGTCCGATGGGGAGGGACGGGTGGGATGCCGACCAGCATCCTCGACGCGTTCGAGGACCTTTCCGAGACGGCTCGGGAGGGCATCGAATGCCCGTCCTGCGGTTCCGGCAATGTGGCTCAGGTACTCGGCGACAACGGCGGTGTTTCCTACGTGTGTACGGCCTGCGGCCACAGCTGGAGCTGAGTGACATGGGAGCACACAGCCGGAAATGTGACTGGTGCGGCGGTGGCACGCCCATCGTCCGCGACATGGAGCCGCTCAACTCCGACTATCAGTACTGGTGCGCGGAGTGCGCCCAGGCGCTGATCATCAAGGGCGATCCGATCGAGACGTACCGGGAGCTGGAGGGTGAGCCGATCTACGGTCGGCTCCTCGAAGAGCACTGCACGCTGAAGCGTTTTTATTCGTTCGCGACGGCGTGAGGCGGCGCGGGGCGGGCCGGTCACGGGGGCGCGGCAATCGATTTGGCTAAAGCCCGGGGCGTCCGTGTAATGTAGGCGATGCCGCCGAGGGGAACCGGGCGGAGCAAGACCTGGGGCTATAGCTCAGTTGGTAGAGCGCCTGCATGGCATGCAGGAGGTCAGGAGTTCAATTCTCCTTAGCTCCACAATCGCGGGAGCGGGTCGTCCGATGCGGACGGCCCGCTTCTCGTTTCCTCGCTCCCGAGTCACCTCGATGCGGCTCGTCGGTGCCCTGCGGTAACCTGACCCCATGCGTGCCGTACGCCTTCTGCTTAGCGGGCCGCGCTGATCAGTACCGACCGCGATCATCTCCGGTCGGCATCGGCGCGGCGTCCCCTCCTGTGCGAGGGGCCTTTTTGTTTCACCGGACAAGAGGGAATCGGCCTGTACCGCGGGCAGAGACGACCAATGGAGCTTTGAGGATCATGAGCGAGACCAATGCCGCGGCCGAGGTGGCCGCGCCGCACCGCTACACGGCCGCGCTGGCCGCTGACATCGAGGCCCGCTGGCAGGATTTCTGGGACGCGAACGGCACGTATGACGCGCCCAACCCGGGTGGCGACCTGACCGGTGACGCCGAGGTCGTCGCCCGGCCGAAGAAGTTCGTCATGGACATGTTCCCGTACCCCTCGGGGGCGGGACTGCACGTGGGCCATCCGCTGGGCTACATCGCCACCGATGTGTACGCCCGCTACCACCGCATGACGGGCCACAACGTCCTGCACACCCTGGGCTTCGACGCCTTCGGCCTGCCCGCCGAGCAATACGCGGTGCAGACCGGCACCCACCCCCGGGTCAGCACCGAGGCGAACATCGACAACATGCGGCGCCAGCTGCGCCGCCTGGGCCTGGGCCACGACCCGCGCCGCTCCTTCGCGACGATCGACCCGGACTACTACAAGTGGACCCAGTGGATCTTCCTGCAGATCTTCAACTCCTGGTACGACCCGGAGGCGAACAAGGCGCGCCCGATCGACACCCTGGTCGAGCAGTTCGCCTCCGGTGAGCGAGCCACCCCCGACGGGCGCCCCTGGGACGGGCTGACCGAGCCCGAGCGGGCGGACGTCCTGGGCGGCTACCGCCTGGCGTACGCCTCGGACGCGCCCGTCAACTGGTGCCCCGGCCTGGGCACCGTGCTGGCCAACGAGGAGGTCACCGCCGACGGCCGCTCCGAGCGCGGCAACTTCCCGGTCTTCAAGGCCAAGCTGCGCCAGTGGAACATGCGGATCACCGCCTACGCGGACCGGCTGCTGGAGGACCTGGACGCGCTGGACTGGCCCGAGGCCATCAAGCTGCAGCAGCGCAACTGGATCGGCCGCAGCGAGGGCGCCCGGGTCGACTTCCCGGTACAGGATCACCCCGACGCGAAGATCACGGTCTTCACCACCCGCCAGGACACCCTGTTCGGCGCGACCTACATGGTGCTGGCGCCCGAGCACGACCTGGTCGACTCCATCGTCCCGGCCGCCTGGCCCGAGGGCGCCCACGACGTGTGGACCGGCGGGCACGCCACCCCGGCCGAGGCCGTCGCCGCGTACCGCAAGCAGGCCGCGGCCAAGTCGGACGTCGAGCGGCAGGCCGAGGCCAAGGACAAGACCGGCGTCTTCACCGGTGCGTACGCGGTCAACCCGGTCAGCGGCGACCGGGTGCCGGTCTTCATCGCCGACTACGTCCTGATGGGCTACGGCACCGGCGCGATCATGGCCGTTCCGGCGCACGACAACCGTGACTTCGCCTTCGCCCGCGCCTTCGAGCTGCCCATGCGCTGCGTCGTCGAGCCCTCCGACGACCGCGGCACCGACCCGTCGACCTGGGACGACGCGTTCAGCTCGTACGACGCCAAGATCGTCAATTCGGCCGGTGAGGGCGTCTCCCTGGACGGCCTGGGTGTGACCGAGGCCAAGGCCCGGATCACCGAATGGCTGGAGGCCCGCTCCATCGGCGAGGGCACCGTCAACTTCCGGCTGCGCGACTGGCTGTTCAGCCGTCAGCGCTACTGGGGCGAGCCCTTCCCGATCGTCTACGACGAGGACGGCGTGGCGCACGCGCTCCCCGAGTCGATGCTGCCGCTGGAGCTGCCCGAGGTCGAGGACTACTCGCCGCGTACCTTCGACCCCGAAGACGCCGACACCTCCCCGGAGACCCCGCTGTCCCGGAACGAGGAGTGGGTCAACGTGGTGCTGGACCTGGGCGACGGACGCGGCCCGCGCCCGTTCCGCCGCGAGACCAACACCATGCCCAACTGGGCCGGCTCCTGCTGGTACGAGCTGCGCTACCTGGACCCGCACAACGGCGAGCGGCTGGTCGACCCCGGCACCGAGCGCTACTGGATGGGCCCGCGCGACGGTCAGCCGCACGGCGGCGTCGACCTGTACGTCGGCGGCGCCGAGCACGCCGTGCTGCACCTGCTGTACGCCCGCTTCTGGTCCAAGGTGCTGTTCGACCTGGGCCATGTCTCGTCGGTCGAGCCGTTCCACAAGCTCTACAACCAGGGCATGATCCAGGCGTACGTCTACCGGGACAGCCGCGGCATCGCCGTCCCGGCCGCCGAGGTCGAGGAGCGCGACGGGGCGTACTGGTACCAGGGCGAGAAGGTCACCCGGCTGCTGGGCAAGATGGGCAAGTCCCTGAAGAACGCCGTCACCCCGGACGAGATCTGCGCCGAGTACGGGGCCGACACGCTGCGCCTGTACGAGATGGCCATGGGCCCGCTGGACGTCTCGCGCCCCTGGGACACCCGCGCGGTCGTCGGCCAGTACCGGCTGCTGCAGCGGCTGTGGCGCAACGTCGTGGACGAGGCCACCGGCGAGGTCACCGTCGTCGACGCGGAGCCCGACGAGGACACGCTGCGCGCCCTGCACAAGGCGATCGACGGGGTCCGGCAGGACATGGTGGGCCTGCGCTTCAACACCGCCATCGCCAAGATCACCGAGCTGAACAACCACGTCACCAAGGTGCGCGAGGTGCCGCGCTCGGTCGCCGAGGGACTGGTGCTGCTGATCGCGCCGCTGGCCCCGCACATCGCCGAGGAGCTGTGGCGCAAGCTGGGCCACGACGCGTCGGTCGTCCACGAGCCCTTCCCGGTCGCCGACCCGGCGTACGTCGTGGACGAGACGGTGACCTGTGTGGTCCAGGTCAAGGGCAAGGTCAAGGCCCGGCTGGAGGTCTCCCCGTCGGTCTCCGACGAGGAGCTGGAGGCGCAGGCCCTGGGCGACCCGGCGGTGGTCGCGGCGCTGAACGGCGCGGGCATCCGCAAGGTGATCGTGCGGGCGCCGAAGCTGGTGAACATCGTCCCGGCCTGACCGGCCTGGCCGGCCTTATCGGGCTGATTGGTCTTATAGGGCTGACCGCTGAGGGCTGCCGCGTGGGCGGGCTGGGGGTTCGTCAGGAACCTCCGGCCCGCCCGGTCCGTTTACGCTGGGAGGACAGCAGCCACCGCGGTGACCGCCGCCCGAAGGAGCGCACATGGAAGCCATCTGGATCCTGTTGCTGCTTTTCGTCATGTTCATCGTGACCGGCGCCTATGTCACGGTGCGGGTGGTGCGGACGGCCAAGCGCGGCCTCGACCGCACCGTGGAGCAGGCCCGTCGCACGGTCGAGGACACCCGGCTCCGGGCCCGCCAGCTCGCCCGGCCGGGCGCGTCCGGTGAGCTGGCCGAGCTGCGGCTGTCGCTGCGTACGTCGATGTCCGCCACCGAGCAGGCCCTGCGCGCGGTGGCGGGCCAAGACCGCTCCGTGGCGGAGTCGTTGAACCTGTTCCAGCGGCTCAGCGCGCACGGCCAGGAGCTGGACGACGATCTGAGGCGGCTGGAGCGGGAGCCCGACAAGACCCGCCTCGCCGCCCTGCTCCCCGAGCTGCGGGAGCGTACGGAGCGGATCACGCACTCCGCGGACTCGCTGCGCTGGGCGGTGCGGGAGCGGGCGCAGCGGTTCGCCCACGACGAGCTGGACGCGCTGGGGCGCGAGATCGAGATGGAGGCGGGGGCGCTGCGGCACTGGACGGTGGAAGAGCCGCGGCCCGAGGCGAGCCCGCGGCCCTCATCGGCGCCGGAGCCGGAACGGAAGCCGGAGCCGAAGTCGCCGCCCGTGGGCGAGTCCGCGCCCCGGCCGGAACCGCCCTCTCTGGAGAGCGCGCCCCGACCGCGGCCGTACTCCTGGCAGAAGTCCTGGCAGGAGTCCCCCCGCCCCGAGAACACCGCCTGAACACGGGCTTACCAGTAGGGTCGGTGATCACCGGTGGGGTCGCGCTGTCGGCCCGGGGCTTCCCCGGATAATCTCCCTGTCATGTCCCGCCATGTCGCGATCGTGACCGATTCAACGGCTTACCTGCCGCAGGAGGCGATGGAGCGGCATCGCATCACCGCCGTGCCGCTGACGGTGGTGCTCGGAGACCGGGCGCTGGAGGAGGGGACCGAGATCTCGGCCCTGTCGCTCGCGGAGGCCCTGCAGAAGCGCAAGCCCGTGACCACGTCCCGGCCCAGCCCCGAGACCTTCGCGGACGCCTACCGCGCGGCCGCGGCGGAGGGCGCGAGCGGCATCGTCTCGCTGCATCTGTCCGCCGAGATCTCCGGCACCTACGACGCGGCCGTGCTCGCCGCACAGGACGCGCCCGTACCGGTACGGGTGGTGGACAGCGGCATGGTCGCGATGGCGCTCGGCTTCTGCGCACTGGCGGCGGCCGAGACCGCGGAGGGCGGCGGCACGCTGGACGAGGCCGTCGCGGCGGCCCAGAAGCGGGCCGACGGCACCTCCGCCTACTTCTACGTCGACACCCTCGACTACCTGCGCCGCGGCGGCCGCATCGGTGCGGCCCAGGCCCTCCTCGGCTCCGCGCTCGCGGTCAAACCGCTGCTCCAGCTCGACGAGGGCCGGATCGAGCTGCGGGAGAAGGTTCGCACGGCATCCAAGGCCATCGCCCGGCTCGAGGAGATCGTGGTGGAGCGGGCGGGCCGGAGCCCGGTGGACATCGCCGTCCAGCACCTCGCGGCGGGAGAGCGCGCGACCGCCCTCGCCGAGCGGCTGCGGGAGCGGGTGCCGGGGCTCGCGGAGCTGTACGTGAGCGAGGTGGGCGCGGTGATCGGGGCACACACCGGGCCGGGGCTGTTGGGCGCGGTGGTCTCTCCGCGGTAGCGGCCGCTCGTTCGGTAGCGGACTCGCTCGGTGGATGACTCGTTCGGTGGTTGACTCGTTCGGGTGACGGGGTTTTCCACATTCCGCGGGTTATCCCCGGGAATCGGGACTGATCAGCGGGGTCGGGCGAAGGTGCCTACCGTCGGGTGGCATGAGGACACGATCACGCACCGTTACGAACCAGCAGCCGGGTCGCGGCCGCCACCGCCTCGCCGCGCCCCGCCCGGGCGGTCATCCCCGGGCCACCTGCCGTCAGGCCCGCCCCGCGTCACCTCCGCGCAATGCCCGCGCGGCCGCTCTCTTCCCCCTCCCACGCGAGGCGACCGCCCCCGCCGCCCCCACCGCCCTCGGGAGCCGGGCCCCGGCCCCCGGAGCGCCCTCCCCTCGAAGCCCGACCCCGGCCGCCCCCACTCCGGCTCCGGCTGCGGCTCCGACTCCGGCTCCGGCTCCGACTGCGGCTGCGGCCAAGCTCGCGGTGGCTCCCAAGCCCGCGGCGCGCGGTGCCGGTGGCGCGCGGCGACGCGCGCCGCGGTGGGCCGAGCCGGAAAACGTGGACGGTACGACCGTGGCCGTGGCCGTGGCCGAGGCCGAGGACGAGGAGGCGACCGCAGACGGAGGGGGCGGGGAGGAGAAGACCGGCACCGGCGGCGGCCAGGCGCTCCGCCGCCGCGACCGGATGCGGCTGGCGTTGCGCGAACGCCTTCCGCTGTGGATCCAACTGCGCTGCGGCATGGAGTTACGGACCGTCGCCGCGCTGGCGGTCGCCCTCGTCGCCGCGATGGCCTTCGCGGTCCACCACTTCTGGAGCGGCCGCCCGCAGACCGTACGGGCGCCCGAACCCGAACCGGCGCGCGCGGCGGCCCCCAACCCCGGGCCGATGTCCGGACCCACGGCCGGGGCGCGTCCGGTCGCCGGTGCGGCCGGCCGCTCGGTCGTGGTCGATGTGACGGGCAAAGTCCGCCGCCCGGGGCTGCGTCACCTGCCGGCCGGGGCGAGGGTCGCCGACGCGATCAAGGCGGCGGGCGGGGCGCGGCCGGGCGCGGACACGAGCGGACTGAACCGGGCCCGGCCCTTGGTGGACGGGGAGCAGATCGTGGTCGGCGCCCCGGCGCATCAGGCCCCCGCGGGACCCGCCCCCACCGCCCCGGCTGCCGCACCCGCATCCGGCCCCGGCGCACCGGGCGCACCGTCCGGCGGCGTGATCAGCCTCAGCTCGGCGACCGCGGAACAGCTCGACACCCTGCCGGGGGTCGGCCCGGTCCTGGCCCGGCACATCCTCGACTACCGTACCCAGCACGGCGGTTTCCGCTCCATCGATGAACTCCGCGAGGTCAACGGCATCGGCGACCGCCGGTTCGCCGATCTCCGCCCGCTGGTCCAGCCATGACGCCCGTACGGACAGCGCGCCCCCGCGCCGCGGTGCACGCGTCCGCCGCCTCACCGCGCGGGGCGTCCGACCCCCGCCAGGAGGGCCCGGCGGACCTCCGCCTGGTGCCACCCGCGCTGGCCGCCTGGGCCGCGGCGGCGATCGCCCTGGGCGCACCGGGCCGCACGGTGGCCGTGGTCTGCGCGGGAGCCTGCCTGGCGGCGGCCGTTCTGCTGTACCTGACCCGCCGGCGCCGGGCGGCCATGGGGCGGGCCAGGAGGCGGACGGCGGGGGCCGTGGCCGCGGTTCTGCTGTGCGGGGCCACGGCGGGAGCGGTCGCCGCGCTGCACGCGGCGGATGTGCGGTGCGGCCCCGTCCCGGCGCTGGCCGGGGAGTTCGCCGAGGCGACCGTCGAGGTGACGGTCACGGGGGACCCGAGGCTCAGCCGCCCCCGGGTGCGCGGGGCCGCGCTCGCGCCCGTGTCGGTGGTGGTCGAGGCGGAGGCCACCCGGGTCACCGGGCCTGACGGCACGACGACGGACACCCGGGCCCCGGTGCTGGTGACGGTCCGTCCGGAGGCCCGGCAGCGAGCGGCGTGGCTGCGGCTGCTGCCGTCCACGCGGCTGCGGGTGCACGGCCGTCTGGCGCCGCCGCTGCGCGACGGGGACCGTGTCGCGGCGGTGGTGCGCGGAGATGGTGGGCCGCCGCGCGTCATCGGGGCGCCCAGCTCCGTCCAGCGGCTGGCGGGCCGGTTGCGCGCCGGGCTCCGTACGGCGACCGACGGGCTGTCCCCGGACGCGCGGGCGCTGCTTCCGGGGCTGGTCGTGGGGGACACCTCACGGGTTCCGCCGGACCTCGACGAGGCGTTCCGGGCCACGGACATGACGCATCTGCTGGCCGTCTCCGGCAGCAACCTCACCCTGCTGCTGGCGCTGCTGACCGGCCCTCCGCACCTCGCCGCGCGCGCCGAGCGGCGCGGGCTGGCCGCGGCGCTCGGTATGCGGCTCCGCACGACGGCCCTGCTCGGTGGCGGGCTCACGCTCGCCTTCGTGATCGTCTGCCGTCCCGACCCCAGCGTGCTCCGGGCGGCGGCCTGCGGGCTGATCACGCTGCTGGCCATCGGCACCGGGCGCCGTCGCTCCCTGCTCCCGGCCCTGGCCGCCGCGGCCCTCGCGCTGCTGCTGTACGACCCGTGGCTGGCCCGGAGCTATGGGTTCCTGCTCTCCGTCCTGGCCACCGGCGCGCTGCTCACCTTCGCACCGGGGTGGAGCGCCGCCCTGCGGCGCCGTGGGGTGCCGCCCCGTCCGGCGGAGATGCTGGCGGCCGCCGCGGCGGCGCAGGCGGTGTGCGCCCCGGTGATGGTGATGATGGCCGCGCGGGTGAGCCTGGTGGCCACCCCCTGCAATCTGCTCGCCGAGCTGGCGGTCGGACCCGCCATGGTCCTCGGCTCCGCAGCGCTCGCGGTGGCCCCGCTCGCTCTTCCGGTCGCCCGGTGGATCGCCTGGCCCGCGGGCTGGCCTGCCGAGTGGATCGCCGGGGTGGCCCGGACCGGCGCGGGGCTTCCCGGCGCGGAGGCGGGCTGGCCGGGCGGCTGGCCCGGCGGGCTGCTGCTGGCGGCGGTCACCCTGGTCGCCGTCCTCCTGGGGCGCCGCCTGCTGCGCCACCGGTGGCTCTGGGTGGTCTGTGCGCTGCTCCTGCTGCTCGCGGTGGTCCGCCCGGTGCCGCTGACCCGGGTCATCACCGGCTGGCCCCCGCCCGGCTGGCGGATGGTGGCCTGCGATGTGGGCCAGGGAGACGCCCTGGTCCTGGCCGCCGGGCCCGGCACGGCCGTCGTCGTGGACGCCGGGCCCGAGCCACGGGCCGTGGACCGCTGTCTTCGGACGCTGGGTGTGGTCCGCATCCCGCTGCTCGTCCTGACCCACTTCCACGCCGACCATGTGGCGGGGCTGCCCGGGGTGCTGCGCGGCCGCTCGGTGGGGGCGATCGAGACGACCGGCCTGGCGGAGCCGCCCGGCCAGGCCTCGGCCGTGCGGCGCGGGGCCGCGGCGGCGCGGGTGCCCGTGGTGACGGCCTGGCCGGGGGAGCGGCGCCGGTTGGGCCAGCTGTCCTGGGAGGTGCTGTGGCCCGGGCCCGGCATCCCGGGCGCCACCCCGCCCGACGAGGGGCCGAACGACGCGAGTGTGACCCTTCTGGTCCGTACGGCGGGCCTGACCCTGCTGCTCCTCGGCGACCTCGAACCGCCCGCCCAGCAGGCCCTGCTGACGGCGCATCCGGCCCTGCCCCCGGTGGATGTGCTCAAGGTCGCGCACCATGGCTCGGCCTACCAGGACCCGCGGCTGATCCACCGGCTGCACCCGCGTCTCGCCCTCATCTCCTGCGGCGCGGACAACCCGTACGGGCATCCGTCACCCCGCACCGTCGCGGTCCTGAGGGCCCGGGGCGCCGCCGTGCTGCGGACCGACCGGGACGGGCCGATCGCGGTGACCGGCCCACGGCTGGGGGCGGCGGTCGGTGGAAAGAGGAGACGCCCGGTGCGCCGAGTGCCAGTAGGTTCCAGGGGCGCACTCAGTCGGTTCCGAAGGGAAGCTCACTCATGTCGCTCGCACAGTGGAGCAAGGTCGATGACTACTTCAACGGCCTTCTGGCGCCGTCGGATCCGGCCCTGGACGCCGCCGTGGAGCACAGCGCGGCCGCCGGGCTGCCGCCGCATCAGGTGGCGCCCAATCAGGGGAAGCTGCTGCATCTGCTGGCCCGGATCCAGGGCGCGCGCACCGTCCTGGAGATCGGCACCCTCGGTGGGTACAGCACGATCTGGCTGGCCCGGGCGCTGCCCGAGGGCGGGCGGCTGGTCTCCCTGGAGGCCGACCCCCGGTGTGCGGAGGTGGCGCGGGCCAATGTGGAGCGGGCGGGTCTGGGCGGCGTCGTCGAGATCCGCACCGGCAAGGCGCTGGAGTCGCTGCCCCGGCTGTCCGAGGAGGGGCACGGCCCCTTCGATGTGGTCTTCATCGACGCCGACAAGCCCGGCAACCCCGACTACCTGGCCTGGGCGCTGCGGCTCACCCGGCCCGGCAGCCTCATCATCGGGGACAACGTGGTGCGGGACGGGGAGGTGGCCGACCCCGCCAGCACGGATCCCCGCGTCCAGGGCGTACGGCGCTTCACGGAGCTGATCGCGCGGGAGCCGCGGCTGACGGCGACGGCGGTGCAGACGGTCGGCGAGAAGGGGTACGACGGCTTCGCGCTGGCGCTGGTCACCGGGTAGCGGGCGGGGGTGGACGGGTGCGGCCACGGCCGGCTTCAGTCGGTCTCCAGCCAGCCCTCGTACTCCTCGGCGAAGGCGTCCAGCGCGGCCCCGTCCAGCCGCGCGGCCGGGTCCTCCACGACCACCAGCCACTGGGCGTCCTCGGCGTCGTCCTCACCTGCCAGGGCGTCCCGCACCAGCTGGGGCTCCTCCGCGACGCCGAAGCGCCCGGGAAGCGCCTCGGCGACCTCCTCCGCCGCGTCGCGGTCGGGCAGCACCAGCACATGGCGTACGCCGTTCAGTCCTCCATCCATCACCGGAACATTGTCGGCCATGCGCGAGGCCGGGCCGTCGGGAGACCGGGCCGTCGGGAGGCCGGGCCGTCGGGAGGCCGGGCCGTCGGGAGGCCGGGCCGTCGGGAGACCGGGTTGTCGGCGGTCCGTGGGATGCTGGACCGCGATGGCCAGGAAGACGACGACCGACGACCCCCTCGCCCCGGTGACCCTCGCCGTGGGCCAGGAGGACCTGCTGCTCGACCGCGCCGTGCAGCAGGTCGTGGCGGCCGCGCGCGCGGCCGACCCCGACACCGATGTGCGCGACCTCACGCCCGACGCGCTGCAGCCCGGCACCCTCGCCGAGCTGACCAGCCCCTCGCTCTTCGCGGAGCGCAAGGTCGTGGTGGTGCGCAGCGCACAGGATCTGTCGGCCGACACGATCAAGGACGTGAAGGGCTATCTCGGCGCCCCCGCCGAGGAGATCACCCTGGTCCTGCTGCACGCCGGTCAGGCCAAGGGCAAGGGGCTGCTGGACGCCGCCCGCAAGGCCGGGGCGCGCGAGGTGGCGTGCCCGAAGATGACCAAGCCCGCCGACCGGCTGGCGTTCGTCCGGTCGGAGTTCCGCACCAGCGGCCGGTCCGCGACGCCGGAGGCATGCCAGGCGCTGGTGGACGCCATCGGAAGCGATCTGCGCGAGCTCGCCAGCGCGGTGTCCCAGCTCGCCGCCGATGTCGAGGGCACGATCGACGAGGCCGTCGTCGGCCGCTACTACACGGGCCGCGCCGAGGCGTCCAGCTTCACCGTCGCCGACCGCGCCGTCGAGGGGCGGGCGGCCGAGGCGCTGGAGGCGCTGCGCTGGGCCATGGCCACCGGAGTGGCTCCGGTGCTGATCACCAGCGCCCTGGCCCAGGGCGTCCGCGCCATCGGCAAGCTCGCCTCCGCCCCGCGCGGAGCCCGCCCCGGTGATCTGGCCCGTGAGCTGGGCATGCCGCCCTGGAAGATCGACCGGGTGCGGCAGCAGATGCGCGGCTGGTCGGCGGACGGGGTGTCGATCGCGCTGCGCGCGGTCGCCGAGGCCGACGCGGGCGTCAAGGGCGGCGGCGACGACCCGGAATACGCCCTGGAGAAGGCCGTCGTCACCATCGCCCGTGCCGCCCGCGCGGGCCGTTCCTAGCGTTTCCGGCCAGCGGTCCCCGGCCCTACTCCTTCAACTTCGCCAGGGTCGCCCGGGCGCTCTTCTCGAGCATCTCGGTGGCCTCCGACGACGACATGGCGTCGGCGCTCGATGAGCTGGATACGTACTCCGACCACGTCGACTGGTAGGTCGTCCAGCCCTCCCGCACGCCGAGGATCACATACGCCCCGGTGTCGCTGCTGCTGGTGCTCTGCTGGGTGACGACGTACGCCTCGTCGCCGAGGCCGTCCACCTCGCTCACCTTGTAGGTGTAGCTGGAGGTCTTCTGGTCCTCGTACTGCCGGTACTGGGCCTCGAACTCGGGCTCCGGGTCGGACTTCCGGTGCAGACCGGCCGTCGTGGAGAGCCACGCCGAGGAGTAGTCGCCGCTCGACGCGTCGCTCGGCTCGAAGTCGATTTGGCAGGTCATCGAGTCCAGGGCCGGGTCCCGGGTGGAGCTGTGCCGCGGATTCGTCGATCCGCTGGAGTCCTTCTGCTCGTACCCGGCGTCCTCGATGGCCTTGAGATCGGTCGAGGAGCACAGATTGCCGGTGTAGCCGTAGCCCGCGAGGTCGGCCTTCGGCTCGCCGCCGAACCCTCCGGTCGCGAACACGACGCCCGCCCAGACCGCCGAGGCGGCCACGGCCCCGCCGAGCGCCCACAGCCAGCCCTTCCCGCCTCCGCTCCCGTTCCCGCCACCGCCGCCGGGCGGTACCGGAGCGGGCGCGCCGTACGCCCCGTAACCACCGCCCACCTGTACGCCCGGCATCGTCGGCTGCGCGTACGCCGGGGCGTGCGGCGGCGGCTGCGGCGGCTGCCCGTAGGAGCCGGACGGCGGCTGGGGCTGAGGGTTCTGCTGTGGCGGGAGCGGCGGCTGAGGTGGCTGCGGCGGCCCGTACGGATTGGGTGTCTCCCCCGGTATCGACATGACGTGAACATACCCGAAGAAACACCGAAATCCCCCCGCTGCGCAGGGGGATCCGGATACAGCAATGCCCCCGGAGTGGGCCCGGGGGCATTGAACGTAGCGTGGCGTACTACGAAGGCTGTCCGTGATCCGAGGTAGAGGGCTCGGATGTTCCCCACGGTGGGGTGGGGGCGACGGATCGCCCCGGTGGGTCACCCGTACGGGCGGCCCGGAAGCGTCAGCCCTTGAGGGCGGCGAGCTGCTGCGCGAGCGCCGACTTCTTGTTGGCGGCGTTGTTCTTGTGGAGCACACCCTTGCTGACGGCCTTGTCGAGCTTGCGCGCGGCGGTCCGGGCGGCGGCGGTGGCCTTCTCGGCGTCACCGGCGGCCACGGCCTCGCGGGTCCGGCGGATGGCGGTCTTCAGCTCGGACTTGACGGCCTTGTTGCGCTGGCGCGCCTTCTCGTTCGTCTTGTTCCGCTTGATCTGGGACTTGATGTTCGCCACGTAAAGAGCCTTCGCAGGTTCGTTGGTTTTCGCTGTCTGTCGTGCGTTCGTGCCCCGCGCGAGAGGGTCGCGTAAGACACAGTCCGCCAGATTACCAGCAGCGCTGGTGGCCTCCCAAACCCGGAAGCGGTCGCCGTTCATGGGACCATGGAGAAACTGAGAACACCGAGTCCCGCCTAGACACAGGACGCTGCGTGCCCGCGACCCCTACCAATGTGCCGGAGCCGAGCCGTACCGACCCGGCTCTGATCCGTAACTTCTGCATCATCGCGCACATCGACCACGGCAAGTCGACGCTTGCCGACCGCATGCTTCAGCTGACCGGTGTGGTCGAGCAGCGACAGATGCGCGCGCAGTACCTCGACCGCATGGACATCGAGCGTGAGCGCGGCATCACGATCAAGTCCCAGGCGGTCCGGCTGCCCTGGGCGCTGACCGAGGAGCAGGGGAAGCCGGAGCCGGTCACCCATGTGCTCAACATGATCGACACCCCTGGCCACGTGGACTTCACCTATGAGGTCTCGCGGTCGCTGGCGGCCTGCGAGGGATGCATCCTGCTGGTCGACGCGGCCCAGGGCATCGAGGCCCAGACCCTCGCCAACCTCTATCTGGCGATGGAGCACGACCTCACGATCATCCCGGTCCTCAACAAGATCGACCTCCCGGCCGCCCAGCCCGAGAAGTACGCCGCCGAGCTGGCGCATCTGATCGGCTGCGACACCTCCGACGTGCTCAAGGTCTCCGCCAAGACCGGCGAGGGCGTGGACGAGCTGCTGGACACGGTGGTGCGGCTGGTCCCGCCGCCGGTCGGGGTCAAGGACGCGCCCGCCCGCGCGATGATCTTCGACTCCGTCTATGACGCGTACCGCGGTGTCGTGACGTACGTGAAGGTCGTGGACGGCACGCTCAGCAAGCGTGAGCGCATCAGGATGATGTCCACCGGCGCCGCCCACGAGCTGCTGGAGATCGGCACCAACTCACCCGAGATGACGGTCTGCGACGGGCTGTCCGTGGGCGAGGTGGGCTATCTGATCACCGGTGTGAAGGACGTCCGCCAGTCCAAGGTCGGCGATACGATCACCCAGTTCACCAAGGGTGCCGAGGAGCCGCTGGGCGGCTACAAGGACCCCAAGCCGATGGTGTTCTCGGGCCTGTATCCGCTGGACGGCTCGGACTATCCGGTGCTGCGCGAGGCCCTGGACAAGCTCCAGCTCAACGACGCCGCGCTGGTCTACGAGCCGGAGACCTCCGCCGCCCTCGGCTTCGGCTTCCGGGTCGGCTTCCTCGGGCTGCTGCACCTGGAGGTCATCCGTGAGCGCCTGGAGCGCGAGTTCAACCTCGACCTGATCGCCACCGCGCCCAACGTGATCTACCGGGTGGACATGGAGGACGGCGCCGTGCACACGGTGACCAACCCCAGCGAGTTCCCCGTGGGCAAGGTCGACAAGGTGCACGAGCCGGTCGTCCGGGGCACGATCCTCGCCCCCAGCGAGTTCATCGGCGCGATCATGGAGCTGTGCCAGAACCGCCGGGGCGTGCTGCTCGGCATGGACTACCTCTCCGAGGACCGGGTCGAGATCCGCTACACGCTCCCGCTCGCCGAGGTCGTCTTCGACTTCTTCGACCAGCTGAAGTCCAAGACCCGCGGCTATGCCTCGCTCGACTACGAGCCCACCGGCGAGCAGGCCTCCGACCTGGTCAAGGTCGACATCCTGCTGCACGGCGACAAGGTCGACGCCTTCTCCGCGATCACCCACAAGGACAAGGCGTACGCGTACGGCGTGCGGCTGGTCGCCAAGCTGCGCGAGCTGATCCCGCGGCAGAGCTTCGAGGTGCCGATCCAGGCCGCCATCGGCTCCCGGGTCATCGCCCGCGAGACCGTCCGGGCCATCCGCAAGGACGTCCTCGCCAAGTGCTACGGCGGTGACATCTCCCGTAA
This sequence comes from Streptomyces sp. NPDC007983, assembly GCF_042958345.1. NCBI lineage: Bacteria > Bacillati > Actinomycetota > Actinomycetes > Kitasatosporales > Streptomycetaceae > Streptomyces > Streptomyces sp. NPDC007983. The sequence continues at coordinate 169,274 of NZ_JBIBJI010000014.1, forward strand.
GCGGAAGCTGCTGGAGAAGCAGAAGGAGGGCAAGAAGCGGATGAAGATGGTCGGCAGCGTGGAGGTGCCGCAGGAGGCCTTCATCGCGGTGCTGTCCTCCGACGAGGGCGGCGACAGCAAGGGGAAGAAGTAAGTTTGATCGGCGGGCCCGGTGCGCAGGAGGCGCCGGGCCCGTTGTCGTGTGACGCTCGATGTCTGAACGCGCCCCTCATTTGAACTACGTGGCCCGGAACCCCTTACGCAGTACGGTTTCGGCCCTTACGCTGATCGCCACGCGAAGGTTACTCGCGAGTCACCAAGCACTGAGGCGGGCCCCGGAGGATGCCGTGACCGACACCCAGAATCTGCTCCAGAACCGGCCGCCGTCCCTGGCGACGCACTTCCTCCAGCGCGTCGAGGCGACACCGGACCGGGAGGCGTACCGCTATCCCGTGCCGCCCGCCTCCGGCCGGGGTCCCGACGAGTGGCGCCCGCTGACCTGGCGCGAAAGCGCGGACCGGGTCTTCGCCATCGCCGCCGGACTGATCGCCCTCGGCGTCCGCCCCGAGGAGCGGGTGGCGCTCGCCTCCTCGACCCGCGTCGAATGGATCCTCGGCGATCTCGGCGTGCTGTGCGCGGGCGCGGCGACCACCACGGTCTACCCGAGCACCAACGCCGAGGAGACCGCCTTCATCCTCGCCGACTCCGGCAGCCGGGTCCTGATCGCCGAGGACGGCGCCCAGCTCGCCAAGGTCCGCGAGAAGCGCGACGAGCTGCCCGATCTCGCCCATGTGGTGGTGATCGAGGCCGAGGACGCGACGCCCGCCGGGGACGACCCGGAGGGCTGGGTGATGTCCCTCGCCGAGCTGGAGAAGCGCGGTGCGGCGCATCTGGACGAGCGGCCCGACGCCGTACGGGAGCGGACCGACGCACTGCGCGCCGATCAGCTGGCGACGCTCATCTACACCTCCGGTACGACCGGCCGCCCCAAGGGCGTACGGCTGGCGCATGACTCCTGGTCCTACATGGCCATCGCGATCGGTACCCAGGAGGGCCTGCTCTACCCCGACGACATGCAGTACCTGTGGCTGCCGCTCGCGCATGTCTTCGGAAAGGTGCTGACGGCGGGGCAGATCTACGTCGGACACACCACCGCGGTGGACGGCCGGGTCGACAAGATCATCGAGAATCTTCCGGTGGTCCGGCCCACCTACATGTGCGGGGTGCCGCGGATCTTCGAGAAGGTCTACAACGGGGTGGCGCAGAAGGCCCGCGAGGGCGGCGCCGCCAAGTACAAGATCTTCCAGTGGGCGGCCGGGGTCGCCCGCGACTACGCCAAGATCTCCCAGGACAACTTCCGCCGCACCGGCACCCCGTCCGTGCCGTTCGGCCTCAAGGCCCAGCACGCCGCCGCCGACAAGCTCGTCTACGCCAAGCTGCGCGAGGCGTTCGGCGGGCGGCTGCGCGCCGCCGTGTCCGGGTCGGCCGCGCTGGCCCCCGACATCGGCTACTTCTTCGCGGGCGCCGGGATCAACATCCTGGAGGGGTACGGGCTCACCGAGTCCAGCGCCGCCAGCTTCCTCAACCCGCCGGACTACCGCACCGGTACGGTCGGCAAGGCGTTCCCCGGCCTGGAGGTGCGGTTCGCCGACGACGGCGAGGTGCTGCTGCGCGGCCCCGGCATCATGCAGGGCTACCACGGGCTGCCCGAGCTGACCGCGCAGGTGCTGGAGTCCGACGGCTGGTTCCACACCGGCGACATCGGGGAGCTGTCGCCCGACGGCTATCTGCGGATCACCGACCGCAAGAAGGACCTGATCAAGACCTCGGGCGGGAAGTACGTCGCCCCGGCGGAGGTCGAGGGCCAGTTCAAGGCGGTGTGCCCGTTCGTCTCCAACATCCTGGTGCACGGCTCCGACCGCAACTACTGCACCGCGCTGATCGCCCTCGACGAACCGACCATCATGGGCTGGGCGGAGGAGAACGGTCTGGCGGGGAAGTCCTACGCCGAGGTCGTGGACACCGAGGCGGTGCGGGAGTTGATCGACGGCTATGTGCGGCGGCTCAACGAGGGGCTGCAACGGTGGCAGACGATCAAGAAGTTCCGGCTGCTGCCGCGTGATCTGGACGTGGAGCACGGCGAGCTGACGCCGAGTCTGAAGATGAAGCGTCCGGTGGTGGAACGGGAGTACAAGGCCCTGATCGAGGACATGTACGCCGGTACCCGCGAGGCCTGATGAGCGTCCCCGACGGCAGCCTCTGACGGAGGTCCCACCCCGAATCCGGCCCGGGAGTCCCTTACCGGAACCGGCCTGGCGTACGCACGATTTTTCCCCTCAACACAGTTAACTTGCGTGACTCGGTGCATATAAGTGCGGTCCGTCTGTCACTCTGTCCGTGCCGGACACGGCGCATATGACGGAGCTTCTCAGGAGCCGCACAGTGGGGACGTCATCTTCCACCCCGTCTGCATCCGCAGGCGGGGTGGCTCTGCCGGTCGGGGGATTCGGCCCCGTCCGTACCAGCGCCTCGGCCCGCGCGAGCCTGCCCTGCAGCCCGCTCGCGGCCTCCGCGGCACGCCGGTTCGTGCGTGCCGCGCTCGCCGAGTGGATCGCGCTCGACGTACCGGCCGCGGACCGGATCACCGACCGGGTCGCGGACGAGGCCGTCCTGCTGGTGAGCGAACTGGTCACCAACGCCGTGGTGCACGCGGGCACCGCGGTCGAGGTGTGCTGCGCGCTCGATGTGTCGAGCCACGAGGGCGAACCGCCCTCCCTCATCGTGGAGGTGACCGACCACCACCCCACCCGGGTGCTGCGCGGCGATCCGCCGCCCGACGGGGACGGCGCGGAGTGCGCCGGCGGCCACGGGCTGCGGCTCGTGGCCGAGATCGCCGAAGCGTGGGGGACGACGTACCGGCGGGCGAGCAAGACCGTGTGGTTCCAGGTGTCCGTCTCGGCCGCCGCCGAACCGCCGGTGCCCGAGGAGCCCGCAGCCGGGGACCTCGCGCCCCAGTGGGCCTCGCGCGGGACCGAGATCGTCGCCCCCGCGCCCCGCCGGACGCCCGCCCGCCGCGCCGATCCGGAGTGGACCCGGCACGGGGCGCTGTCCTTCCTCGCCGAGGCGTCCGACCTGCTCGCCGGGCAGTTCGACGAGGAGATGGTCACCTCCCTCGCCGGACAGCTGCTCGTGCCCCGGCTCGCCGACTGGTGCGCGATCTGGCTCGACACCGGCAGCGGGCCGCCGCGGCTGGCCCGGGTCTGGCACGCCAGCGAGAGCCGCATGGAGGGGCTGCGGCAGGTGCTGGAGAAGGAACCGCCCCAGCTGCCCGCCACCGCGCGCGGCGGGGCGCTGGACTGGCCGTGGCCGGCCGACCCCGCGGCGTACGGGCCCGGCGGCGCGGCGCTCGCCTGCCGGCTGATCGCGGGCGGGCGCGCGCTGGGCACGCTGCTGCTCGGGCGGGCCGGACTTGTCCGCATGCCGGACGAAGTGGTCGGCCTGATCGAGGACTTCACGCGCCGCGTCGCGCTCGCCCTCGCCTCCGCCCGGCGCTACACCCGCCAGGCCACCATCAGCCGGGTGCTCCAGCGCGGGCTGCTGCCGTCCGGCATCGCCCGGATCCCCGGCGTCGAGTCGGCCGTGGTGTACGAGCCGACCGGCGACATCTCGGCCGGAGGCGACTTCTACGACGTCTTCCCGGCCGGCGACGGGCGCTGGTGCTTCGTGCTCGGCGACGTCTGCGGAAACGGTCCTGAAGCGGCCGTGGTGACCGGCCTGGTGCGGCCCTGGCTGCGGCTGCTGGCCCGCGAGGGCTACGGCGTGGGGGAGGTCCTCGACCGCCTCAACCAGCTGCTGGGCGAGGAGGCCGTCGGCGAGGCCGTCGAGGCGGCCGGTGGCGCCGACCCGGGCGGCGCGGGCCTGCCGCCGGGCGGCGGCTCGGCGCGGTTCCTGTCGGTCCTGTACGGCGAGCTGGTGCCGCTGCGCCAGGGCAGCGGGGGAGTGGTGCGGTGCACGCTGGCGAGCGCGGGCCATCCGCTGCCGCTGCTCCTCCAGCCCGATGGAACGGTACGAACCGTCGCCGTGCCGCAGATACTCCTCGGCGTGGTGGACGAGGCCGCGTACGAGAGTGAAACGTTCGATCTGGCGCCCGGCGAGACGCTGCTGTGCGTGACGGACGGCGTGACCGAGCACCGCTCCGGCAGCCGCCAGTTCGACGACGAGGACGGCCTCGCGGCGGTGCTCGCGGGCTGCGCCGGGATGAGCGCGCGGGAGGTCGCCGAGCGGGTGCGGCGGGCGGTGGACGAGTTCGCGGTGGAGCCGCCGGACGACGACCTGGCGATGCTGGTGCTCAGGGCGCTGTAGGACGCCTGGCGGAGGCGCGCCGCGGCATGGCGGACAATGGGGCGTATGCCTTCCGTACTGCCCGACGGCGACCCCATGCCCCAGGACGGCGCGCTGCCCCCCGGCGCGCTGGCCGGCGCGGCAGGGCGGCCGCTGGGGTTCTATCTGCACGTGCCCTACTGCGCCACCCGCTGCGGGTACTGCGACTTCAACACGTACACCGCCGCCGAGCTGCGCGGTTCCGGCGGGGTGCTCGCCTCCCGGGACAACTACGCCGAGCAGGTCGCAGAGGAGGTGCGGCTCGCGCGGAAGGTGCTGGGGGACGATCCGCGGCCGGTCGAGACCGTGTTCGTCGGCGGCGGCACGCCCACGCTGCTCGCGGCCGAGGACCTCGGGCGGATGCTCGGGGCCGTCCGGGACGAGTTCGGCCTCGCGGACGGCGCCGAGATCACGACCGAGGCCAATCCGGAATCGGTCGATCCGCGGTATCTGGAGGCGCTGCGGGAGGCCGGGTTCAACCGGGTGTCGTTCGGGATGCAGAGCGCCCGGCAGCACGTCCTCAAGGTGCTGGACCGCACCCACACCCCCGGGCGCCCCGAGGCCTGCGTCGCGGAGGCCCGGGCCGCCGGGTTCGACCATGTGAACCTGGACCTGATCTACGGAACCCCCGGCGAGAGCGACGACGACTGGCGGGCCTCCCTGGAGGCGGCGCTCGGCGCGGGCCCGGACCATGTGTCGGCGTACGCGCTGATCGTCGAGGAGGGCACCCAGCTGGCGCGCCGGATCCGGCGCGGCGAGGTGCCGATGACCGACGACGACGCGCACGCGGACCGGTATCTGATCGCCGAGGAGACGCTGTCGGCGGCGGGCTTCGCCTGGTACGAGGTCTCCAACTGGGCGACCTCGCCCGAGGGCCGGTGCCGCCACAACGAGCTGTACTGGCGCGGCGCCGACTGGTGGGGCGCCGGGCCCGGCGCGCACAGCCACGTCGGCGGGGTGCGGTGGTGGAACGTCAAGCACCCCGGCGCGTACGCCCAGGCGATCGGCGAGGGCCGCTCACCGGGCGCCGGGCGGGAGCTGCTGTCCGACGAGGAGCGCCGGGTGGAGCGGATCCTGCTGGAGCTGCGGCTGGCCGAGGGGTGCCCGCTGGAGCTGCTGCGCCCGGCCGGCGCGGCGGCCGCGGCGCGGGCGCTGGAGGACGGCCTGCTGGAGCCGGAGCCCTACCGGCAGGGCCGGGCCGTGCTGACGCTCAGGGGCCGTCTGCTGGCCGACGCGGTCGTACGGGACGTGGTGGACTGACGCTGGTGGATCGAAAGGCGCCGTCAGGGCGCGGTCACGGCGCCGTGACGTGGTCGATCAATTCCTCGACCCGCCCCAGCAGCTCCGGCCGCAGGTCCTTGTAGGAGTGGACCGCGGACAGGATCCGCTGCCACGCCGCGCCCGTGTTCTCCGGCCAGCCCAGCGCCCGGCAGACGCCCGTCTTCCAGTCCTGGCCGCGCGGCACCGACGGCCAGGCGGGAATGCCGAGCGAGGACGGCTTCACGGCCTCCCACACGTCGATGAAGGGGTGCCCGACGACCAGGACGTTCTCGTCGGTGATCTGCTCGGCGATACGGGACTCCTTGGACCCGGCCACCAGATGGTCCACCAGGACGCCGAGCCGGGCGTCCGGGCCGGGGGAGAAGTCGCGGACGATGGCGGGCAGGTCGTCGACGCCCGCCAGGTACTCCACGACGACGCCCTCGATGCGCAGGTCGTCGCCCCAGACCCGCTCCACCAGCTCCGCGTCGTGGCGGCCCTCCACGTAGATGCGCCCGGCGCGGGCGACCCGTGCGCGGGCGCCCGGGACGGCGACCGAGCCGGAGGCCGTGCGCCGCGGCGCGCCGGGGGCCGTCGCGCGCGGGCGTACGAGGGTGACGACGCGGCCCTCCAGGAGGAAGCCGCGCGGCTCCATGGGGAAGACACGATGCTTGCCGAAGCGGTCCTCCAGAGTGACCGTCGGCCCCTGAGCGGTCTTCTCACAGCGGATCACGGCACCACAGAACCCCGTGGTGACCTCCTCGACCACCAGATCCGGGTCGGCGGGGACCTCGGGGGCGGGCTGCTGCCGCTTCCAGGGCGGGGTCAGATCCGAGTCGTACTGTCGGCTGTGCATCCGGATGACGATAGCGCGGCGCCTCAGCGTGACACGCCGAAGCGCGCGGCCAGTTCGTCGCGTTGGTCACGTACGAACGCCGCGTCCACGACCGACCCGTGGCCGGGGACGTACCGCGCGTCCTCGCCGCCGAGGGCGAGCAGCCGGTCGAGGGCGGCGGGCCAGTGGGAGGGGATCGCGTCGGGTCCGGCCTGCGGCGGGCCCGACTCCTCGACCAGATCGCCGCAGAACACCACCTCCGGCCGGCCCGGCACCAGAACGGCCAGGTCGTGGGCGGTGTGCCCGGGGCCCACGTTCGCCAGCAGCACGGACCGGCCGCCCAGGTCGAGGGTGATCTCCCCGGAGACCGCGTGATGCGGCGGTACGAGGTGATCGACGGCCTCGGCGGCGGCACCGGGGGCCACCCCGTGCCGTACCGCGTCCTCGCGCAGCACCTCCCGGTCGCGGCGCAGCAGGGCGTCCAGACCGGTGGCCCCGTACGTCGCGCAGCCCGCGAAGGCGGCCGTGCCCAGCACATGGTCGAAATGCGGGTGGGTGAGCGCGATCCGGGTCGGCCGGCGGCCGGTCAGCCGGGTGATCTCGGCGCGCACCGCCGCGCCCTCGCGCAGCGTCGAGCCGGTGTCCACCACGAGGACGTCCGTACGGCCGACGATCACGCCGACCGTGCAGTCCCAGTCAGGCAGGCGGCGGCGGGCGACATCGGGCGCGAGCTGTTCCCACCCTGCCTCTTCCCAACACGTCTTCATACCGAGACGCTAGCTCCAACAGCGATAGCGTGACGTGTGGCCGGGGCACCGGCGGGGGGCGGCTCTTGCCGTGGCCACCGCACCCCGCCGTACACTGGCTGAGGGGTTCTGGCACTCGTGACCATTGAGTGCCAGACGGACGACCTGATGACACGGCTGGACTGGAGGTGCGCGGGGTGCTCAGCGAACGCAGACTCGAGGTGCTGCGTGCCATTGTCCAGGACTATGTGGGCACCGAGGAGCCGGTCGGCTCCAAGGCGCTCACCGAGCGGCACCGGCTGGGGGTCTCCCCGGCCACGGTGCGCAACGACATGGCCGCGCTGGAGGACGAGGGCTTCATCGCCCAGCCGCACACCAGCGCCGGGCGCATCCCCACGGACAAGGGCTACCGGCTCTTCGTGGACAAGCTGGCCGGAGTGAAGCCGCTGTCCACCCCGGAGCGGCGCGCCATCCAGAACTTCCTGGACGGCGCCGTCGACCTCGACGACGTGGTGGGGCGCACCGTCCGGCTGCTGGCGCAGCTGACCCGGCAGGTCGCGGTGGTGCAGTATCCGTCGCTGACCCGTTCGACGGTGCGCCATGTGGAGCTGCTGCCGCTGGCCACGGCCCGGGTGATGCTGGTGCTGATCACCGACACCGGGCGGGTCGAGCAGCGCGTGGTGGACTGCCCGGCTCCGATCAGCGACGACTCGCTGGCGGATCTGCGGGCCCGGCTCAACAGCCGGGTGGTGGGGCGGCGGTTCGCGGATGTGCCGCAATTGGTGCAGGATCTTCCGGAGTCCTTCGAGCAGGAGGACCGGGGGACGGTCTCGACCGTGCTGGCGACGTTGCTCGAAACGCTTGTCGAGGAGACCGAAGAGCGGCTGATGATCGGCGGCACCGCGAACCTCACGCGTTTCGTGCATGATTTCCCCCTGACGATCCGGCCCGTGCTGGAGGCACTTGAGGAGCAGGTCGTCCTCCTCAAGCTGCTCGGCGAGGCCAAAGACTCGGGTATGACCGTGCGCATCGGGCATGAGAATGCTCACGAGGGGCTGAATTCCACCTCGGTCGTCGCGGTCGGCTACGGTTCGGGCGACGAGGCCGTCGCCAAACTCGGCGTGGTCGGACCGACCCGCATGGACTACCCCGGAACGATGGGAGCGGTACGCGCAGTGGCACGTTACGTCGGACAGATCCTGGCGGAGTCGTAAGTGGCGACGGACTACTACGCAGTCCTGGGCGTGCAGCGCGATGCCTCGCAGGACGAGATCAAGAAGGCATTCCGCCGGCTCGCACGCGAGCTGCACCCGGATGTGAACCCGGATCCGAAGACCCAGGAGCGGTTCAAGGAGATCAACGCCGCTTACGAGGTCTTGTCGGACCCGCAGAAGAAGCAGGTCTACGACCTGGGCGGGGACCCGTCGGGTTCGGCCGCGGGCGGCGGCGCCGGTGGGTTCGGCGCGGGCTTCGGCAACTTCTCCGACATCATGGACGCCTTCTTCGGCACCGCCTCGCAGCGCGGCCCGCGGTCCCGGACGCGGCGCGGCCAGGACGCCATGATCCGCCTCGATGTCGAGCTGAACGAGGCCGCGTTCGGCACCACCAAGGACATCCAGGTCGACACCGCCGTGGTGTGCACGACCTGTAGCGGTGAGGGCGCGGCGCCGGGCACCTCGGCGCAGACCTGCGACATGTGCCGCGGCCGCGGTGAGGTCTCGCAGGTGACGCGGTCCTTCCTCGGCCAGGTCATGACCTCGCGGCCGTGCCCGCAGTGCCAGGGCTTCGGCACCGTGGTGCCGACCCCGTGCCCGGAGTGCGCGGGCGACGGCCGGATCCGCTCGCGCCGCACGCTGACCGTGAAGATCCCGGCCGGTGTGGACAACGGCACCCGCATCCAGCTCGCGGGCGAGGGCGAGGTCGGCCCGGGCGGCGGCCCGGCGGGCGACCTGTACGTGGAGATCCACGAGGTGCCGCACCCGGTCTTCCAGCGGCGCGGCGACGACATGCACTGCACGGTGACGATCCCGATGACCGCCGCGGCCCTCGGCACCAAGGTGCCGCTGGAGACGCTGGACGGCATGGAGGAGATCGACATCCGGCCCGGCACCCAGTCCGGCCAGTCGGTCCCGCTGCACCAGCGCGGCGTCACCCATCTGCGCGGCGGCGGCCGGGGCGATCTGATCGTGCACGTCGAGGTGACGACGCCGACCAAGCTCGACCCGGAGCAGGAGGAGCTGCTGCGGCGGCTGTCCAAGCTGCGCGGCGAGGAGCGGCCGACAGGGGAATTCAAGCCGGGGCAGCAGGGGCTGTTCTCGCGCCTGAAGGACGCGTTCAACGGACGCTAGGCGTCGTCGCGCGACGCCTTCGGTGGCGTTGATCCGGTGACGGATCGCCGCGGGGGACATGGCACCATGTGGCCATGTCCTCCGCGCTGACCGGTCTCGCCCGGTACCCGATCGTGCAGGCTCCGATGGCGGGCGGGGCTTCCTGCCCGCAGCTCGCCGCCGCCGTCTGCGAGGCCGGGGGCCTCGGCTTCCTCGCCGCCGGTTACAAGACGCCGGAGGCGATGCACGAGGAGATCAAGCAGCTGCGCGGGCTGACCGGCTGCCCCTTCGGCGTCAACCTGTTCATGCCGCAGTCGCCCGGCGATGCGGCCGCCGTCGCGGTCTACGCCGACCGCCTCGCGGGCGAGGCGTCCCGCTACCGGACCGCGCTCGGGGACCCCGAGTCCGGCTCGGACGACGCGTACGACGCCAAGCTGGCGATCCTGCTGAACGACCCGGTCCCCGTGGTCTCGTTCACCTTCGGCTGTCCCACCCGCACCGTGCTGGAGGCCTTCGCCCGGGTGGGCACCCGGACCGTCGTCACCGTGACCTCACCCGTCGAGGCGGAGACCGCCCAGTGGGCGGGCGCCGACGCCGTCTGCGTCCAGGGCGTGGAGGCCGGTGGCCACCAGGGCGGCTTCCGCAACGACCCGGCCGACGACGCCCCCGGCGCCGTGCTCGGGCTGCTGTCGCTGGTCGCGCTGGTGCGCGAGACGGTGCGGATCCCGATCATCGCGGCGGGCGGGCTGATGCGCGGTTCGCAGATCGCCGCGGTGCTGGCGGCGGGCGCGGCCGCGGGGCAGCTGGGCACCGCGTTCCTGGTCTGCCCCGAGTCGGGGGCGAACGCCCTGCACAAGGGGGCCATCACCGACCCGCGGTTCGACCGGACCGAGCTGACCCGGGCCTTCTCCGGCCGCCCGGCGCGCGGCCTGGTCAACCGGTTCATCCGCGACCACGGCCCGTACGCCCCGGCCGCCTACCCCCAGCTGCACCACCTCACCTCCGGGCTCCGCAAGGCGGCGGCCAAGGAGGGCGATCAGCAGGCGATGGCGCTGTGGGCCGGACAGGGACACCGGCTGGCGCGCGACCTGCCCGCCGCGCGGCTGGTGGAGACCCTGGCCGCCGAACTGGACGCGGCGGGGGCCACGCACGGGCTCCAGGGCCCGCGAGGCGTGGTGTCGTGACCGCCCCCGTGTTCGTGGCCGACTCCCTTGCGGGAGCGGCCACAGGGGCCCGTATCGCGCTCGACGGCCCCGAGGGACGGCACGCGGTGTCGGTGAAGCGCCTGCGGGCCGGTGAGGCCGTGATCCTCACGGACGGCGCCGGTACGGGCGTCTCGGGCACCGTGGCGGCCGTCGAGGGCAAGGACCGGCTGCTGGTCGAGGTCGACGGCGTACGCCACGAGGCGGCGCCGAACCCGCGGATCACCGTCGTCCAGGCGCTGCCCAAGGGCGACCGCGGCGAGCTGGCCGTGGAGACCATGACCGAGACGGGCGTCGACGCGATCGTCCCGTGGGCGGCCGCCCGCTGCATCACCCAATGGAAGGGCGAGCGCGGGCAGAAGGCGCTCGGCAAGTGGCGGTCGACCGCGCGCGAGGCGGGCAAGCAGTCCCGTCGGCTGACCTTCCCGGAGGTCGCGGACGCGATGACGACCAAGGAGGTTGCTCGATTTCTCGCCGATGCCGACCTCGCGGCCGTGCTCCACGAGGAGGGCAGCGACCCCCTGGCCACGGCCCGACTGCCCCACGAGGGCCACATCGTGCTCGTCGTTGGCCCCGAAGGGGGCGTCTCGCCCGAGGAGTTGGCGGCCTTCGCCGCGGCGGGCGCACGACCCTACCGGCTGGGCCCGAGCGTCCTGCGCACCTCCACGGCCGGAACGGCCGCCGCCGCACTGCTGTTGGGGCGCACCGGCCGCTGGGGCTAGGGGGCGCCACGTGGCCGACGATGGTCTTCCGGTTCGCCGCGCGCGATGGGAACCTGTCCCCTATGGGGGTATTGAGCCATCATGTGCGGCACAGGCGGCCGCTGCTGGCGGCCGTGGCCGCGGTGGCCGCGGCCGTCGCGGCCACGGGGTGTGAGCCGAGGGACGGCGGGGTCACCGCGATCGCCGTATCGATCACCACGGACAAGGTCGGCACCTCCGCCCTGGAGCGGGGCGGCGTCGGGGTGCGCTGGCTGACCTGCAACGCGGACCTCAAGACCCGCCCCACCGCCGGGGCCTCGGCTTCCGGCACCGGTGACTCGGGCACCACGGACGCCACCGTGAACTGCCGCGGCAGGACCGAGGACGACAAGGCCATCGGCATCGGCGGCAGGGTGACCTATGTGCGCAAGAACCACTGCGTACGCGGCGATCTGACCGGCAAGATCGCGGGAGCCAAGGTGTTCGAGGCCAACGTCATCGGCGAGTGCGACGGCGGCGACGACACCGGGAGCCCCACGCCGGCCCGCACCCACCCCCCGGACGGGGCCACCCCCACCCACCCCTGGGACCGGAGGACCACCGCACCCGGCAAATAGGGCCCGCATAAGCTGTGGGCCATGCCGGACGAGTCACCGCTGATCCAGAGCCTCCGTGCGGCCGTCGCCGCCGCCCCGGACGACGTACCCCTGCGGCTGCACCTGGCCGGGCTGTTGCTGGAGGGCGGGCACGGGCAGGACGCGATATCCCAGATCGCGGCGGCCCTTCAGCGCGACCCCGGGAACGCCGAAGCGCAGGCCCTGATGGCGCGCGCCGTCACGGCCCCGGCCCCGCCCGCCCCCGCCCCGGCGGACCCGCGCGTTCCCGCCCCGGCGGCCCCGCCCGCGCCGCCGCGAGGCGCCCCCGGCCCCGCGTCCGGACGCGGTTCCTCCGGACGCGGTTCCTACGACTGGCGGCGGGCCGAGGGCGAGTTGGCGGACGTCGTCCCCCCACGCTTCGTCGAGACGCCGGAAACCCCTGACGCACCCGAACCGCACCAGCCGCTGGCCGCCGACGGCTCCGACGACCCCGGGGAGACCTCCGCGTGGGAGGTGGAGCGCACCGGCGTGCGCCTGGCCGACATCGGCGGCATGGACGAGGTCAAACAGCGCCTGGACGCCGCCTTCCTCGCCCCCATGCGCAACCCCGAGCTGCGCAAGCTGTACGGCAAGAGCCTGCGCGGCGGGCTGCTGATGTACGGGCCGCCCGGCTGCGGCAAGACGTACATCGCGCGCGCCGTGGCCGGGGAACTGGGCGCCCACTTCATGTCGGTCAGCATCAGCGACGTGCTCGACATGTGGATCGGGAACTCCGAACGGAACATGCGCGAGCTGTTCCAGACCGCCCGCCGCAGCGCCCCCTGCGTGCTCTTCCTGGACGAGCTGGACGCCCTGGGCGCCAAGCGCAGCCAGCTCCGCCACAGCGGGCTGCGCACCACCGTCAACCAGCTGCTGGCCGAGCTGGACGGGGTCGACGCGGACGCCAACGAGGGGCTGTTCGTGCTGGCCGCCACCAACCACCCCTGGGACGTGGACGGCGCGCTGCGCCGCCCCGGCCGCCTCGACCGCACCCTGCTGGTGCTGCCGCCCGACCAGCCCGCGCGTGAGGCGATCCTCCGCCACCACCTGCAGGACCGCCCGATCGCGGGCGTCGACGTGCGCAAGCTGGCCAAGCGGACCGACGGCTTCTCCGGCGCGGACCTGAAGTACCTGTGCGAGACGGCGGCCGAGCGGGCGCTGATGGACTCCGTACGGACCGGACAGGTCCGGATGATCGGCCAGGACGATCTGATGGCCGCGCTGGGGCAGGTGCGGCCCTCGACCCGCCCGTGGTTCGACACCGCGCGCAACGTGGCCCAGTTCGCCAACGAGGGCGGTACGTACGACGATCTGCTGGCCTATCTCAAGCAGAAGCGCATGCTGTGACCCCCCCAACGGGGACAGGGACGACGGGGACAGGAACGGGGGACGTACATGAGCGAGACCGGCACCGAGCACCCGCTGACGGCCCAGGCGGCCGCGCTGATCGAACTCGAACGGTTCGATCAGGCCAGGGAGCTGCTGGCCCGCCGTCTGGCCACCGATCCGGACGACGTCCGGGCCTGGGTGCGGATGGCCGCGTGCCACAACAGCACCAGGGACTTCGAGGACGCCCTGCGCGCCACCGAGGAGGCCCTGCGCCGCGCCCCCGAGGACTTCAGCGCGCACCGGTTCCGCTCGTTCGCCCTGCGCCGCCTCGGCCGCTCGGACGAGTCGGTCGCCGCCGCCCGCGAGGCGATCCGCGTCATCCCGGATCACTGGATGGGGTACGTGGCGCTCTCCGAGGCGCTCATCTACCCGGCCGACCGCTGGCCGCAGTCGTACGAGGCGGCGGTGACCGCGGTGCGGCTCGGCCCGGAGGAGACCTCGACGCACCGCGCCCTGTGGAAGGCCGCCCTGGCCATGGGACGGCACGATGTGTGCGAACAGGCGGTGCGCGAGGTGCTGCGCCTCGACCCGTCCAACGCCTGGGCGCTGCAGGAGCTGGCCACCCGCAAGGCGGCCGCGAAGGAGGCCAAGCTTCCGGAGGTCGCCGAGGGGTACGCCCAGGCGCTGGCCGCCGCCCCGGGCGACCAGGGGCTGCGCAAGGGGCTTGAGGGGACGCTGTTCAGGATGTTGCGCGGCACCCGCTGGCTCGCCCTGCTGTGCCTGCTGATCGCCGTACTGGCCGCACGGGTCTTCCCCACCGGGGACGATCCGTCCGCGCTGCCCGCGCCCCTCGGGACCAGGCTCTACGCGCTCGCCGTGATGGGCGTCGTCTGGGCGCTGGGCGCCTGGCGCGCGTACCGCAAGCTGCCGCAGGGCGCCAAGCTGGGCGTCCGGTCGCTGGTGCGGCGGGAGTTCTGGGCGAAGGTCTCGCTGTACGAGGCGGTGTGGTGCACGGTGTGCGCGGTGCTGATCGTGACCGTCCCGTGGACGGACCGGGTGTTCCTCCAGGTGCTCACGCACGCGGGCTGGGTGCCGCCCTTGATCACCATCTGGTTCGAGCGGGCCGCCCTGCGGGAGGCCCGGTAGCATCCCGTCCGAAAGCCTTGATGATCCGTAAGTGCCGATGATCCAGCCGACGATCCGTGAGGAGCCATTCGTGGCGGGAGAACCGCAGGCCGACTGCCTGTTCTGCAAGATTGTCTCGGGGGAGGTGCCGGCGACCGTCGTCCGTGAGACGGACACCACCGTCGCCTTCCGCGATATCAACCCCCAGGCCCCGACGCATGTCCTGGTGATCCCCAAGGCGCACTATCCGGACGCCGCGTCCCTGGCGGCCGCCGAGCCGCGGATCGCCGCGGACATACTGTGCGAGGCGAGCGCGGTCGCCGCCGACGAGAAGATCGACGGCACCGGATTCCGGGTGGTGTTCAACACGGGCTCGGGCGCCGGTCAGACCGTCTTCCACGCGCATGCCCACGTCCTGGGCGGCCGCGGCCTCAACTGGCCCCCCGGGTAGTCCCGTTGTCCGCGCGCGAACTGGTCGTCCTCGGCACCGCGAGCCAGGTGCCGACCCGGCACCGCAACCACAACGGCTATCTGCTGCGCTGGGACGGCGAGGGCGTGCTGTTCGACCCCGGCGAGGGTACGCAGCGGCAGATGCTGCGGGCCGGGGTCGCCGCCCATGACATCAACCGGATCTGCGTCACCCACTTCCATGGGGACCACTCGCTGGGGCTCGCCGGAGTCATCCAGCGGATCAACCTCGACCGGGTCCCCCATCCGGTGACCGCGCACTACCCGGCGAGCGGACAGCGCTTCTTCGACCGGCTGCGGTACGCCACGGCCTACCGCGAGACGGTGCGGCTGACCGAGCGGCCGGTCAGCGGTGACGGCGAGGTGATCGCCCGTACCCCCGCGTACGCCCTGGAGGCGGTCCGGCTCTCGCACCCGGTCGAGTCCTACGGCTATCGCCTCGTCGAGCCCGACGGCCGCCGGATGCTGCCGGAGCGGCTCGCGGCGCACGGGGTGCGCGGGCCCGAGGTCGGCAGGCTCCAGCGGGAGGGCGCGTTTCTGCGGGACGGGCGCACGGTCACGCTGGAGGAGGTCAGCGAGGTCCGGCGCGGCCAGCGGTTCGCGTTCATCATGGACACCCGGCTGTGCGAGGGGGCGGAGCGGCTGGCGGAGGGCTGCGATCTGCTGGTGATCGAGTCGACGTTCCTGGACGAGGACGAGCCGCTGGCCACCGAGCACGGCCATCTGACGGCCGGGCAGGCGGCCCGGATCGCGGCCGGGGCAGGCGTACGCCACCTGGTGCTCACGCACTTCTCGCAGCGCTACGGCGACCCGGCCGAGTTCGAGCGCCAGGCGCGGGCGGCGGGCTTCGAGGGGGAGCTGACCGTAGCCCAGGACCTGATGAGCGTGGCCGTGCCGAAGCGGCGCTAGCGCCGTCATCCCGCCGCGGGGCGGGTGCCATCGGGCACACTGGCCGCATCCGTCCCGGCAGCCGCGACCGAACCGGACAGCGGCACAGGACAGAACGGCGACGCAGAACGGCAGCAACGGAACAGAACGGACCTACCTGGGAGCACACGGTGACGACACACGACGTTGACCAGCCATCGCCCTGCCGCCCCCTGCTCGATCCCCTGGCGGCCGTCCGCGACCCCGGCGACCCGGGCTGTGACGTCTATCTCACCGGCACCGTCTTCCTCGACATCATCTTCACCGGCCTGGACTCCGCGCCCGTCCGCGGCACCGAGTCCTGGGCCCGTGGCATGGGGTCCAGCCCCGGCGGCGTCGCCAACATGGCCACCGCGCTGGCCCGGCTGGGGCTGCGCACCTCGCTCGCCGCCGCCTTCGGCGACGACCACTACGGCGACTACTGCCGGGACGCGCTGGAGCGCGGCGAGGGCATCGATCTGTCGCTGTCCCGCACCATCCCCGGCTGGCACTCCCCGGTGACCGTCTCCATGGCGTACGAGGGGGAGCGCACGATGGTCAGCCACGGCCACGAGGCGCCGCCGCCCGAGGAGCCCGCGCCCAGTTGCCCGCCCCCGGCCCGGGCCGCCATCGCCTCCCTCGTGCCCGGCCGCCGGGAGGAGTGGGTCGCCGAGGCCGCCCGGCACGGCAGCCGGATCTTCGCGGACGTCGGCTGGGACGACACCGGCCGCTGGGACCCGGCGGACCTCGCCGACCTGGAGCACTGCGAGGCGTTCCTGCCCAACGCGGCCGAGGCGATGTCCTACACCCGCACCGACTGCCCGCGCGCCGCCGCCCGCGCGCTCGCCGACCGGGTGCCGCTCGCCGTGGTCACGCTCGGCTCGGAGGGGGCGTACGCGGTGGACGGCCGCACCGGCGAGACCGCCGAGGTGCCCGCGATCGCCGTGGAGGCCCTGGACCCGACCGGCGCCGGGGACGTGTTCGTCGCGGGATTCGTCACCGGCACCCTCGCCGAGTGGCCGCTCGCCGACCGGCTCGCGTTCGCCGGGCTGACCGCCGCGCTGTCCGTCCAGGAGTTCGGCGGCTCGCTCTCCGCGCCCGGCTGGTGCGAGATCGGCGCCTGGTGGCAGCACGCCCGCTCCTACGACGACCAGGCCCCGAGCGCGCTGCGCCGCTACGTCTTCCTCGACCGTCTGCTGCCCACCGCCGCCCGCCCGAGCCTCCTGCGCCGGGCGGTCCCCACGATCGGCTTCCGCCGGGCGTGAACACCCCTGCCCCGTACCAGGCGCGCAAGCGATCGGGGCCCGGTGTGATGAAGGGAAGGGAGCAAAAGCACTCGGGTGTTGTCGGTGGCCCGTCGTACCCTGGTATCTCAAGGTTGTCGAGCAGCGAGAACCCTTGTCGCAGGAGGTAGGAGCAGGCCGCAGAGCCGAGCCCATGACGCAACCAACCACAGCACCGCAGGCGCATGCGCAGTTCACGGTCCCGACCAAGCATCCGATGGTCATGGTCCTGGGGTCCGGTGACTCGCTGCTGCGTGTGATCGAAAAGGCGTTCCCGTCGACCGATATCCATGTCCGGGGCAACGAAGTCAGCGCGACCGGGGACCCTGAGGAAGTCGCCCTGGTCCAGCGTCTGTTCGATGAGATGATGCTGGTGCTCCGCACCGGTCAACCGATGACGGAGGACGCGGTGGAGCGCTCCATCTCCATGCTGCGCGCAGCCGAGAACGGCGAGGGCGAGGCGGCCGAGACGCCCGCCGAGGTGCTCACGCAGAACATCCTCTCCAACCGCGGCCGCACCATCCGCCCCAAGACGCTCAACCAGAAGCGCTATGTCGACGCGATAGACAAGCACACCGTTGTCTTCGGCATCGGCCCCGCCGGTACCGGCAAGACCTACCTCGCCATGGCCAAGGCGGTCCAGGCCCTGCAGTCCAAGCAGGTCAACCGGATCATCCTGACCCGGCCCGCGGTCGAGGCGGGGGAGCGGCTCGGCTTCCTCCCGGGCACGCTCTACGAGAAGATCGACCCGTATCTGCGGCCCCTGTACGACGCGCTGCACGACATGCTCGACCCCGACTCCATCCCGCGCCTGATGGCCGCGGGCACGATCGAGGTCGCCCCGCTGGCGTACATGCGCGGCCGGACGCTCAACGACGCGTTCATCATCCTCGACGAGGCCCAGAACACGAACCCCGAGCAGATGAAGATGTTCCTCACCCGGCTCGGCTTCGACTCGAAGATCGTGATCACGGGTGACGTCACCCAGGTCGACCTCCCGGGCGGGACCAAGAGCGGTCTGCGCCAGGTGCGGGAGATCCTGGACGGCGTCGAAGACGTCCACTTCTCCCTGCTCACCAGCAAGGACGTGGTCCGGCACAAGCTGGTCGGCCGCATCGTCGACGCGTACGAGCAGTACGACAGCCGCAACGGGCGGTGACCCTCCCCGAGCAGACCGAGCAGACCCGAGCACTCCGAGAACCCCGAGAAAAGACGAACCACCCCATGGCGATCGACGTCAACAACGAATCCGGTACGGACATCGACGAGCGCGCGATCCTGGACGTCGCCCGCTACGCCCTGGCCCGGATGCGAATCCACCCGCTCTCCGAGCTGTCGCTGATCGTCGTCGACGCCGACGCCATGGAGCAGCTCCACATCCAGTGGATGGACCTGCCGGGGCCGACCGATGTCATGTCCTTCCCGATGGACGAGCTGCGGCCGCCCGTCAAGGACGACGAGGAGCCCCCGCAGGGCCTCCTCGGTGACATCGTGCTCTGCCCCGACGTGGCCAAGAAGCAGGGGGAGGAGGCGCCGACCGGGCACTCCATGGACGAGGAGCTGCAACTGCTCACCGTCCACGGCGTCCTCCACCTCCTCGGCTACGACCACGAGGAGCCGGACGAGCGCGCCGAGATGTTCGGCCTCCAGGCGGCGATCATCGACGGCTGGCGGGCCGAGTACGGTCTGACCGGGCCCTCCCCGGCCCCCACCACACGATGAACGGGCAGCTCCTCACGGCGGCGGTCCTGCTGGTGGTGGTCGCCTGGCTGGCGGCCTGCGCCGAGGCGGGCCTCGCCCGCACCACCCGGTTCCGCGCCGAGGAAGCGGTGCGCAACGGGCGGCGGGGCAGCGCCAAGCTGATGCTGGTCGCCGAGGACCCCACCCGCTACCTCAACGTGGCGCTGCTGGTGCGCGTCGCCTGCGAGGTGGCGGCGGGGGCCGTCGTCACGTTCGCCTGTGTGCACGCGTTCCCGGAGACCTGGAAGGCACTGACCGTCGCGATCGGCGTGATGGTCCTGGTGTCGTACGTGGCGGTCGGTGTCTCACCGCGCACCATCGGCGCCCAGCATCCGCTCAACACCGCGACCGTCGCCGCCTATGTGCTGATCCCGCTGGCCCGGATCATGGGCCCCATCCCGCCGCTGCTGATCCTCCTCGGCAACGCGCTCACGCCCGGAAAGGGCTTCCGGAAGGGCCCGTTCGCCTCCGAGGCCGAGCTGCGCGCGCTGGTCGACCTCGCCGAGCAGGAGTCGCTGATCGAGGACGACGAGCGGCGCATGGTGCACTCCGTCTTCGAGCTGGGCGACACCCTGGTGCGCGAGGTGATGGTGCCGCGCACCGATCTGGTGGCCATCGAGCGCTTCAAGACCATCCGGCAGGCGCTCACCCTCGCGCTGCGCTCCGGCTTCTCCCGGATCCCGGTCACCGGGGAGAACGAGGACGACATCGTCGGGATCGTCTATCTGAAGGACCTGGTCCGCAAGACGCACATCAACCGGGAGTCCGAGTCCGAGCTGGTCTCCACCGCCATGCGGCCCGCCGCCTTCGTCCCCGACACCAAGAACGCGGGCGACCTGCTGCGCGAGATGCAGCAGGAGCGCAACCATGTGGCCGTGGTGATCGACGAGTACGGCGGCACGGCCGGAATCGTCACCATCGAGGACATCCTCGAGGAGATCGTCGGCGAGATCACCGACGAGTACGACCGCGAACTGCCGCCCGTCGAGGACCTCGGCGACGGCACCCACCGGGTCACCGCCCGGCTCGGCCTCGGTGACCTCGGCGAGCTGTACGGCACGGCCCTGGAGGACGAGGACGTCGAGACGGTGGGCGGGCTGCTCGCCAAGTCGCTGGGCCGCGTGCCGATCGCGGGCGCCACGGCCCAGGTCGACATCCCCGAGGGCGGCACCGACCCGGCCCTGAAGGCGCTGCGGCTGACCGCCGAATCCCCGGCGGGCCGCCGCAACCGCATCGTGACGGTGCTGGTGGAGCCGGTGCGGGAGACGGCGGCGGCCGAGTCGTAGGGCCCCCGGGGACGAGGGGGAGGCGTCCGGGGGCGCGGGGGCGGCCCGTATCACGCCCGCGCGGGGCGGCGCACGGAAGCGCGGGGGCGCGCTGCGCCATACGGATGCATTCCCCCTCTGCGGTCTGGCCCATCTGCCGTAGGCACCGGCTTACTTGCAGATACCGACCGGTGGGCCGCCCATACCCCTGTCGGGGGACAGCCGGCTTGTCGTTCCGACGTAGGCAGGTCGGCCGTATGGGCACCCCCGGACAGAGGCCGTGGCTCCGCGCGGCGTACACGCCGCGCGGAGCCGGGCGGCTCACCTCCCCCTGAGAACAGGAAGGGCGGCCGTCTCCATGTCCACCACCACGGTGACTTCCACACCAAATCCCTCCATCTTCGGCCAATCCGTCACCTACACCGCCACCGTCACCGGCATCACCGCCGGCACCGCTCCGTTCGGTGACGTGACCTTCGTCATCACCGGCGGACCGACCATCGGCCCCGTGACGCTCACTCCCACCGGGCCCGACTCCGGCACGGCCAGCGTGACCGACTCGTCGCTCGCCGTCGGCTCCCATGTGGTCACGGCGAACTTCGTCAACGCCACCGACCCGCTGGACAATTCGTCCGGCACGACCATCCAGCAGGTCAACCAGGCGGCGACCATCACCACCGTCACCTTCACCCCGCCGGCGCCCGTCTGTGGAGAGACCGTGACGCTGACCGCCAACGTGGCGGCGGTGCCCCCGGGCAGCGGCACACCCACCGGTACGGTCACCTTCATCATCAGCGCGGACGGGCCCACGGTGACCGGGACCCTCGACGCCTCCGGGAACGCCTCCGTCACCGTCCCCGCCCTGAGCGTGGGCACTCACCAGGTCGCCGTGTTCTACAACGGCGACACCAACTTCGCCGCGTCCAACTCGCCCTTGACGCCGCTCACCATCAACCCGGCGTCCTCGACCACGACCGTCACGGTGTCCCCCGCCGCGCCGGTGTGCGGTGAGCCGGTGACGATCTGCGCCCAGGTGGCGACCGTGGCACCCGGCACCTGTACGCCGACCGGTACGGTGACGTTCGTGGTCGCGGGCGGTCCGACGCTGACCGGGACGCTCGACGCGAGCGGCCAGGCGTGCGTGACGACCAGTGCCATCCCGGTGGGGACGCACACCGTCACGGCCACCTACGGGGGCAACACCAACGTCGTGGGCTCGACGGGCACAGGAACGGTCACGGTCGGCCAGGGAACGTCGACCACGACCGTCACGGTGTCCCCCGCCACGTCGGTGTGCGGTGAGTCGGTGACCCTGTGCGCGCAGGTGACGACCGGAGCGCCCAGCACCTGTACGCCGACCGGTACGGTGACGTTCGTGGTCGCGGGCGGTCCGACGCTGACCGGGACGCTCGACGCGAGCGGCCAGGCGTGCGTGACGACC
>NZ_JBIBJI010000014.1:190988-216860 GCF_042958345.1 Streptomyces sp. NPDC007983
ACGGACCAGTGCGATTCCCGTGGGGACGCACACCGTCACGGCCACCTACGGGGGCAACACCGGCGTCGCGGGCTCCACGGGGACCACGACCGTGACGGTGGGCCAGGCGGCGTCGACCACCACGGTTCTCCCCTCCCTGCCCGCCGTGTGCGGTGAGCCGGTGACCCTGTGCGCGCAGGTGACGACCGTGGCCCCCGGCACCTGTATGCCGACCGGCACGGTGACCTTCGTGGTCGCGGGCGGCCCGACGCTGACGGCGACGGTGAACGGCACCGGTCAGGCGTGCGTGACCACCAGCGCCATCCCCGTCGGCACGCACACGGTGACCGCCACGTACGCGGGCGACACCGGCGTCGCGGGCTCCTCGGGCACCGGGACGGTCACCGTCGCCCAGGGCACGTCCGCGCTGTCGCTGTCGGTGTCGCCGAGCCCGTCCGTATGCGGCGGGGCGGTCACCATCTGCGCCCAGGTGACGGTGGCTCCGCCCAGCACCTGCGTCCCGACCGGGACCGTGACGTTCGTGATCTCGGGCGGTCCGACGCTCACGGCGACCCTGGACGGCACCGGCATGGCCTGCGTGACCACCGGCGCGATCCCGGTCGGCACGCACACGGTCACGGCCACCTACGCGGGGGACTCCGGCGTCGCGGGCTCGACCGCCTCGACCCCGGTCACGGTGAACCCGGCGTCGTCCACCACCACGGTGTCCGTGACGCCCTCCCCGTCGGTCTGCGGCCAGCCGGTGACGATCTGCGCCCAGGTGGCGACCGTGCCGCCGGGCACCTGCGCCCCGACCGGCACGGTGACCTTCGTGATCTCGGGCGGCCCGACCCTCACGGCCACGGTCGGCGCCACCGGCCAGGCCTGCGTCTCCACCAGCGCCATCCCCGTCGGCACCCACACGGTGACGGCGACCTACGGGGGAGGCGGCGGCGTCGCGCCCTCCACGGGCACCGGCTCGGTCACCGTCAACCAGGCCACCTCCTCGACGGCGCTGACGATCACGCCCAACCCGTCCGTGTGCAGCCAGTCCGTGACGATCTGCGCCCAGGTGACGGTCGCGTCCCCGGGCACCTGCACCCCGAACGGCACCGTCACCTTCGCGATCAGCGGTGGCCCCACCCTGACCGGAACACTCAACGCGAGCGGTCAGGCCTGTGTGACCACCACCGGGCTCGGCGTGGGTACGCACACGGTCACCGCCACGTACGCGGGAAGCACCGGCGTCGCGGGGTCGACGGCCACCGGTACGGCCACGGTGAACATGACCAGCACCACCACCACGGTCACCTCCACCCCCAACCCCTCCGCCCCCGGCCAGACGGTGGCCTTCACCGCCACCGTGGCCCCGGTGGCGCCGGGGACCGGCACCCCGACCGGCACCGTCACGTTCGTGATCAGCGGCGGCCCGACCCTGACCGGAACGCTCAACGGGGCCGGACAGGCGACCGTGAGCACCAACGCGCTCACCACCGGCTCGCACACCGTCACCGCCACCTACAGCGGCGACAGCTGCTACAGCCCGTCGACCGGGTCGCTCACCCAGACCGTGTCCGGCGGGGCGACCACGACCCTGACCGCCACCCCGGCCCTCATCCGGCTGCGGTTCAACGGCCAGTTCGTCATCCCGACCCTCAGCGCCACCCTCAAGGACCAGTCCAACAACCCCGTCCCCGGCCAGACCATCACCTTCAGGGCCAACACCGCGGTGGGCCCGGTCGTCCTGGGCAGCGCGGTCACCAACGCCTCCGGCACGGCGACGCTGACCAATGTCACCGTCCCGCCGACGGTGCTGACCGCCACCACGTACACGGCCACCTTCGCGGGTGCCCCGGGCCTCAGCCCGGCCACGGCGTCGGCCTCGCTGACGTTCCAGCCCGTGCCGCTGCTCCCGTAGCGGATCCCGTACCCCCGCGCCGGGCCGTCGCCACTGCGGCCCGGCGCGGGCCCATGCGCGCCCGCGGTGCGTGCGCCCGCGAGCCGCACAACCGGTGTCACGCCCGGTCAGTGCCCTGTCAGAGCCTCGTCCTATGCTCATCCGTATGAGCGATGCAGCGCAGCTGGACCCCGAAGACCGCAAGATCATCACGCTGGCCCGCTCCGCGCGGGCCCGCAACGGCGTCGCGGAGGGCGCCGCCGTACGCGACGAGACGGGCCGTACGTACGTCGCCGGCACCGTCGCCCTCGACTCGCTCCGGCTCAGCGCGGTGCGCACCGCCGTCGCGATGGCGGTCGCCAGCGGCGCGAAGTCGCTGGAGGCCGCGGCCGTGGTGACCGAGGCGGAGACCGCCTCGGACGAGGACCGCGCGGCCGTACGCGACCTCGGCGGGGCCGGAACCCCCCTCCTGCTGGCGGGCACCGACGGCACCCTGCGCACCACACTGCCCGTCTGATCCACCGCCCCGGGGGCGGGGCGGGTGGACTGCTGGTCGGAGCGGGGCGGGGCATCGGGGAGAATGGTGGCCATGACTGCCGGTACTCCGTCCCCGACCGAGCAGCGGGAGACCCCGCACCGCTCGGGTTTCGCCTGCTTCGTCGGCCGCCCCAACGCGGGCAAGTCGACCCTGACCAACGCGCTGGTGGGGACGAAGGTCGCGATCACCTCCAACCGCCCGCAGACCACCCGGCACACCGTGCGTGGCATCGTGCACCGCCCCGACGCACAGCTGGTGCTCGTCGACACCCCCGGTCTGCACAAGCCGCGCACCTTGCTCGGCGAGCGGCTGAACGACGTCGTACGGACCACCTGGGCCGAGGTCGACGTCATCGGCTTCTGTCTGCCCGCCGACCAGAAGCTGGGCCCCGGCGACCGCTTCATCGCCGCCGAGCTGGCCGGGATCAAGAAGACGCCCAAGGTCGCGATCGTCACCAAGACCGACCTGGTCGAGTCCGAGCAACTGGCCCAGCAGCTCCTGGCCATCGACCGGCTCGGCAAGGAACTGGGCATCGAGTGGGCCGAGATCGTCCCGGTCTCGGCCGTCGGCGACCAGCAGGTGGGCCTGCTGGCCGATCTGCTCGTCCCGCTGCTCCCCGAGGGCCCGGCCCTCTACCCCGAGGGCGACCTCACCGACGAGCCGGAGCAGGTGATGGTCGCCGAGCTGATCCGCGAGGCGGCCCTGGAGGGCGTACGGGACGAGCTGCCGCACTCAATCGCGGTGGTCGTGGAGGAAATGCTGCCGCGCGAGGACCGCCCGGCGGACAAGCCGCTGCTGGACATCCACGCCAACCTGTACATCGAGCGCCCCAGCCAGAAGGGCATCATCATCGGCCCGAAGGGCCGCCGCCTGAAGGACGTCGGCTCCAAGTCCCGCAAGCACATCGAGGCGCTGCTCGGGACGCCGGTCTTCCTGGACCTTCATGTGAAGGTCGCCAAGGACTGGCAGCGCGACCCGAAGCAGCTGCGGCGGCTGGGTTTCTGAGAGCGGGGTTTCTGAGAGCGGGGTTTCTGAGAGCGGGGCTTCCGTAGGCGCCCGCGCGCTACGTGCCCTCCTTCAGGACCGTCCGCACCAGCTCGCGCTGGGCGTCGCTGAGGTGGGGGTCCGCGGCGTGGACCGTGCGGCCGTCCACCGTGATCTCGTAGTGGAAGCCGTCCGGGACGCCGCGCGTGGCCGCCGGGGCGCCGGATTCGACGGCCTGGTGGGCCAGGGCGGACAGATGGGTGGCGTCGGGCCGTCCGGTGGTGTCCAGATCGGCCCGGCGCTCGATTCCGGCGAATCCGCCGGAGCGGGTCACGGAGATACGCATAGGTCCATCAGTACCCCGAGGGTGAGGATCAGCGCGCGTCCAGATCGGTGATTCCGACGCCTTCCCAGGCCTCCCGCACCGCGTCCCGCTCCTCGCCGTCGCCGTAGCGGGCCTGCGCCGCGGCCACCGTGAGCCGGGCGAAGTCGGCGAACTGCGCGTCGGAGGACAGCTCGCCGCCGGTCAGGACGTCGTACCAGACCCGCCCGGCCTTCTCCCACGCGTTCCCGCCGAGGGCCGTGGCGGCCAGGTAGAAGGCGTGGTTGGGGATGCCGGAGTTGATGTGGACGCCGCCGTTGTCACGTGAGGTGCGCACGTAGTCGTCCATCGTGCCCGGCTGCGGGTCCTTGCCGAGGACGTCGTCGTCGTACGCCGTGCCCGGGGCCTTCATCGAGCGCAGGGCCACCCCGGTGACCCGCTCCGCGAGCAGCCCGGCCCCGATCAGCCAGTCGGCCTCGTCGGCGCTCTGGCCCAGCGCGTGCTGCTTGACGAGCGAGCCGAAGACGTCGGACATCGACTCGTTGAGCGCCCCGGACTGGCCGAAGTAGTCCAGGTTGGCGGTGTACTGGGTGACGCCGTGGGTCAGCTCATGGGCCATGACGTCGACGGGGATGGTGAAGTCGAGGAAGACCTCGCCGTCACCGTCGCCGAAGACCATCTGCTCGCCGTTCCAGAAGGCGTTGTTGTAGTCCTGGCTGTAGTGGACGCTCGCGTCCAGCGCGAGGCCCGCGTCGTCGATCGAGTGGCGGCCGTAGACCTTGAGGAACAGCTCGAAGGTCGCGCCCAGCCCGTTGTACGCGCGGGTCACCGACTCGTCCGAGGTGGCCGTGTCGCCCTCGCCGCGCACCTTCTTGCCCGGCAGCGCGTCCTGGTGCTGGGAGTCGTAGATGGTGCGCTGGGGCCGGTCGGAGGGCGTGCCCTCCAGGGTGGGGGCGGCGATCCCGCGGACGGTGGTGATCCGGCGGCGCGTGCGCTCCAGGGCGTCCCGCTCCAGGGTGCGGCGGGCGGGGTCGGCGAGGGCGGAGTCCTCGGCTTGGGAGAGCTTGTCGAGGACATGCGGCGGCACGATCGTGCAGAAGACACCGCGGCTGCGGGAGTTCGCGTTGACATCCATCCAGGCAATGTCGCACTGTGTCCACCGCTTGTCACGCCTTGCGGTCGTGATTGATGAAATCGAGTGGTTGATGGACATTCCTCCGCGCGGGATGCCGTGGTCCGCATAGTGATACGGGGCCCCACGCCGCGCGCGTCTCGGTTACGCTTCTGGACATCATGCGTTTCGGGCTGCTTCTTCTTAGCTGCCGCGGCGAGGGCCTGTAGTCGTAGGCCGACCCCCTCCCCGCGGAGTTCGGTGTTGCGGTGATTACGCCCCGTCGGCCGCCCCATGGACTTTCGTCCGAGCGGACATCAGAGGAGCCCACGCATCATGAGCACGTCCGACAATCCCGGTCAGCGCGCCGTAGGCCGTCCCACCCCCATTACCGCCGCGACGGTCACGCAGAAGCCTTCGGGCATGCCGATCCACAAGTACGGCCCGTACGAGGCCGTCGACATCCCCGACCGCACCTGGCCGAACAACCGCATCACCGCCGCGCCGCGCTGGCTGTCCACCGATCTGCGGGACGGCAATCAGGCGCTGATCGACCCGATGTCCCCGGTGCGCAAGCGCGAGATGTTCGACCTGCTGGTCCGCATGGGATACAAGGAGATCGAGGTCGGCTTCCCCTCCTCCGGGCAGACCGACTTCGACTTCGTACGGTCGATCATCGAGGAGGGCGCGATCCCCGAGGACGTGACGATCTCCGTCCTCACCCAGGCCCGCGAAGAGCTGATCGAGCGCACCGTCGAGTCGCTGCGCGGCGCGCACAAGGCCACCGTGCACCTGTACAACGCCACCGCGCCCACCTTCCGCCGCGTCGTCTTCCGCGGCACCCGTGAGCAGGTCAAGCAGATCGCGGTGGACGGCACCCGGCTGGTGGTCGAGTACGCCGACAAGATCCTGGGCGACGACACGGTCTTCGGTTACCAGTACAGCCCGGAGATCTTCACCGACACCGAGCTGGACTTCGCGCTGGAGGTCTGCGAGGGCGTCATGGACGTCTGGCAGCCCGAGGCCGGCCGCGAGATCATCCTCAACCTGCCCGCGACCGTCGAGCGCTCGACGCCCTCCACCCACGCCGACCGGTTCGAGTGGATGTCGCGGAACCTGTCCCGCCGCGAGCACATCTGCCTGTCCGTCCACCCGCACAACGACCGCGGCACGGCCGTCGCCGCCGCCGAACTGGCGATCATGGCCGGGGCGGACCGCATCGAGGGCTGCCTGTTCGGGCAGGGCGAGCGCACCGGCAACGTCGACCTGGTGACCCTGGGCATGAACCTGTTCTCCCAGGGCGTCGACCCGCAGATCGACTTCTCGCAGATCGACGAGATCCGCCGCACCGCCGAGTACTGCAACCAGATGCAGATCCACCCGCGCCACCCCTACGCGGGCGACCTGGTCTACACCGCCTTCTCCGGCTCCCACCAGGACGCCATCAAGAAGGGGTTCGAGGCGATGGAGGCCGGCGCGGCCGAGCAGGGCAAGACGGTCGACGACATCGAGTGGGCCGTCCCGTACCTGCCCATCGACCCCAAGGACGTCGGCCGCTCCTACGAGGCCGTCATCCGGGTCAACTCGCAGTCCGGCAAGGGCGGTATCGCCTATGTCCTGCGCAACGACCACAACCTGGATCTGCCGCGCCGCATGCAGATCGAGTTCTCCAAGACGATTCAGGCCAAGACCGACGCCGACGGCGGCGAGGTCACCCCGGCCCAGATCTGGGCGACCTTCCAGGACGAGTACCTGCCGACGGAAGACAACCAGTGGGGCCGGATCGCGCTGCGCACCGCCCAGACCTCCACCACCAGCGAGGGTACCGACGCGCTCACCGTCGAGGCCGTCGTGGACGGCGCCGAGACCGTCCTGACCGGCACCGGCAACGGCCCGCTGGCCGCCTTCTTCGACGCGCTGGCCGCCATCGGCATCGACGTCCGGCTGCTGGACTACTCCGAGCACACCCTGAGCGAGGGCGCGGCCGCCCAGGCCGCCGCGTACATCGAATGCGCGATCGACGGGAAGGTGCTGTGGGGCGTCGGCGTCGACGCCAACATCGTGCGCGCCTCCCTCAAGGCCGTCGTCTCGGCGGTCAACCGCGCACGGCGGTGAACACCCGCTGACCCTGTCACCCACAAGGGGCCCCGTTCACCACGCGAGGTGGGCGGGGCCTCGTGTTTGGCCTGTTGTCTCCGTTCGGGGTACTGACGGCGCATCATGGATGTGGCTAGCATCACGTCAACGCGGCAACGTGGCCGAAGCGTTATGGAGGTGTGACGTGGTGCACGCGCGAGCCCACCGTGACCGGGACCTGTGTGTGGTAGGCGTCCGCACCCTGTGGCGGACGGTCGGCGATGGTGAGTTCTTCTGCCCCGACTGCGGAGGCGACCGCAACTACCGCCGCCGCACCGGCCGCCGCCGCATCGTGGTGCTCGGCCTGCCGCTGCTGCCCCGAGGGCCGGTCGCGCCGGTCGTCGAATGCGCCGCCTGCGCGACCCGGTTCGGCACCGAAGTTCTGGACCACCCCACCACCACCCGCTTCTCCGCGATGCTGCGCGACGCCGTGCACACCGTCGCCCTCGCGGTCCTCGCCGCGGGCGGCACCGAGGCCACGGCGGTACGGCAGGTGGCGGTCTCCGCCGTGCGCGCCGCCGGATTCGCCGACTGCGACGAGGACCAGCTCCTCGCGCTCATCGAGGCGCTCGCCGCCGACACCGGCCGCCTGCCGGGCGCCGCCACCGGCGAGCGCGACGGCCTCGACCCCTGCGGTACGGCGCTCGCCATCGAACTGCACGAGGCCCTGGAACCCCTGGCTCCCCACCTCGCCCCCACCGGCCGCGAGGCGATCCTCCTCCAGGGCGCCCGCATCGCCGTGGCCGACGGCCCCTACCGCCCCGCCGAGCGCGCGGTCCTCGAAACGGTCGGCCGCGCCCTCATGATCTGCCCCGACGACACATCCCGCCTCCTGGCCGCCACCCGAGCGGCGTTCTAGGCGACCCAGGCGAACGGCGCGAGCTGCTCGTCCAGGGGCGCCCGGGTCATGCGGTTGGCGAGGGTGGACACGGTGTACGCGCCGATGCCGAGCACGACCTCGAGCGCGTTGCGCCGTGTGAACCCGCGCCAGAAAGGCGTTGAACACCTCGTCCCGCACGGCCCCGGCGCCGTCCATGACGGCGAGCGTGAACCCCCGCAGACATTCCAGCCGTTCGTCTCCGAGCGCGCGCTGCTCCCTGAGCGCGGCGATCAGCTCGGCGTCGGCGCCGAGTGCGGTGAGCTTTCCGGTGTGCATGGCGACGCACACATGGCATGCGCGGCGCGTGGCGATGGTCATGATGACCACCTCGCGGGCCAGCGGGTCCAGCGTGGCCGCCTCGAACAGCCCGCTGAGTTCTCAGAAAGCCGTCCAGCGCCTCCGGCGACTCGGCCAGCCGCCCGACCGGCGCCGGAAGGTAGCCGAGCCGCCGGGTGACCGTCTCCATGGATCGGCGTGCCCCGGGCGGCGCGGAGTCCGGGGTGTGGTCGGTGAACAGGTCGATGGGCATGGTGAATTCCCCAGGGGTCTAGGATCGACAACGTGGTTGTCGAAAAAGTAAACCTGGTTGTCGATCTGCGCTAGAGGTGTCATCGCCATGTCTGACGAGACCCCCGGATTCGAACTGCCGCTGCTGCTCTTCGCCGGTTTCCGCACCCTCATCGACCAGCTCCACGCCGAGCTGGCCCGTCAGGGTCACCCGGACGTCCGGCCCGCGTACGGCTTCGCCTTGCAGGCCATCGGGCGCGGCGGCGTCACCGCCGGCGAACTCGGCCGCCGCCTCGGCGTCTCCAAGCAGGCCGCGGGCAAGACCGCCGACCGGCTGGTGGCGCTGGGGTACGCCGTACGGGCCGACGACCCCGCCGACGCGCGCCGTAAGGTCATCCGGCTCACCGCGCACGGCGTCGACGCCCTGGCCCGCTCAGCGGCCATTTTCGAGGAGCTGCGCGGTCAGTGGGCCGCGGCCCTCGGCCCCGACCGCCTGCGGGTCCTCGAGGCGGACCTGCGGGTCGTGGCCCCCGGGGCCGGCTTCCCCCTCGATGTACCCGGCTGGTTCGGCGCGTGAGGTGGTGGGCGGTCCGCGAGCGTTGTTGACTGACCATTACAGAACTGTCATGATGGGGCCATGGCCCGCCCCAAGGAATTCGACCCCGATCATGTGCTCGACGCCGCCATGGATGCCTTCTGGGGCAAGGGGTATGCGGCGACCTCGGCCCAGGATCTGGTGGACAGCACCGGATTGGGGCGGGGGAGTCTGTACCACGCGTTCTCGGGCAAGCATCACCTGTTCATGGAGGTGTTGCGGCGCTACGAGCAGCGGTGGACGGCCCGGCAGCAGGAAGTGCTCGACGGTGAGGGCGGTATCCGGGAGCGAATCGGCAGGGTGCTGATGTCGGTGGTCGACGAGGAGGTCGCCGAGGGGGCCGCCTCGGCGGGCGTGGAGGCGGGGCGGCGCGGGTGTCTGGCGGTGAACGCGGCGATCGAGCTGGCCGGGCGGGATCCGGAGGTCACCGCTCAGGTCGAGCGCAACTTCACGCGCATGGAGGAGATCCTGCGTTCGGCGATTCACCGGGCGCAGCTGGACGGCGAGATCGCCAGGGACAAGGACCCGGGCGCACTGGCTCAGTTCACGCTCAACTCCATGTACGGGCTGCGCGTCCTGGGCAAGACCGCCGACCGGAAGACGCTGGCCGGGGTGGTGGAGACCGTTCTGCAGGCGCTGTGACCCGTGGGCGTCCGAAGAGGCGCCCTTCTTTTGGGTTTGTTTTGTACCGAACGTTAAACTATCGAGGAGTGGAGTCATCATGCCGCTGGGGGTGTACGTCCTCGGTCTGACCGTCTTCTGCATCGGAACGACCGAGTTCATGATCTCCGGGCTGCTGCCCGACCTGGCCGGGGATCTGTCGGTGTCCATCCCCACCGTCGGTCTGCTGATCTCCGGTTACGCACTGGGAGTCGTGATCGGCGGCCCCGTGCTGACCGTCGCCCTGTTGCGGGTCAACCGCAAGGCGGCCCTCCTCGGCTTGCTGGTGGTGTTCATCGCCGGTCAGACCGCCGGGGCCATGGCCCCGGGGTACGGGGTGCTCATGGCGGCGAGGGTGATCGCCGCGCTGGCCCAGGGCGCGTTCTTCGGCATCGGCTCGGTGGTGGCGGTCGACCTGGCGGGGCCACGGAACCGGGGCAGAGCGCTCGCGGTGATGTTCGCCGGGCTGACGGTGGCCAATGTCGTCGGCGTTCCGGCGGGCACCTTGCTGAGCCAGCACGCCGGCTGGCGCGTCAGCTTCTGGGCGGTGGACGCGCTGGCGGTCCTCGCGCTCCTCGGGGTGCGATTCCTGGTGCCGCGGCTCCCGGAGCGTCCGCACCCGGGGATCGGAGCCGAGCTGTCCGCCTTCCGTAACTCCCGGGTGTGGGTGGCGCTGGCCACGTCCATGCTGGCCCAGGCGGCGATCTTCTGCTGCTTCAGCTATCTGTCGCCGCTGTTCACCGAGGTCACCGGCTTCTCGCCGGCGCTGGTGCCCGCACTCCTGGTGCTGTTCGGCATCGGCTGTTTCCTGGGCAGCCTGATCGGCGGCCGGTTCGCCGACCGGCACCCGCTCGCCAATCTGTACGTGGGCATCGGCGCGATGGCGGCCGTACTGGCCCTCTTCACCGTCACGTCCCACGGCAAGGCCGCCGCGGTCGTCACCACGACGGTCTTCGGCGTCGCGGCCTTCTCCATCAACCCTGCCCTCCAGGCTCAGGTGATGCGCGAGGCCGGGGACGCCCCGACGCTCGCCACCACGACCAACACCTCGGCGTTCAACGTCGGGAACACGATCGGCCCGTGGGTCGGCGGCAGCGTCATCGACGCGGGGCTCGGCTTCACCGCACCGGCCTGGGCGGGCGCGCTGCTCGCCGTGGCGGGGCTCGCCGCGGCCCTGGTGTCCGGTGCGCTCGGCCGCCGTACGGCCCCCCGGCCGGCCCTCCCCAATGTTTCCGTTTCTCATCGTGTCAAGGAGTACGAACATGACTGAACCGACCACCGGCCGGGCGGCCGTCGCCGTCCTGGGGACGGGCATCATCGGCGCGCCCATCGCCCGCAACCTGGCGAAGAACGGTCATCGCGTCCGGGTGTGGAACCGCACCCGCGGCAAGGCGGAGGCCCTGGCCGCCGACGGCGTGCAGGTCGCCGACACCCCCGGCGACGCGGTGCGGGGCGCCGACATCGTGCTGACCGTGCTCACCGACGGGCCGCAGGTGCTGGAGACGATCCGCGCCGCGACGCCGGGCCTGCGCGAGGGCACGGTGTGGGTGCAGGTCAGCACGGTGGGCGAAGCCGTCGACGAACTGGCCGCCTTCGCCCGCGCCCAAGGGCTGGTCTTCGTCGACGCGCCGGTCCAGGGCACCCGCCGGCCGGCCGAGAACGGGCAGCTCGTCATCATGGCGGCGGGAAGTCACGCCGTACGCGGCGCCGTCCAGCCGGTCTTCGACTCCATCGGCAAGCGGACGGTGTGGGTCGGCGACGACGGCGCGACCGGCGCCGCCAGTCGACTCAAGCTGGTCCTCACCACCTGGGTGATCGCCCTGACCCACGGGGTGGGAGAAGCGCTCGCGCTCGCCGCGGGGCTCGGCGTCGATCCCCGGCACTTCATCGACGTGGTCTCCGGTGGCCCGATGGACAACGGGTACTTCCAGGGCAAGTCCTCCGCCATCCTCTCCGGCGACTACACGCCCAGCTTCTCCGTGGAGAACGCGGAGAAGGACGCCCGCCTGGTGCTGGAAGCAGCGGACCGCGTGGGGATCCGGATGGATACGGTCGAGGCCGGACGGGCCCGCTTCCGGCGCGCGTCCCAACAGGGCCACGGGGCGCAGGACATGGCGGCGGGCTACTTCGCGGCGTTCCCCACGGGGGAGGCGTAACGATCCGGGCGCGCCACGTCGGGGCGGGCCTCAGCCCGTCCCCGGCGCGCCCCAGCCCTTTCGGTACGCGGCCCAGTCCGCGTCCGTGGCGGCGAAGTCCACGTACAGGGCCACCCCGAATCGCTGCCGCCCGCGGTCCTCGCGGCCGAGGCCGAGGCGGGTGCCGCGGATGGCGGCGGGGACGGTTTCGGCCCAGGCGTGGCGGCCCCAGTTGTTGGTGTGGTAGCCGGGCAGGCCCATCAGGAGGTCGGTTCCCGGTGGGGTGACCCGGAGGGCGAGTTCCGTCTGCTGGGCCACGTAGCCGCCGTACAGGCTCTCCAGCGGCGTCGACGTGTCGTACGACATGACCGCGATCTGGTCGACCCGCCGCGCCACCTCTCCGAAGAACGCCTGTGACCACCACTTGGGGTGGCCGGTGAAGAAGCCCGCCACCGAGTGCAGGGCGGGCAGCGGGTCGATCTGGTGGGCGGCGACGGAGAGCGGGGCGCGGCGGGCGCGGGTGAGGGCGTGGAGGTCGTCGAGGAGGGTGAGGTAGTCGCGGTCGCCGGAGTGCAGCGGCTCCAGGTCGAAGTGGACGCCGTCGAAGCCCGCGTCGAGCACTTGACGGGCGGAGCGCACCACATGGGCCCGGCTGCGCGGGTCGGTGAGCCGCAGCCCGGTCGGGCCCTCGGTGGCCAGGACGTCGCCGAGCCACGCCTGTACGCGGACGCCGGGCAGTTCGCGGTGGACGGCCTTCAGCAGCCACCCGGCGCGCGGGTAGCGCTTCGCGGGCAGGGTGCCGTCGTGCCGTAGCGGGCCCGCGTGGACGTAGAGGTCGTGGATGCCGGTGCCGCGTATCCGCCGGGCCAGGGAGGCCAGTTCGGCGTCGCCGTTGCGGCCGTCCACCCAGGCGTGGCCGAGCCACACCGCGTCCCGGCCGCGGGTGCGGGTGCCGGGCTCCGGATCGCCCGCGTACCTCACCCGCAGCGCGATCCCGGCGGCGAGCAGGGACAGCACCAGACACCCCACGAGGGCCGCCACGACGCGCTTGGGCCACCTCAGCCGGGGATGCGACCAGGAGCGCGCGGCTGCGGTGCGGACCCGCCGGAGCCGGGTGCGAGCCGCCGTCAGGGCCTGGGATATCGGGGGTTTGGTCACGCACGGGAGCGTAGCGAGCGCCGTACGGACACCGTCGGCCGTACGACGCGGCTACCGCGGCCCCGCCGCGCTTCCCGCGGCTTCGCGGGCCGTGCGCGCGGTCCTACGCCTTTTCGGTCGGGATCTCCTTGACCTCGGCCGAGGGCGCGTTCTTCTTGACCGACTCGACGCCTTTCTGGGCCGCGGACCTGGAGTCATACGATTCGCCGACCGCGATGATCTCGCCGTTGCCCGCTTTCAGGCGGAAGCGGTGCTTGCCGCGCTTGTCCTCATAGATTTCGAACTTGCCCGCCATGTGATGCCACCTCCACGGGTCGTCGCGATCCCCTCGAACCACCGTAAATCGGGCCATGCGTCATCGCATCAGGGACGCTCGGGGGCTGGGGTCGCGCCGAACATCTCCCGGCACGGCTCCAGCCCCCGCACCTCGACGGGTACGGTGCGCCGCTCCTCCCAGGCCGCGCGGTCCAGCCGCAGCCGCTGGAGCGTCCGGGCCTCGCCCCGTACGGCGAGCGTCCGCAGGCCGTCGGGGCGGTAGCCGAGGCGGCGCGAGACGCCCAGCGAGCGCCCGTTCTCCACGAACGCGCCCGAGGTGAGGCTGCGCGCCCCCAGCCCGGCGAACGCCAGATGCGCCACCGCCGCCCGCATCTCCGTGCCGAAGCCCCGCCCCTGGTGGGCGGTGCCGAGCCAGGATCCGGTCTCCGCTTCCCGCGTCACCGCGAAGTCGGCCGCGAGCAGGTCCTGCCGTCCGATCACCGTGCCCTCGTGCAGTACGGCGAGGCTCAGCGTCCAGTCCTCCGGCCGCCACTCGGCGATCGTGCGCAGCACATGCTGGAACGTCGCCCGCCCGCGCTCCTCCGGGGCGGCGTCGGTCCACGGCACGCTGAACGGCATCTCCGCCGGATCGTGCACCCCGCCCGCGGCGACGGCGGCCAGTTCGTCGGTGCGGGGGAGGTCGGGAAGACGCAGTTCGAGGCGCGGGGTGTGGATGCGGAGCCCGTAGAGGGGCCAGTGATGGGGGTCCATGGCGAGAGGTTGCCGGAGCCGCCGAGGCCGCGTCGAACCAATTACCACCACGGTTGTCAATCAGGGTTGACGAACGCCCGAGTGTCAACATAAATTGACAGCATGACCGAAGCAACGGATCTCGCCGCGCGCGCCGGCGACCGGGACCCCCGCGTCGGACTGCGCGCCGTCGCCGCGCTGCGCCGGCTGCTGGAGCAGCTGGAGGCCGTACAAGTGCGCAGCGCCCGCGCCAAGGGCTGGTCGTGGCAGGAGATCGCGGCCGAACTGGGCGTCAGCCGTCAGGCGGTTCACAAGAAGCACGGGAGGCGTTGATGTTCGAGAGGTTCACCACCAGTGCCCGCGAGGTCGTCCGCGGGGCCGTCCGGCAGGCGGACGGTACGGGCGGCGCCACGGTCGGCGAGCCCGAGCTGCTGCTCGCGCTCCTGGACTGTACGGGCAGCCCCGCCGCCCACGTCCTGGCCACCCTGGGCGCCACCGCACGCCGCGCCTCCATCGAACGCGCCCTGGCCGAGGCCCGCCGGCGCGGCGGCATCTCGGCCGCGGACGCGGAGGCGCTGGCGGGGCTCGGCATCGATGTGGACGCGGTCGTCTCCCGGGTGGAGGAGGAGCACGGCGCCGGCGCCCTGGCCGCCACCACCCCGCGCCGCCGCCGCTCCCGGGGCCGGTTCGACGCCGAGGCCAAGTCGGTGCTCGAACGGTCCCTGCGGATCGCGGTCGGCCGTGGCGACAAGCACATCGGCGACGAACACCTCCTGCTCGCCCTCCTCGCCCGCCCCGGTGTCGCCGCGAACGTCCTCGCCGATCATGACGTGACGTACGTCCGGGCCGAACGGGCCCTCGCCACCCGCGCCCGGGCGAGCTGACCGGACCTCGGCCCCCGCGGAGGGCTCCGTACCGCACAAATGCGCTTGCCCCGACCGCCGATCGACGCGCATCCTGTGCCGATGCTGATCCGACGAGAAACCCCCTCCGACATCGCCGGTGTACGCGACGTCACGGCGGCAGCGTTCGGCAAGTCGGAGGCCGCGGTCCCGGTCGAGGTCACCCTCCTCGATGAACTCCGTACCTGCGATGCCTGGTTGCCCGCCCTCTCGTTCGTCGCGACCGACGACCGCGGGGACGTGATCGGCCATGTGGTGTGCACCCGGGGCCACGTCGGCCCCGACCTCGCGCTCGGGCTCGGCCCGCTCAGCGTCCACCCCGCCCATCAGCGCCGGGGCGTGGGCCTGGCGCTGATGCACGCGATCCTGGGCGCGGCGGACGCGTTCGGCGAGTCCCTGGTGGCTCTCCTCGGCAGCCCCGCGTACTACGGCCACTTCGGCTTCCGCCCCGCGAGCGCGTACGGCATCACGGCCCCCGACCCGGCCTGGGGCGACTACTTCCAGGTCCGCCCCCTGACCGCGTATCAACCCAGCCTCAAGGGGCCGTTCGCCTACGCGGAGCCGTTCGACCGGGTCTGAGACCGCGTCTGGTCCATGGGCAGGAAGGTGCTCAGGACCAGCCGGTTCAGGTACGGGCTCTCGGCACCGGTCAGGGTCGTGGGGTTGATCGAGTAGACCAGGCGGCGGCTGAGGTCGCGGGTGGCGAACATGCCGCTGGTGTAGCCGGGGCGGGAGCCGGTCTTGCCCCATATCTCCTGGCCGTCCTGGCTGACCCTCATCAGCCCCATGCTGTAGCAGGCCCTGTTCTGCTCCGGGTCGGGGTTCTGTGCGCAGTTCTTGTTGTCGACGTTGGGCACATCCGGGACGGTGAACAGCAGCTTCTGCTGGGCGGGCGGCAGCAGGCGGCCACGGAAGAGCACGGTCATGAAGCGGTCCAGGTCGGCGGCGGTGGAGATCATGCCGCCCTCGGCCCACGGCCAGGCCGCCTGCTCGCTGATGTCGACCTGACGGCTGCCGCCGTCCGCTCCGGGGACCGTGAGATAGCCATGGGAGTGCGGCCCGGGCAGCCGCGCGTCGCCGATCTCGGGGACGTAGGTCCGGCTCAGCCCGAGCGGCCGGGTGATCCGGGACCGTACCTCGTCGGCGAACGAATGCCCGGTGACCTTCTCGACGACCAGCCCGGCTATGAAGGTGTTGACCCCGTTGTACGTCTGAGCGCTCCCCGGTGCGTACATCGGGGCGTCGTCACCGACGAGCGTCTTGACGAGGTGCTCGATGGGCCAGCTCCCGAAGCGGTGGTCCACGAACCACCGGCTCGTCCCGTCGCCCCAGAACTCCTGGCCGGCGTCCGCGTTGATGGGAAGCCCGCTGGTGTGGTTCAGCAGCTGACCGATGGTCACCTTGTCGAACCTGTCGGGCAGCAGGTCGGGCAGATAGTCCTGTACGCAGTCGTCCACGCTCAGCCGGTGCTCGGCCGCCAGCTGGAGCACCACGGTCGAGGCGAACACCTTGGAGGCGCTGCCGATCCGGAACGACCCGTTCGACGGCACGGGCTCCCCGGTCCGCAGATCCCCGACGCCGGACGTCCCCGTCCACCGCCCGTCACGGCCGGAGACCTGGGCGAGCGCCCCACTGACCTCGTGCTTCGGCAACTCGTCCAGGGCCTGCTGGAGCGCCTTTCCGTCCAGCGGCGGCACGGGCGCCTGGTGCGCGGCCGCGGCTACGGGCGCGGCCGTGGCCGGGGCTGCGGCCCCGGCCGAGACGACGGCCAGCAGCGCGGTGGCCGTCGCGAGGGCTCTCCACGAGGTACGGCGTAAGGACGGATTCACGGGCGGATGCACGTCGGGACGCTCCACGGGGCTCATGATCGGCCGGTCGTTCCGGCCTGATCACGACTCTGCCGAAGCCGCGCCCCCGCGGCCTCCGGAAGATCCCTGACCCACCCCCGGCACCACCCGGACGCGCCCCCGACGAAGGGCTGCCCCCACCCCTGAGCGGTGGCCAGCCGGATGGGCCACGGCGCGTGTGTGCGGCGATCGTGTCGTATCCGCTCGACGGACGTCGACGGACGACGAAGGGAACACGGTGAAACCTCTCATCGAGCGCGCTCTCACCCGCCGTACGCTGCTCGCCGCCGCGGCGGCAACCGGAGCCGGAACCGCGTGGGCAACCGCGGAGCGGGCCGCCGCGGGCGGCCGGCAGGCGGCGGTGGCGCAGGCGGCGGTGGACGCCGAGGTGGCGCGCCTGGAGCGCGGGCTGATCGCGCTACGGCGCGACATCCACCGCCACCCTGAGGCGCCCGGGCAGGAGCGCCGCACCGCCGGTGTGGTGGCCCGGGAGCTGCGGGCGGCCGGGCTGGGCGTCACCACGGGGGTGGGCGGCCATGGCGTGGTCGGTGTCCTGCGGGGCGTACGTCCGGGCCGGACCGTGGCGTACCGGGCGGACATGGACGCGGTGCCGCCCAAGGACATCATCGGTGGCGGCCCGGCGGCGGCCCACCTCTGCGGGCACGACATCCACACCGCGGTGGCCCTCGGCGTCGCGCGGGTCCTGGCGCGCCTGCGGCAGCACCTGAGCGGAACGGTGGTGTTCCTCTTCCAGCCCGCCGAGGAGGCGCTGTCCGGGGCCCGCGCGCTGATCGGCGCGGGGGCGCTGGAGCGCACCGGCGTCGAGGAGATCCACGCGCTGCACTGCGGGCCGTTCCCCGTCGGCCGGTTCGCCGTGACCCCGGGCTACGGGCTGCCGGGCCAGGACAAGGCGGAGGTGACGCTCCCGGGGCCGGACGCGCCGGGGGCCGCGGGGCGCTCGGCCGCCGAGATCGCCGCACTCGCCACCGTCGCTCAGCCGCAGACCCCGGCCGACCTGGAGCGGCTGGTCGCCGACGCCCAGGTGCCGGGCGGGCCGCTGGCCCGGTTCGTCGCCGTCCGGGCCACCGCGCGGGAGGACACGGTGAGCGTGTCCTCCCGCTGCTGGCCGGAGGAGCGGTACCGGGAGGTCCGCGCGGACATCCGCCGACTGGCCACGTCGTACGCGGGGGCCACGGTGAGCTTTCCGGCCGAGCCGTTCCCCGCCATGGTCTGCCCGGAACCCGACGCCCACCGGCTCGCCCGCCGTCTGAGCCGCTCAGTCGGCCGGAACGCGGTGATCGAGCTTCATGCCGCGTTCCCGCCCTTCAGCGGCGAGGACTTCGCCCTCTACCTGGACCGCGTGCCCGGCACGTACACCTTCCTCGGCGTCCGTACCCCCGGCGCACCCATCACGGCCGCCTACCCGCACTTCCCCGGCTTCGCCCCGGACGAGCGCGCCATCGGCCTCGGCGTACGGGCGATGGCGGGCTGGATCGCGGAGCGGACCGCGGCTTCCGCCACCCTCTAGTCCCGGAACGAGCCGTCCGCCCTGCGCGCGTGCCGGGACAGCAGGTGCCCGCACTGCGGACAGTGCCGCCTGAAGCCCCTCTTGATCAGATAGCTGATGCCGATCGTGCACAAATGCATCAGCCCCACGGCCGCGTTCTCCAGCACCCGTCCCAGCCAGGACTTCGTACACCTCGCACAATCGCGGCAACCAGCCGCCATGGCGCCCTCCCCGGTCTCGGTTCCGTGGCATCCAGTGTGCGCAACCCGCCCCGCTCCACCGCCTCCCAAGTCCCGCCCGGCACGGGTTGTGACCGGACGAGGCCCGGTCCGGCACGAGGCCGTGACATCTCCCTCGGCACCGGGGCGGCCGTGCGTACCGTGGGGTAGGGGACACGGTGGGTCGATGGACCGTCGTGACCGGGGCACAGTGTGAGGAGGACCACCGGCGCGGTGCCCGTGCGCGCCCGCGTACGCGTCCCTCGGGCTTCCCCGCCAACTCGCCCCGGAGCGACCGGAAGTCGACCGTCCGGATACCCTGGGGTGGTCTTCCGTACCGACACGCCCACTGCCGGGGGTGGGCACCGTCACACGTCGAAGCAATGGCCAAAACCTGGCCGGTTTGTAGCGTCGTGCCATGGACGACTCGACCACCACCTCGCACGATCGTGTCCTCGCGCAGAGCGCTGCCGGGGGCTGGATGTTCTTCCTCGAGGCAGCCCGGGACATCCGCACCACCGGGGCCCTCGCCCCCAGCGGCAGGGCGCTCGCCCATGCGCTGACCGAACCGGTGCGCTCTCAGGCGGGGCGGCGGCTGAACGTCCTGGAGGCCGGTGCCGGTACCGGCTCGGTCACCCGCTCCCTCATCCACCAGCTCCCGGCGGGCAGCCGCCTGGACATCGTCGAGGCCAATTCCCGCTTCACCGACCGGCTGCGCCACCTCGTCCGGACCCACCCGAGCCTGGCCGGACAGCCCGGCCAGGCCCGGGTGCACCACGCGTACGTCGAGGAGCTGGACACAGGCCACCGCTACGACGCGATCATCTCGGGCCTGCCCTTCGCCAACTTCGCCCCCCACCAGGTCGAAGCGATCATGGGCCGGTATCTGGAGCTGCTGCGCCCCGGCGGCGTCCTGGCCTACTTCGCGTACCGCGGCAGCCGCCAGGCCCGCACCCTGCTCTCGCTGGCCTCCCGGGCCCAGGCGCGTCGGCAGCAGGCCGCTGAAGAGGTGCTGGCCGACTACCAGCGCCACTACGCCACCGGCCGCAGCACGGTGTGGGCCAACCTGCCCCCGGCCGACGTCTGGCAGCTCCAGCGCCCCGTGGAACGGGCCCCGGGCGCGAGCCGGGAGTCCGCCGCGGCCGCGGCGGACCGGTGACGGCCCCGCCGAAGCCGTTACGCGTCCGACGCCGGAAGCCCCGCGGCCTCCACCCCGCCCCCGCCCAGGGCCGCCGTGTCGGCGCCCGCCTCGCTCAGCACCGCCACGGCCACCCCGCGGTCGATCCGCGCGAGGCCCAGTAGCAGATGGTCGCAGTCGATACGTGCCGACCCCGCCTCCTCCGCCCGCTCCTCGGCGATGGCCATGGCCTTACGGGAGTACGGGGTCCAGGCGATCCGTTCGGCCGCCTGTGACGCG
This sequence comes from Streptomyces sp. NPDC007983, assembly GCF_042958345.1. Taxonomy (NCBI): domain Bacteria; kingdom Bacillati; phylum Actinomycetota; class Actinomycetes; order Kitasatosporales; family Streptomycetaceae; genus Streptomyces; species Streptomyces sp. NPDC007983. The sequence goes on from NZ_JBIBJI010000014.1 coordinate 210,787, forward strand.
CCCATGCTCAGCCGGGCGCCGACCCGCCGGTGCACCTCGGCGGGGGAGGCCCCCGCCGAGGACAGCAGCCGCGTGGCGCTGTTCTCCTCGGCGGTCAGCCCCCACAGCAGGTGCTCGGTCCCGATGTAGTTGTTGCGGTGCTGCACCGCAGCCCGTTTCACATGCGTCATCGCCTGGCGCAGGCCGTCGGTCATGTTCTCCGGTGCGTAGCGCTTGTGGGGCGCGTGGAAGCGCTGCTGCACCGCTTGCCGGGTCACGCCGAGCGCCGTCCCGATGTCGGTCCACGAGCAGCCGTGCATGCGGCAGTGTTCGACGTAGTCCTCGACCAAGTCGTCGGCCAGCGCCTGTAGTTGTCCGGACACTCCGGCCGCCGCGGTCAGCAGCGCGAGCCAGTCGGGCTGTTCCTGGCCGCCGGGGCGGTGTGCGGTGCCGCAGGTCCGGTCGACTTCCGCGATGAGATCGTCCAGGTCTGGAAGCGTCATGAGGCAAGTACGCCTTGACAATTCCCAACTGTCAAGGCGTACTTGCCTCATGGTGCTCACCGAGCCGGAGCGGCGACTCCGCGAAGCGTTCGCGACCGGCGCCAAGGTCGATGTCCGGGACGCCGCGACGGCGGAGGAGCCCGAGACGGACGGCCCCGGCTGGGGCCCCGAGCGCACCGTACGGGCGGAGGTCATCCGCACCCTGCTCCTCGGCGGCGCCGACACCCGACCGGGCGAGACCCCGGTCGTCCACCTCGTCGGCGCCCGGGTGACGGGGCGGCTGAAGCTGGTCTTCGCGGAGGCGTGCTGCGTGCTGCGGCTGGAGAAGTGCTGGTTCGAGCAGGCGCCCCAGTTGTACGGGGCCGCGCTGCGCGTCACCGGATTCGGCGGGTCGTATCTGCCGGGGCTCGCGATCAACACCGCGACGGTCGCGGGCAACCTGGACCTGATGCGGACCCGCATCAGGGGCATGGTCAACCTGGCGAACGCCCGCATCGACGGCAGCCTGCTCCTCCAGGGCGCGTGGCTGTCCCACCCGGGCGGGGTGGCCCTCGACGGCTCGCGGCTGGAGGCCGCCAGCGGCATCGTCGGCCGGGAGGGGTTCCGCGCCGAGGGCGAGATACGGCTGCGGGAGGCGCGGGTGGGGGAGGCGCTGCGTCTGGAGGGCGCGTACCTCCACCACCCCGGCGGCGACGCCCTGTGCGCCGAGAGCATCCAGGTCGGCACCCGTATCGACTGCGGCGACGGCTTCCGCGCCGAGGGCGCGATCGCGCTGACGGACGCCACCGTGGGCCGGGCCGTCAGCTTCCGGGGCGCCACGGTCGAGCACCCCACGGGACACGCGCTGGCCGCCGGGCATCTCCAGGTCCCCGAACTGGACCTGCGCGCCACGCACTGGGACGGCGCCATCGATCTGCGCCACGGCCGCCTCGACGTACCGCACCTCCCGACCGGCCCGTCCGCGCCCGCCCTCCGCCTCGACGGCCTCACCTACCGGGCGCTGGAGCCGCACCTGCCCGCCGACCGTTGCCTGGCCCTCGTCGAGCGCGACCCCGACGGCTACCGCCCGCAGCCGTACCAGCAACTCGCCGCCATCTACCAGGCCATCGGCCACGACGACGACGCGCGCGCCATCCTGCTGGCCAAGCAGCGCCGCCGCCGCGCCACCCTGCGCCCCCTCGGCCGCGCCTGGGGCCGACTGCTGGACGCGACGGTCGGCTACGGATACCGCCCCTGGCTCGCCGGGCTCTGGCTCACGGCCCTCACCCTGCTCGGCACGGCGGTCTTCCGCGCCGCGCACCCGAAACCGGTCAAGCCGGGCGAGGGTGCCCCGTTCAGCCCCCTCGTCTACACCCTCGACCTGCTGATCCCCGTCGGCGGCCTGGGCCAGCGCAACGCCTGGTACTGGCCGGCCGGCCCCGTCCAATGGCTCGCCTACGTCCTGATCGCGGCGGGCTGGCTGCTGACGACGGCGGTCGTGGCGGGCGTCACGCGGGTGTTGAACCGCAGCTGACCGGCGGGCCGTCCCGGTCGTCCCACTTTGGCCGGTATATCTATCCATCGGAGGGAATGCTCTGCGGCAGAATTCATGATGAATCAACGCGATAGGGCATGTAGCCGAGATGATCCGGCCAGTCCACGAACGGGACCACGCGCATGAAGACGATGACCGCACTGCTGGTCGCGGCCGCCGCGACGACGGCGATTCTGGCGACGGCCCCGGCCGCACAAGCCGACGCGGCCGCGGGACACCTGCTGCTCGGAAGGGACCAGAGCCTCACGGGGACGGTGTGGGCCCACAGCTCCAGCATCGCCAACCTCGGCTCCTCGGAAGGCGACAAGGCGAGTTCGGCCAAGAACGAGGACTCCCTCGCGTGGGTTCTCTATGACGACAAGAACTACAAGGACCGGCGCTACTGCCTCACCCCCGGCCGGTACATCCGTGATCTGCACAGCGAGCCGTGGAACTTCGGCGACAAGGTCTCTTCGGTGCGTCGCCTGACCACGGCCAGCTGCGCCGGCTACCCCACCTTCTGACGTTGGCAAGCGGTAGGGCCGTGGCCGCCACGGCCCACGTCAGCGCCCTACCGCGGCCTGGGCCCACCCCGCACGGGTACGACGTTGTCCGGACCGTGATCGCCACGACCCCCGCCGCCCTCCGGGCGCTGGCCCGGGCCGCCAAGGGCGGGCGGATCGACCACCTGTTCCGCTGAGGGACAATAAACCGCATGAGTCTGTTCCGCGACGACGGCATCGTGCTGCGCACCCAGAAGCTGGGCGAGGCGGACCGGATCATCACCCTGCTCACCCGCAACCACGGCCGCGTCCGGGCCGTGGCCCGCGGGGTGCGCCGTACGAAGTCGAAGTTCGGCGCGCGCCTCGAACCGTTCTCCCACGTGGACGTGCAGTTCTTCGCCCGCGGTGGCGAGCTGATCGGCCGCGGGCTGCCGCTGTGCACGCAGAGTGAGACCATCGCTCCGTACGGCGGCGGAATCGTCACCGACTACGCCCGCTACACCGCCGGGACGGCGATGCTGGAGACGGCGGAGCGGTTCACCGATCATGAGGGCGAGCCCGCCGTGCAGCAGTATCTGCTCCTCGTCGGCGGGCTGCGTACCCTGGCCTCCGGGGAGCATGAGCCGCATCTCATCCTGGACGCGTTCCTGCTCCGCTCACTCGCCGTGAACGGCTACGCACCCAGCTTCGACGACTGCGCGAAGTGCGGGATGCCCGGTCCGAACCGGTTCTTCTCGGTCGGCGCGGGCGGGGTCATCTGCGGAGAGTGCCGGGTGCCCGGAAGCGTCGTACCCTCTGCGGAGTCGCTGACGCTGCTGGGCGCGCTGCTGACCGGGGACTGGGAGACGGCGGACGCATGCGAGCTGCGCCACGCCCGGGAGGGCAGCGGGCTCGTCGCGGCGTACTTGCACTGGCACCTGGAGCGGGGGCTGAGGTCGCTCCGGTACGTAGAGAAGTAGCACGAAGCAACACGGCAACGAAGTACACGAGGAGACGCGAAAGCCATGGCACGACGCGGGATTCTGGGCCGACAGCGGCGCGAGTACCGGGCCCCGGACCCGCACCCGTCCGGCGCCCGCCCGCCGAAGATCCCCGGCGAGCTGGTGCCGAACCACGTGGCCTGCGTGATGGACGGGAACGGCCGCTGGGCCAAGGAGCGCGGGCTGCCGCGCACGGAGGGGCACAAGGTCGGCGAGGGCGTCGTCCTGGACGTGCTCAAGGGCTGCCTGGAGATCGGTGTCAAGAACCTCTCCCTCTACGCCTTCTCCACCGAGAACTGGAAGCGCTCGCCCGACGAGGTGCGCTTCCTGATGAACTTCAACCGTGACGTCATCCGCCGCCGCCGCGACGAGATGGACGAGCTGGGCATCCGCATCCGCTGGGCGGGCCGGATGCCGAAGCTGTGGAAGTCGGTGGCCCAGGAGCTCCAGGTCGCGCAGGAGCAGACCAAGGGCAACGACGCCATGACGCTGTACTTCTGCATGAACTACGGCGGCCGCGCCGAGATCGCGGACGCGGCGCAGGCGCTGGCGGCGGACGTCCGCTCGGGCAAGCTGGACCCGTCGAAGGTGAACGAGAAGACCTTCGCGAAGTACCTCTACTACCCCGACATGCCGGACGTGGACCTCTTCCTGCGCCCGTCGGGCGAGCAGCGCACGTCGAACTACCTGATCTGGCAGAGCGCGTACGCCGAGATGGTGTACCAGGACGTCCTGTGGCCGGATTTCGACCGCCGCGACCTGTGGCGCGCCTGCCTGGAGTACGCCTCCCGCGACCGCCGCTTCGGCGGGGCGATCCCGAACGAGGACCAGATGAAGAAGGACCTGGAGAAGGGCCTGGAGAAGGGCTCGGAGGAGGACGTGCAGGAGGACGGCCCGCAGCCCGCGTAAGGTCGCTGTTCAGCCAGCGCTTTCGGCCTATAGTGTGGCTGCCCCGTAACGGGCCGCACTAAGGACATCGCACATGGAACACCCCCCGTCCGAGCTGGCCTCCCTGGCCGTCGAACCGCTGATGACCCGGGAGTTCGAGACCCGGCCCGCGTCGGTCTACGCACGGCTTCGGGGGCGGTACGGGCCGGTGGCGCCCGTAGAGCTGTACGGGGTCCCGGTGTGGCTGGTTCTCGGCTATCGCGAGGTGCGGGAAGTCCTGCGTGACGAGAGCGCGTGGAAGAAGGACGTCGACCGCTGGACGTTGCTGCGTGAGGGCCGAGTGCCGTCCGACTGGCCGCATCTGCCCGCCTATCAGGTCAGCCATCTGCTGCTGAGCGACGACCAGGAGCGCAAGGCGACGCGCGCCGCCGTCGACGAGGCGCTCGGTCCCTTCCAGGACACCGGGGCGCCGCAGTCCTGGGATCTGGAGAAGGCCATCTCCCGGCACGCCGACGAACTGATCACGTTCTTCGCGGACGGCAGCGACAGCGGATGGGTGGACCTGGGCGCGCAGTTCGCGCGGCCGCTGCCGCTGATGGTCGTCAACCGGCTGTTCGGCTTCCCGGTCGACCAGGGCGACGACGTCTTCATGGACTCGTGGCGCATGGTCGACGGTGGCCCGGACGCCGGTGCGGCCGTCGGGCGACTGGTGGCGGCGACGACCGGGCTGGCCGCGTACAAGCGGGAGAACCCCGGCGACGACCTGACCACGCGGCTGCTCGCCATCGACCCTCCGCTGACGCTGGAGCAGATCGGCCTCGAGCTGTACGCGATCCTCGTCATCACGTCCGAGCTGGTCAGCCACGCCATCACCAACAGCGTGCTGGAGGTGCTGGACGGCGAGTCGGGGGCGCAGGCCGACCTCATGGCGGGACCCATCGAGGAACTGGTCAACCGCGTGCACATCGCCTCGCCGCCGTGGGTCAACCTCACCGCCCGCTTCCCGGTGGCCGACACCGACCTGGGGGACTTCCGGCTCGCCGCGGGCGACATGGTCATCCCCTCGATCGCCGCCGCGCACGGCGATCCGCTGTTCACGACGACCAGCAGCTATGAGAGGTCGGTCAGCTCGCGTGCCCATCTGGCCTGGGGCACGGGGCCGCACCAGTGCCCGGGGCGGGAACTCGCGGACATGATCGTGACCACGGCGGTGGGCAAGCTGTTCGAGCGGTGCGACTTCGAACTGGGGCTGCCCGCCGACCAGTTGCCGTGGCGCTCGTCGACGTACGTACGCGGCCTGAAGTCCTTCCCGGTCCGGTTCCGGATGCGCGCGCGCCGGGCCCAGGCGTCACCGTCCCCCGCGCTGCCCGCGCCCGCGCCCGCACCGGCCGCCGGGCCCCCGTCCGCACCGTCCGCCGCGCCCGCGCCCGCACCCGTCCCCGGGCTGCCGGCCCTTGAGCCCGGGCCCGCCTCCCGGCCGGAACGGCCGCGCTCCGCGCTCTGGCGGTTCCTGGCGAGCCTGCGCCGGAGGTAGCGCCCGGCCCGCAAACGAGTCCGGCGCACTCTTTACTCGTTGTAGAGCCCACATTGAACGGGCCATGATCAACGTCGTCCTAGTACTGCAACGGTGCTTGCCGTGACTGGTGGCCAGCTCAGTCGTTGGTGTGGTTATGGGTGGAGACCTTGCTGATGTCAGGTTGTGGGCGGG
>NZ_JBIBJI010000015.1:0-212354 GCF_042958345.1 Streptomyces sp. NPDC007983
GCAGTCGGTGTATGCGGCGGCCAATGCGCATCTGGATGCGTTGGCCGAGCGGCGTCGGGCGCGGGGCCTGCCCGCGACCTCGATCGCCTGGGGTCCGTGGGGTGGCACCGGCATGGGCGAGAACGCCCCCGAGGGCTATCTCGCGCGCCACGGGCTCATCCCCCTCCGCCCGGAGACGGCCCTCGCCGCCCTGCGCCGGGCCCTCGACGACGGCACACCGACGGAGATCGTCGCCGATCTCGACTGGGAGCACTTCGCCGCCGGGTTCACCGCCTTCCGTCCCAGCCCCCTGATCTCCGACATTCCTGCCGTCCGTACGGCGCTCGCCGCCGCGCGACCCGCCGACGGCACCCCGACCGCACCCGACCTCGTACGGGCACGGCCCGAGGATCAGCCGCGGCTCGCTCTGGAGATGGTGCTCCGCCATATCGCCGCGGTGCTCGGCCACACCGAGGAGACCCGGGTCGACGGGCGGACCGCCTTCCGGAGCCTCGGCTTCGATTCGCTGGCCGCCGTACGGCTCCGCCGCCGGCTGGCCGAGGACACCGGGCTCGACCTGCCCGGCAGCCTCGTCTTCGACCATGAGAACCCGGTCGCGCTGGCGGACCACCTCACGGCTCTCCTCGACGCCGGGCCCACCGGACGTCGGCAGGACGCCGCACCGACCGAGAGCGGGCTGCTCGCGGGCTTCCGTGCCGCCGTCGAACAGCGCAGGTCGGCCGAGGCCGTGGAGCTGATGGCGTCGCTGGCCACGTTCCGGCCCGCCTTCACCCGGGAGCACCGCGGCACCGCGCTCCCCGCGCCGGCGGTCCTCGCGGCCGGACCGCCCACCCGCCCCACGCTGTACTGCTGCGCCGGCACCGCGGCCACCTCGGGCCCCGGGGAGTACGCCTCCTTCGCTGACGGGCTGCGCGGCAGCCGGGACATCGTCATCCTCCCGCTGTCCGGGTTCGGCGGCCCCGACGAGCCACTGCCCGCCTCACTCGACGTGCTTCTCGACACCCAGGCCGATGCCTTGCTGGAGCACGCCGCGGGCAAGCCGTTCGCGCTCGCCGGCCACTCCGCCGGGGCGAACGTCGCCCACGCCCTGGCCGCCCGGCTGGAGGAGCGCGGCACGGGTCCCACGGCCGTCGTGCTGATGGACGTCTACCGCACGGAGGACCCCGGCGCGATGGGGGTCTGGCGCGACGACCTGCTCCGCTGGGCCCTCGACCGCAGTACCGTCCCCCTGGAGGACCACCGGCTCACCGCCATGGCCGGCTATCAGCGGCTGCTGCTCACCACCCGGCTCACCGCACTGCGCGCCCCCGTCCTGCTCGTCCGGGCGTCCGAGCCGCTGTGCGCATGGCCGGACGACGGCAGCCGGGGCGACTGGCGCTCCGAAGTCCCGTTCGCCCAGAGCGTCGCCGACGTGCCCGGCAACCACTTCACCATGCTCACCGCACACGCGCGGCACACCGCGTCGGTCGTCAGCGACTGGCTGGGCGGTCTCCCGCACCCGGCCGAGCCCACCCCGTCCACCGGAGGAGAACACTGATGTACGCCAACGAGATCGCGGCCATCTACGACCTGGTCCACGAGGGGAAGGGCAAGGACTACCGGAAGGAGGCCGATGAGATCGCCGCACTCGTGCGCAGCCACCGGCCGGCCACCCGGTCGCTGCTCGACGTCGCCTGCGGAACCGGCCAGCACCTGCGCCACCTCGACGGCCTCTTCGACCACGTCGAGGGCCTGGAGCTCTCCGGCGACATGCTGGCCATCGCCACCGACCGGAACCCTGATGTCACCTTCCACGAGGGAGACATGCGCTCCTTCGCGCTGGGCCGCCGGTTCGATGCGGTGATCTGCATGTTCAGCTCCATCGGCCATCTGCGGAACACCGACGAACTCGACAGCACCCTGCGGTGCTTCGCCGACCATCTGGAACCCGGCGGCGTCATCGTCGTCGAACCCTGGTGGTTCCCCGAGACCTTCACTCCCGGCTACGTCGGAGCCAGCGTCACCGAGGCAGGCGAGCGCACCATCTGCCGGGTCTCGCACTCCGTACGGGAAGGGGACGCCACCCGCATCGAGGTGCACTACCTCGTCGCCGAGCCCGGCGGCGGCATCCGCTACCTCACCGAGGACCACACCATCACCCTGTTCCCGCGCGCCGACTACGAACGCGCCTTCGAGCGAGCCGGCTGCGACGTGCTCTACCAGGAGGGCGGCTCCTCCGGCCGCGGACTGTTCATCGGCACCCGCCGCTGAGGCGGGACCGTCTCAAGACGACGAGAGGTCTCCATGCCCACCCCTGCCATGGCGCCGGCACCCGTGAACACCGGCATTCGGGAGCTCGGCCGTCGGCTCCAGCTGACCCGCGCCTCCCAGTGGTGCGCGGGCAACCAGGGCGATCCGTACGCGCTGATCCTGCGCGCCCTCGCCGACCCCGCCCCGCTCGAACGGGAGATCCGCGCCCACGGGCCCTGGTACCGCAGCGAGCTGACCGACGCCTGGGTGACCGCGGACCCCGAGGTGGCGGCGGCCGTCCTCGCCGACCCGCGCTTCGACACGCTCGACCGTGCCGGCCGCCGCCCGGACGAGGAACTGCTGCCCCTCGCCGAGGCGTTACCCACCTACGAACGTGCCGAGCTGGCCCGGCTCCGCGCGCTCGCCGCCCCGGTGCTGAACCGCTGCGCCCCGGCCGAGGCGCCCTGCGAAGCGCGCACCACCGCCCGTCGGCTGCTCCGCCGTCTCCTGCCGTCCGACGGAGCCGAGTTCGACCTCGTCGGCCAGATCGCCCGGCCGTACGCCGTCGGGCTGGTGCTCGGGCTCCTCGGCGTGCCGGACCGCGACCGCGACACCGTCGCGCGGGAGCTCGCCAGGTGCGCTCCCCAGCTCGACGCGCGGTTCGCACCGCAGACGCTGGACGTCGCCCGGGAGTCCGCCGACGCCGTGGCGGCCCTGGCCGACCTCGTCCCGGGCCTCGTCGCCGAGAAGAGGCGGGCCGTCGAGGGGACCGGGACCCGGCCCGCCGATGTGCTCGGCCTCCTCCTGCGTGACGGTGTCCCGCCCCGCGACGTCGAGCGCATCGCCCTGCTCCTGGCCATCGGCGTCCCGGAGCCCGCCGTCACCGCCGTCGCGCACACGGCGCACCGGCTGTTGGAGCGGCCCGAGGAGTGGGCGCGCGTCCAGCGGACAGCCGCTGCGGCCAGGGCCGTCGACCGGACCCTGCGCGAGCGGCCCCCGGCCCGGCTGGAGAGCAGGGTCGCCCGCACCGACGTCGAGCTCGGCGGCCGCCGGATCGCCGCCGACGACCACGTCGTGGTGCTGGCCGCCGCCGGACGCGACCTCCCGGGGACCGAGCCGCTCGGCGGCCCGGACGGGCCGTACCTCGCGCTCGCCCTCCCGCTCGTCCGGCTGGCCGCCACCACCGCCGTCCAGGTCATGGCCGGCCGGTTCCCCGGGCTGCGGGCCGTGGACGAGCCGTTGACCCGGCCGCGCTCCCCGGTCGTCCGCGCCTGTGCCCGCTTCCGGGTCCACCCCGGATGACCTCGCCGCCCGCCGCCGTACGCCCTTGGCCCAGACAGGAGTCACCGTGCGCGTCCTGCTGACCTCCCTCGCCCACAACACCCACTACTACACCCTGGTGCCCCTGGCGTGGGCGCTGCGTGCGGCCGGGCACGAGGTGCGGGTGGCGAGCCCGCCCTCGCTCACCGACGTCATCGTCTCCACCGGACTGCCCGCCGTCCCCGTCGGCGACGACGAGCCGGCCGCCGAACTGCTCGCCGAGATGGGCGGCGACCTCGTTCCCTACCAGCGGGGCTTCGAGTTCTCGGAGGTGGAGACGGCACAGGAGACCACCTGGGAGCACTTGCTGGGCCAGCAGACCATGATGTCCGCCCTGTGCTTCGCCCCGTTCAACGGCGCCGCCACGATGGACGACATCGTCGACTTCGCCCGTGACTGGCGTCCCGACCTCGTGGTGTGGGAACCGTGGACCTACGCCGGGCCGGTCGCGGCCCGCGCCTGCGGCGCCGCCCACGCGCGCGTTCTCTGGGGCCCCGACGCCATCGGGCGGTCCCGGGTGCGGTTCCTCGACGCGCTCGCCCGCGTGCCGGTGGAACTGCGCGAGGACCCCATCGCCGAATGGCTCGGCTGGACCCTCGACCGGTACGGGTGCGCCTTCGACGAACGCGATGTGCTCGGCCATTGGGTGATCGACCCCGGGCCCAGCAGCACCCGACTGGACCTGGGACAGACCACGGTCCCCATGTGCTACGTGCCGTACAACGGCCGCGCCGTGATCGAACCCTGGCTCGCCGAGAAGCCCGCGCGCCCGCGGGTCTGCCTCACCCTCGGGATCTCCGCCCGCGAGACCTACGGCCGTGACGCGGTCTCCTACTCCGAGCTGCTGGAGGCGCTGGGCCAACTGGACATCGAGGTGGTGGCCACCCTCGACGCCTCGCAGCAGGAGCGCCTGGGCAGCCTTCCCGACAACGTCGTGCCCGTGGACTTCGTCCCGCTCGACGCACTGCTGCCCAGCTGCGCCGCGATCATCCACCACGGCGGCGCGGGCACCTGGTCCACCGCCCTGCTCCACGGCGTGCCGCAGATCCTGCTGCCCGCGCTCTGGGACGCGCCGCTCAAGGCCCAGCAGCTCCAGCGCCTCTCCGCCGGATTCGACCTGCCGGCCGCGACCCTCACCGCGCGTGGCCTCGCCGACGCGGTGCACACGGCCGTACACGACCCCGCGATCCGGGCGGGCGCACAGCGGCTGCGCGAGGAGGTGCTCGCCGCCCCCACGCCCGCCGCCGTCGTCTCCACGCTGGAGCGCCTCACCGCCGCGCACCGCACGACCTGACGAAACGACCGAACGGAGTCGATCCGCCATGCCCGACAGCCATGCCCTGAGCGAGTTGCTCGCCGCGATCAGCGCACCGGACCGCACCCCCGAGGACATCGCCGCGCTGCCCCTGCCCGAGTCCTTCCGGGCCGTGACCGTCCACCGAGAGGACACCGAGATGTTCCGCGGCATGACCGGCGCGGACAAGGACCCGCGCAAGTCGCTGCGCGTCGACGAGGTGCCGGTGCCCGAACTGGGGCCTGGCGAGGCGCTGGTCGCGGTGATGGCCAGCTCGGTCAACTACAACACCGTGTGGTCGTCCATCTTCGAGCCGCTGCCGACCTTCGGCTTCCTGGAGCGCTACGGGCGCACCTCGCCGCTCGCCAAGCGGCACGACCTGCCCTACCACATCCTCGGCTCCGACCTGGCCGGCGTGGTGCTGCGCACCGGCCCCGGGGTGAACGCCTGGAAGCCCGGCGACGAGGTGGTGGCGCACTGCCTGTCGGTGGAGCTGGAGAGCCCGGACGGGCACGACGACACCATGCTGGACCCGGCGCAGCGCATCTGGGGCTTCGAGACCAACTTCGGCGGCCTGGCCGAGATAGCCCTGGTCAAGGCCAACCAGCTGATGCCGAAGGCCGCCCACCTCACCTGGGAGGAGGCCGCCGCGCCCGGTCTGGTCAACTCCACCGCCTACCGCCAGCTGGTGTCCCGCAACGGTGCCGGCATGAAGCAGGGCGACAACGTGCTGATCTGGGGCGCCAGCGGCGGCCTGGGCTCGTACGCCACCCAGCTCGCACTGGCCGGCGGCGCCAACCCCGTGTGCGTGGTGTCCAGCCGGCGCAAGGCCGAGGTGTGCCGGGCCATGGGCGCGGAGGCGATCATCGACCGCTCGGCCGAGGACTACCGCTTCTGGACCGACCAGCACACCCAGAACCCGCGGGAGTGGAAGCGGTTCGGCGCCCGCATCCGCGAACTGACCGGCGGCGAGGACGTGGACATCGTCTTCGAGCACCCCGGCCGGGATACCTTCGGCGCGTCCGTCTACGTCACCCGCAGGGGAGGCACCATCGTGACCTGCGCCTCCACCTCCGGCTACCGCCACGAATTCGACAACCGCTACCTGTGGATGCACCTCAAGCGCATCATCGGCACCCACTTCGCCAACTACCGCGAGGCATGGGAGGCGAACCGCCTCATCGTCAAGGGCAGGATCCACCCCACCCTCTCCTGCACCTACCCGCTGGCCGACACCGCGCTCGCCGTCCAGGACGTGCACAGCAACGTCCACCAGGGCAAGGTCGGTGTGCTGTGCCTGGCGCCGGCGGAGGGCCTGGGCGTGCGCGACGAGGAAACGCGCGCCAAGCACATCGACGCGATCAACCGGTTCCGCTGACGGCTCGGCCGGCCCCGGACCTTCCGGCGCGCCCAACTGCTCTGCCCCGCCGAGTCGCTCGGCGGGGCAGAGTGGTCATCCAGCCCTTGCGGGCCGGCGCCGTGACAGGACCGCGGGTTCTACTCCCGCCGGCGGGCGAGGGTGATCCCGTCGGCGACGGTCAGCAGGGCGATGTCCACGCGCTCGTCGTCGCGCAGCTGGTCGTTGAGCTTGCGGACGGCCACGGTCTCGGGATCGTCGACGGCCGGATCGGCCACCCGCCCGAAGAACAGCGTGTTGTCGATCGCCACCAGGCCGCCCGGGCGGACCAACGCCAGCGCCTGCTCGTAGTAGTGCGGATACCCGGTCTTGTCGGCGTCGACGAAGACCAGGTCGAAAACCCCGTCCCCCTCGTGCTCCCGCATATCGTCCAGGGTCCGGGCGGCGTCGCCGATCCGCAGGTCGATCAGACCGTCCACTCCGGCGCGCTGCCAGAACGGGGCCCCCACGTCAGGCCATTTGTCGCTGATGTCGCAGGTGACGATCCGGCCACCGGCCGGCAGTGCCCGTGCCATGCACAGCGTGCTGTAACCGGTGAACGTCCCGATTTCCAGCACCTGACGGGCGCCGATGAGGCGGATCAGCAGGGCGAGGAACTGCGCCTCCTCGGGCATGATCTGCATGGCGCGGCCTCCGGGGAGCCGCGCGGTCAGGTCGTGCAGTTCCCGCAGCAGGTCGTCGTCCCGCAGAGCGACGCTCCGGGCGTAGTCCAGCAGGGCGGGGCTGAGAGCGGTCTGGTCTGCCACGCTCACGATCCTTTCGAGGAGGGCTTGTCCACGGCGTCAGGCACGGGTGACGTTGAGGTCCGTGCCGGTGGTGGGATGCGGTGTGGTGGCGGCCGGGCGGCGCCCGCCGAGCAGGCGCATGCAGGGGCGCTCGACGACGGTGTGCAGCAGCCCGGCAAGCACGATCGACACCGCCAGCATCGCCAGGGACAGCACGATGGCCTCGGCGGTGCCCCACAGGCGCTGGTAGCCCAGTTCGCCGCCCATCAACCGCTGCCCGTAGCGGATGACCATGAAGTGGACCAAGTAGAAGGCGAAGGACCATTCGCCCAGCTTCACCAGCAACGCCGAGCGCAATCCCGTACGCCTTCCGCGCACATCGGCATCGGCCAAAGCGGTGATCAGCAGGGCGACGGGCAGGATGGAGCAGGCGGCGATGGTGAACATCGGGGGCACCACCTGACTGAGACCGAAGGCCGCGGCGAGCAGGAGCGCTGAGATCCCGACTCCGGGGCCCCGCCACACCCCCGCGCGCAGGATCAGCGCCATCACGATGCCGAGGACGAACTCGAGCATCCGCACCGGAGGCAGCCAGTGAGCGAACCACAGCTCATTGAGCGGCATCCCGGGGGCCGTCTCGGCGCTCGCCGGGAACTGGCTCGTCACGAACGGCACACAGATCACGGCCGCGGCAAGAGCGGCGGCGCACCACCATAGGCGCCGCACCGGGATCTTCCGTACCAGCCGGTACCACAGCGGGAACGTCAGATAGAAAGCGAATTCGCAGGAGAGCGACCAACTCGGGGTATTGAACCCCGAGACGATCCTGGGCTCGGGAAGCCAGGACTGCATCAGCAGCAGATTGGGAACCAGACCGTCCCATACCGAGCCACCGGGCAGTACCGGTTCCCCGATGGAGAAGATGATGAGAGCCGACATGATGAACGTGACGAAGTGCAGGGGATAGATCTTCGCGAATCGGCGCCGCCAGAAGGTCGCGACCGAGTCGCCGTCGCGGGCCGACCAGGTCAGAATGAATCCGCTGAGCACGAAGAAGACCGAGACGGCGATCGAGCCGAGCGTGGTGATGCGCATCAGCGCGGCACCGACCCGCCGGTCGGCGAAGAATCCCCGCTGGACGATGTGGCAGGCGAATACCGCGAGAGCCGGGAACCAGCGGAGGGCGGTGAGCGACGGCAGACGGGCGACGCTATGGAGCATCGGAATCTCGCTCTCCTTCGGAAGGGGAAACTGCCAGTTGACCGCAGAGAACGGGTCGGGGCAGTCTGCCGCGCGGAGAATTTTGCCGACAACGCGGAGGTGACACAGTCACCGGCCGGCGATCTCGGACGCCCGACGCCACGTGAAACCTGACGAAGTCGTTCTTCGATAATGCGGGTGATGCCTGTCATTGGCCGTCGCAGCGCCACACTGTCGCGATACCCCGGAAGATGTGCCGCCCGCACCACGATTCGGAAGGCAGTGATGAGAACACCGACCGGCGATGACGCCCCCACGGCCGCTGTTGAGGTCGTCGACATGATGGACCCGCGGGTTCTCAACGATCCGTTCGGCACCTATGCCCGGATCAGGGAACAGGCGCCGCTGGTGCGTGGCCGATATCCCTGGGGCGAGCCCTTCTGGATGGCGACGCGCTACGCCGACGTCAAGGCGGCGCTCGCCGACCCGGACCTGGTGAACAACCCCCGTAACGTACCGGGGATGGACCTGCCCCACCTCTACGCACAGGGCCTCGACGACGCCGACTTCCCCCAGCGGTATGCCCGTTATCTACTGGACAGCGTGCTGTTCCAGGACGGCCGGGAACACACACGGCTGCGGAAGGTGTCCGCGCGCGCCTTCACCGCGCGTCGCGTCGCGCGACTACGGTCCACCATGGCGGAGATGGCCGCCGGTTTGGTCCAGGCGCTGCCGGGCCGCGCCCGGGACGGGTCGGTCGACCTCCTGGAGCACTTCGCCTACCCGCTCTCCATCGCGACCATCTGCGAGATCGCCGGCGTCCCCGAGGCCGAGCGGAACCAGTGGCGGATCTGGAGCTCGGCCTTCTACACCATGGACCCCGCGCTCCTGGAGCCCGCGGTGGGCGGCATGGTCGACCGTCTCCACGTCATGATCGAGCAGCGCCGGGCCGAGCCGACCGGCGACCTGCTCACCGGCCTGGTCCAGGCCGAGGGCGACCACGGGGAGCGGCTCACCGATGTGGAGATCGTCGCCCTCGTCCTCGCCTTCATCAGCGCCGGGAACGAGGCCACTGCCCAGCTGATCGGCAATGGCGTCGCCGCCTTGCTGACCCACCCCGACCAACTCGCGCTGCTCCGCTCCCGCCGCGAGCTGCTGCCCGCGGCGGTCCAGGAGATGATGCGCTGGTGCGGCCCGGTGCAGATCGCCCAGCCGCGCTTCGCCACCCGCGACCTCCGGGTCGGCGGCATGCCGGTGCGCAAGGGCGAGCAGGTCATAGCCGTGCTGGCCGCTGCCGGATACGACCCGGAGGTCTTCCCCGCCCCTGAGCGGTTCGACATCACGCGGACGCCCGGCGCCCGCCGCGACACCCATGTCGGCTTCGGGTCCGGTCCGCACTACTGCCTGGGCGCGGCCCTCGCGCTCCAGGAGGCCGAGGTGGCGATCGACGCACTGCTGCACCGCTTCCCCGGCCTCTCCTTGGCGGTGGCCGCGTCCGACCTGGAGCGCCAACTCTTCCCCGGTGCCTGGCGGCTGAAGGCGCTGCCGCTGAGGCTCTGACACCCCGCCCTGGCGCCGGCCTTTTCGTCCGGTTCGATGGTGGGGGAACGCCGATACGGCCGGATGCGTTCGGGCCGGCGTATTCCAGGACTGCATTATCAGATGGCGAAGGATCCGTCGACCGATGTCGTGATCAAGTCTGAAGATGGCTGAAATTCAGGAGACATGCTAAAAGTTGATGGATCTTCCGGTCATGGAAAGGTAAGTTTGCCTGGGTGAAGCCGAAACATGTGGTACGGCCGAGGCCTGCATCCGCTCCCGCTCCCACCGCGTCGCGCGGCGCCGCCCGACGGGAGTGGGGTCAGAATTTCTTCCGGTCGGCCGCCGCTGCCTGCCGATTTTCCGACCAGCTGGACGGTTCGTATACGGACTCGCCCGGGTCCCCGTCCGATGTTTTAACCGTTGAGATAGGCGCGGGCTCCGGCCGGGTGACCAAAGCTCTGGCGGCGGCCGGACGTCCCTTACTCGCGGTGGAGATCGACACCCACTGGGCGAATCGGCTGGCCGCCGAATCGCTGCCCGGTGTCACGGTGGTGAACGAGGACTTTCTGACCCTGCAACTGCCTCGACAGCCGGTCCGTCTGATTGGCAATCTGCCCTTTGTCTCCGGCACCAAGATACTCAGGCGCTGCCTGGAGCTGGGGCCGGACGGGATGCGACAAGGGGTATTCCTGCTGCAGCGGGAATACGTGGGCAAACGGCTCGGCGCCTGGGGCGGGAACCTTTTCAACGCGCAATGGGAGCCGTGGTACGCGTTCGACGGAGGGCTGTCCTTCTCCCGCCAGGATTTCAGCCCCGTACCGCGCGCCGACACCCAGACGTTGATGGTGACGCCGCGTCGCCGTCCGCCCGTGCCCTGGCGCGAGCGTACCGAGTATCAACTGTTCACCCAACGGATCTACGACACGGGTCAGATGACGATCGGAGAGGCCATGCGGAAATTGCTGCGGCGCGGCCATGCCCAGTTCGTGCGGAGTGCCGGGGTGCAGCCCGCCGATCAGGTCAAGGCTCTTACGGTCCGGGACTGGGTCGCGCTGTTCCGTGCATCCCGGTAGTCGGCCGGCCGTCGCCCCCGCCGGGCGTCGGACGCGGGGGTGAACCGGCTGCGTACAAAAGGCCGTACGCAGCCGGTCCTCTCACGGAAGGGTCCTTACGACGCGGGGGATTCATCGGAGGACCGCGCTTCCCTGAGCTTGCGTAGGAGCTCCCGCTTCTGCTCCTGCGGATTGAGGCCGCCACCGCGAGCTCGTCCCTTGCTCCCGCCGCGCATCGCGCTGCGGGAGAGGTTGGCGCGGGTTCCGCCGAGGCCCAGCATGTTTCCTGCACCCTTGGCCATGGGCTTCTCCTTTCGTCGGCGAACCGAGACGTACCGTCTCGGTCTGCTTCCGAGTGTGGACGATGCGTAGTGGCGCTGTCAATACGAGACGTATCGTCTCGTCGTGTTCTACGCTACGCGTCATGTCCTCCCGCCGCGTACCCGAAACCGCTCGCTCGCGCCGCCGTACCCACAGCGCGATCCTGGACGCCACGCTGGAACTCGTTCACGAGGTCGGATATCCCAAGCTGACCATCGAAGGTGTCGCAGCCCGGGCAGGCGTCGGCAAACAGACCATCTACCGGTGGTGGCCCTCCAAGGCGGCCATACTCCGTGACGCGGTCGTCTGCCTGACCGAGGACATTGCACGGACCGGGATCGCGATCCCCGACACCGGTGATCTGGAGGCCGACCTCAAGGCCGTGCTGCGGTCCACCGTCGACATCATGATTCACCCGGGGTACGACGCCCCCGCCCGCGCGCTCGCCGCCGTCGGCATAGCCGACCCGGAGCTCGGTGAGGAGCTGGCGGTGCACCTGGTGGAACCCACCTTGCACCTCTGCCTGGAGCGTTTGGGCTCCGCGCAGCGAATCGGCCAGATCGCGCCGGACATCGATACTCGGATCGCCGTGGAGATGCTGGCGGGCCCCCTCGCCCGCCGCTGGCTGCTGAGGGACGCGCCGCTCACCCACGAGTACGTCGACGCCCTCGTCGACATCGCACTCCACGGCCTGGCCCCGCGCTGAGGGTTACCGTCGCCGGTGAGCGCCTAGAAGAAGCCGAGCTTCTTCGGGGAGTACGACACCAGCAGGTTCTTCGTCTGCCCCGGCTGCTTGCTGCAGTCGAGGTCGCGGCCCGGGCGACGGCCGTGTACGCGCCCAGTTGACGCAAGGTGGTCCACGGCCCACGAGTACAGGGCGCACCTGCTTGAATTGATGCGCTTATCGCATGAACAGATCTCGGTTCGATGCTGGACGCCGATCCGTTGGTGCTTCGACACTCTCGCGTAACACCTCGGTCTGTCCCTCAGCCCCGCCCACCGCCGCCGAGGGCCGTCCCCGAGAAAGCGAGCGCCGCCATGCCGGCAGCCCTGGGCTCAGCCACCACCCTCGTCATGACCGTCGGCGCCCTGTGGCCGGCGCTTTCTCCCTGTGACCGGCGTCCCGGGCCCGAGCGGAGCCTCCGTCGGCCGGAGACACCGCACGTGCCGCTCGGGCCCACGACCGGTTCCGGGAGTCCGGAGTCGGGCGCCGGAACCACACAGAGGCACCTGGTCCGGGTGCCCCACCGACTGAGACGAGGACCCATGAGAGGGATCACCAGACGCACGGTGCTCACCGTCACGGCAGGTGCGGTCACGGCGCCGGCCGTGAGCACGGCGACCGCCGCGGCCGCCGACACCACGACAGCGGCATCCGAAGGACGACAGGCGGCCTCCGGACCCCATCCGGTCCTGCGAACGGACCTCGTCACGCGGGTGACGCCGAGGAACAATTGGCTGGTGACAGCCGTCGCCATCCAGTACTCGCATCGCATCGACTTACGCGGCGGGGTGATCCCGCCAACCGCCTTCCAGGTGAAGGCCACTGTGGGCAAGCAGACAGCGGCTCGCACGGTGACCCGGGTCTACCCCAACACCGTCGCCGAAGTGGACGACCGATCCGATCCCGGACGGCCGGGGGACCGCCTGATCGTCGAACTCGACCCGAACGACTCCAACGCGCGGGCCGCCGGCACCGATCCCCTTCCGCTCGACCGCGCATACTCCGTCAGACAGGTCGCGGACGTGCGCACCCCGGGAGGTGAACTGGTGCTCAAGGCTGGTCCGTTCGCAAGCCGGAACAACGAGGTCATCACTCCCGTGGTCGACGAATTCGCCGCCGGTTCCTTCACCGACTCCGCGGGTTTCGAACTGGACTTCCGGCTGTACCAGCCCGAGGGATTCGTACGCAATCCTCGGACGCGCACGCGGTACCCGCTCGTCGTCACCCTGCACGGCGGTGGCGAAGTCGCGGACAACAACATGACCCAGCTCACTTCCAACCGGATCGCGGTCACGTTCGCCAAGCCGGAACGACAGCGCCGCAACCCCGCGTTCGTCCTCTCTCCGCAGATCCCCCTGCCCCGTCCCATGGACGGACCCGACGGTACGGACTGGACCGACGCCAAGGTCCAGGCCGCGCTGATCGAACTCATCGACACCTTCGTGAGCGAGCACTCCCGCAACGTGGACACAGACCGGCTCTACGTCGTCGGCCTGTCCTCGGGCGGGCGTGGCATCTACAGCCTGCTGGCGAAGCGACCCGAGGCGTTCGCGGCTGCCCTGCCCACGGCCGGCTGGGGCGACCCGGCCACCATGGAGAGGATCACGCACATTCCGATGTGGGCCGACCACTCCGTCGACGACCCGGTCGTCCCCTACCGGGAGGGCCGGTTCGGCAACCCCGGTACCTGGACACTGATGAACGCGCTCGAGTCCGCCGGTGCACCGGTCAGCCGCGGAGAGTGGGCCAACGATCTGCCTAAGGCGCAATTCGAGGCCCGGTCGCGGGAGCTCCTACGGCAGGCCCGGGTCGCGCGCAGTCACATCCTGTTCACGAGCTATACGCCCGGAACGACACCGGTGAGCCCACACTTCGCATGGGCCCAGACGTACGAGAACGACGTGGTCATCGACTGGCTCTTCGAACAGTCCCGGTAGCCGGCCGCACGCGGCGGCCACCCGGTCCACCACCGTGGCGGACACAACCCAGTCCGACCGCACGGCCCGGCAACTCCGGCAGCGTCGGCGCAGTCGCAGCCCCCGGCAAGCGTGCGGGGATCGGTCAATCAGTTGCCGGTCACAGGAATCACTTGTGTTGCCGTCTGCCGTCTGCCGTCAGCCCGATTCGCCATCTCAATTCCGTCCATCAGAGACACGTGGTGAGGAGTCCGCATGGAGTTCAATCGGATATCGGTACGGCGTCGCAGGAGAGGCCGGTTGCGCCGCACGGCCCTGATCGCGGGAGCGAGCGCGATGCTCCTTGCCGCGGGCACGGCCGTGGCCCCTGGCGCCTCGGGCGTGGGCGCGGGTGACGCTCGGGGCACCGTCAGCGTGTCTCCCCGCGTCGCTGCCCTCATCGCCCGGATGTCGCTGGACGAGAAGTTGTCCTTCGTTCATGGAGGCACCGATCCCCGTGCCCTCGGCCAGGCCGGATACATCCCCGGGGTTCCCCGCCTCGGCATCCCCGAACTGCGGCTCACCGACGGTCCGGCGGGCGTACGGGTCAACGCGCACGCCACCGCGATGCCGGCGCCGGTCGCGCTCGCCTCGTCCTTCGACGACCGACTGGCCCGTACGTTCGGCCAGGTCATCGGACGCGACGGCCGTGCGCTCGGCCAGGACGTCCTGCTCTCACCGATGACGAACATCATCCGGGTGCCGTACGCGGGGCGGAACTTCGAGACCTTCAGCGAGGACCCGCTGCTCAGCTCCCGCATGGTGTCCGGCGAGATCGGGGGCGTTCAGAGCCAGGGCCTGATCGCCACCGTCAAGCACTACGCGGAGAACAACCAGGAAGACAACCGCATGGGGGTGAACGTCAACGTCGACGAGCAGACCCTGCGTCAGATCGAGCTGCCCGCCTTCGAGGCCGCCGTCAAGGCCGGCGCCGGTGCGGTGATGTGCTCGTACAACTCGGTGAACGGCAGTCACGGCTGCGGCAGCGACGAACTGCTCAACTCGATCCTCAGAGAGCAGTGGGGCTTCCAGGGCTGGGTCATGTCGGACTGGGGCGCGGCCCACGCGACGACCGACATCGTGAACGGCCTCGACCAGGAGATGCCGAGCGGCGTCTTTCTGGGCGACAAACTGAAGACCGCGATAACGAACGGCACCATTCCGGTCTCGGAGCTCAACGACTCGGTCGCCCGCATCCTGGGCCAGATGAACACATTCGGTCTCCTCGACGGCACCGCGGGCCGGCGGCCCGCACGCGACCCGAAGGGCGGCGCCAAGGTCGCGCAGAAGGTGGCCGAGTCCGGCTCGGTCCTGCTGAAGAACACCGGCAAGGCGCTTCCGCTGACCGGCGAGGACACCAGCATCGGACTCATCGGCCCGACCGCGAAGACACCGAAGGTCACCGGCGGCGGCAGCTCCAACGTCGTACCGGACTCCGCGGCCTCGCCGCTGGCCACCATCACGCAGCGGGCCGGCCGGAATGCCACGGTGCGCTACGCGGCCGGCGTCGACAACACCGGCGCCCCCATTCCCGCGACGGCCCTCAGCCCCGCCCTGCCGGTCGGCTCGGACGGCACGATCACCGTCACCCCGGACAAGTCCTTCGACTACAGCGGCACCCTCACGGTGCCGGCCGACGGCGACTACTCCTTCGTCTACGACCTTCCCGCCGCGTACGGCGCGCTGAAGATCGACGGCAAGAGCGTCATCTCCGGCTTCCTGGGCTCCAGCAGCGCCACGGTGCACCTCACGGCGGGAACGCACCGCTTCGCGGCCAACGCCCAAGCCATCCAGGGCGCACCGGCCAAGATCCGGCTGAACTGGGTCACCCCGCAGGCCGCGCAGGCCGCCCGGGAGCAGGCCGTGGCCCTGGCCCGCCAGGTGAAGACCCCCATCGTCTTCGCCCACGACGACGGTACCGAGGGCGCCGACCGGAAGAACCTCTCCCTGCCGGCCGACCAGAACGGGCTCATCTCCGCCGTCGCCGACGCCAACCCGAACACAATTGTCGTCCTCAACACGGGATCGTCGATCACCATGCCGTGGCTGTCCAAGGTCAAGGCGGTGCTCGACACGTACTACCCCGGGGAAAACGGGGCCGAGGCCACCGCCCGCCTGCTCTACGGCGACGTGAACCCGTCGGGCAAGACCACCCAGACGTTCCCCGCGAGCGAGTCCGCCACACCGGTCGCCGGCGACCCGCTCAGGTACCCGGGAGTGGACAACCAGGAGAACTACTCCGAGGGCATCTACGTGGGCTACCGCTGGTACGACAAGGAGAAGGCCGCCCCGCTGTTTCCCTTCGGCTACGGCCTGTCGTACACCTCCTTCGCCTACCGCGACCTCGCGGTTCGGCAGAGTCAGGGCAAGTTGACCGTCTCGTTCACGCTGAAGAACACCGGCACCCGCGACGGTGACGAGGTCGCCCAGGTCTACGTCGGTGCGAGCCCGAAGACCACCGCGCCCCAGGCGGTGCGTTCGCTCGGCGGCTACCAGAAGGTGCATCTGCGCGCCGGTCAGTCGACGACCGTACGCATCCAGGTCGACGCACAGCAGCTGAAGTACTGGAACACCTCCTCCCACGCCTGGGAGCTCGGCACCGGGCACCGGGAGGTGTGGGTCGGCTCCTCGTCGCGGACGCTCCCCCTGCACGGCGGCGTCGAGGTCACCCGCTGACCGCCCGGCTCGCGACATCGGCCGGGTGACGAGCGGCGTCCGATGCCGGGCCGGCCCCGGCCCGGCTCCTTCCCCCACCAAGGGTGCCGGCCGCACCGTGCGGCCGGCACCCGGCCAGAGAGGTCCCCATCCATGACTGCCAGCAGAATCCGTACTGCCCTGGGCGGCGCGTTGGTCCTGTCCCTCGCCGTCGCCGGGCTGCTGCCCGCGACGGCGTCCGCGACGGCGCCGACCGCGGTGGCCACCGACAAGGGCGCCGTGCGCGGCGCCACCTCGAAGGGCGTCGAGAGGTTCCTCGGCATCCCCTACGCGGCGGCGCCCACCGGCTCCCTGCGCTGGAAGCCGCCGCGGCCCGCGGCGCGGTGGACCGGCGTCCGGGAGGCGGCCGACTTCGGCAATCCATGCCCCGTCCTGCCCAGCGGCAACGGACCACGCAGCGAGACCGAGGACTGCCTCGACGTCAACGTGTGGCGGCCGTCGGGCGTGCGGGCCGGCGCCCGTCTTCCGGTGCACGTCTTCATCCACGGCGGTGGCCTGACCAACGGCAGCGGCTCGCAGAACGACGAGTCGAAGCTCGTCAAGGAGACAGGTGTCATCGGCGTCTCGCTCAACTACCGACTCGGCGCCTTCGGCTTCCTCGGCCTGCCCGCCCTCACCGAGGAGGGCGGCGAGTCCGGCAACTACGGGTTCATGGACCAGCAGGCCGCGCTGCGCTGGGTGCAGCGCAACATAGCCGCCTTCGGCGGTAACCCCGGTGAGGTCACCATCGACGGCGAGTCCGCGGGCGGCTGGTCCGTCTGCGGTCATCTCGTCTCGCCCGGCTCGCGCGGGCTGTTCGCCCGCGCCATGATCCAGAGCGGCTCCTGTCGCAGCGGGCCGCAGGCCCGGGCGGAGGCCGCGGGGACGGCGTTCGCCCGGCAGGCGGGCTGCGACGGCACGGCTCAGGCGGCCGTCCTCGGCTGTCTGCGGTCGGCTTCGGCGGGTACGCTCCTCGACGCGAGCCGGACCTTCTCGGCCGGCTTCGTGGACGGAACTCCGACGTTCCCGACCGGGGTACGCGCGGCGCTGGACAGCGGGGCGTTCACCCGCGTGCCCGTGGTCGTCGGTGCCAACCGTGACGAGGGCCGCACCTTCGCCGCGGGCTACATAGGCGCGGGCAAGGAGGACTACCTCGCCTTCGTCCAGAACCTCGCCGGCGCCCGCGCCGACGAGGTCCTCGCCCGTTACCCCTGGCCCGATACGTCCGACCGGTACACCGCGGCGTACCTCATCGGCGGGATCATGACCGACTCGGGGAGTGTCGCGGGGATCGGCGGGTGCGGGCTCCGCTCGCTCGCCCGGACCCTTGAGCGGTACACCCCCACCTATGCGTACGAGTTCGACCACCGGACCGGCCCTGGCCTGACGCAGATCCCCGGCTATGTCTGGGGGGCCGGCCACGCCGCGGAACTCGCCTACATCTGGCCCAGCTTCAACAACGGCACACCCATCGCCCCGCTGTTCAACGCCGACGAGCGCCGGCTCGCCCGCGAGATGACGCGGTACTGGGGCGCCTTCACGAAGACCGGCCGGCCGGCCGTCGCCCGGCAGACGGTCTGGCCTGGCTATCACAGGGGCAAGGGCCTGATGCTGTCGCTGCGGGCTGGGGGCAGGAGTGCCCTGATCGACGACGACCGGTACTCGACGGAACACCAGTGCGCGTTCTGGGACACGATGCCGGGCACACAGCACTCCTGAGCAGGCCGGGGACTGGAATCGGAGCATCAGCCACCGCGCCGGTCCCCGACCCTGCTCACCCCCACTATTGGCAAGCGCCGCCGGCGGCGGCACCGCGTTACGGGATGGCCCTCGGGCTGGTGAGCGTTGCAGCCCGGCCCCGTGAGCGCTGACGTTGTCGCGTGACCCGGGCGGGCTCGGCCTTCCGCCGAGCCCGCACCGGCCGGCTCCATACCGGAGCCGGACTCGTGTCACGCCGTCAGCGCTGCAGAGTCAGCAGACCCGGACGGTAGGGCAGGAGGCCGTAGTCGCCGCCGGAGTTGGGGCTGCGCCCCTGGTAGAGCAACTGCAGATGGCAGGGATCGACGGTCATGGTCTGATCGGGGCTGGTGCGGATCAGTTCGCCATGGCTGATGTCGTTGGTCCAGGTGGCGCCACTGTTGGCCTTGCCGGCGAAGGGATTGCTCTCGGTCGCGGCCTGGGGTGTCCATGAGCCGTTCAGACTGGTGGCTGTGAACGAGCGGAAGTAGCGGCCCTGGGAGCCGTCTGGTCGATGGGTCCGGTTCCGGGGCCGGGGATGCTTCCGGAGAAGAGCACCTGCTGGGATGACCAGCCATTCGGGTTGGTGGGGTCGCTCGACGTCCGGTAGGAGAAGGCGGTCCCACCCCATTGGCAGGCGAGCACCCAGATGTTCTTCGGTGCGAAGTAGAAGAGCGTGGGCGCGACGGTGGAAGCTGACATCGTGTTCTGGCCGGCCGAGGCCATCTCCGGCCAGTTGGTGAACAGGCCGAAGTTCATCGAACCCCATTTCGTCCCCGTGTCGTGCGTCGTCGCGTAGACGAGTTGCCTGCCGTTGCAGGGGACGACAGTGAAGTCCTTGAGCGAGACCCACCCCGGCTTGGGCTGCGCCAGCGCGCCCGTTGATGTCCAGCGGTATGTCGACGGAAGATCGCACGGGCCGGTGTTGTCGCCGCCGACCTTGACGAGCTGCCACTGCTGGTTGGTGCTGTTCAGGTCGGCCCACTGGACGATCGAGTCCCCGTTCGTGGTGGACCGGTTGTAGATGTCCAGCACCTTGCCCGAGTGGCGGTGGCCACGAGCAGCAAGGGCGCAAGGGCGGCGAGTAAGCGTCTTGGACGGCCTGGGGGCGGGTGGCGAAACCACATCAGCGGGCCTCCTTGGGGGGCGGGATGGGTGTCCCCGATGAACCGCGGAGCGGACGTGCCTGGGGCAGGGGCAATCTCGAAACATTTCGAAGAAATTCCGGATGCTCTGACGCCACAAGCTAGGAATGTGGGGTTCCCTGGTCAAGGCCTGTCGCCGATCTGTCCACAAACAGCGCCTCCCCTTTGGGCTTGGCAAGCGGTGTCCGCACACACGCACTCGTCCCGGCCCCGGCCCTACGTCACCCGTCGACGGCGGCAGCCGGGGTTCGCCGTCCGGCTCGCCGGGATTCCGGAAATTTTCGGGCGAGGAACGGAAACTTTTCCTGCGGGGAGCACTGACGATCCATCGTCAGTGCCTCAATCATCCCTGCCTGAGGGACCGGCCATAGTTCGATATATCGAACCGCGTCGATGCTGCACGGCAGATCCCCGCATGGCTGCACCACAGACCCGCGCACCAAAACCTGCGCCACCCCGTCACGTTCCGGTGAGGTTCGTACCAGCGCATCCAGGCTCTTCGCGCAGTTGGAGAGGTACCCCATGACCGCGGTGTCCGGTGATTCCGTGCTGCCCGTGTTCCGGTCCCCCGTCCGTCTGCCGAGGGGGAGCGGACGACGCATCCCCTGCGCCTTCAGTCCTTCCGTGATTCCTACCTTGGAGGCACAGTCATGGGCTCCTATGCCCTTCCCAGACCCGATATCCGCCGGAAGATCCGCGGCCTGCTGTTGGCGCTGGTCGTCGGCGTCGTCGCCGCACTGGTCGCGCCGCCGACCGCACACGCCGCCGAGAACACGCTCGGCGCCGCGGCGGCGCAGAGCGGCCGCTACTTCGGCACCGCCATCGCCTCGGGCAGGCTGGGCGACTCGGCGTACACGACGATCGCGGGCCGTGAGTTCAACATGGTGACGCCCGAGAACGAGATGAAGATCGACGCCACCGAACCGCAGCGGGGCCAGTTCAACTTCACCGCCGGTGACCGCGTCTACAACTGGGCGGTGCAGAACGGCAAGCAGGTGCGCGGCCACACCCTGGCCTGGCACTCCCAGCAGCCCGGCTGGATGCAGAGCCTCAGTGGCAGCACGCTGCGCCAGGCGATGATCAATCACATCAACGGCGTGATGGCCCACTACAAGGGCAAGATCGCCCAGTGGGACGTCGTGAACGAGGCCTTTGCCGACGGCAACTCGGGGGGCCGGCGCGACTCCAACCTGCAGCGCACCGGCAACGACTGGATCGAGGTCGCCTTCCGCACCGCGCGCGCCGCCGACCCGGCCGCCAAGCTCTGCTACAACGACTACAACATCGAGAACTGGACCTGGGCCAAGACCCAGGGCGTGTACGCAATGGTCCGGGACTTCAAGCAGCGCGGTGTGCCGATCGACTGCGTCGGCTTCCAGTCGCACTTCAACAACGACAGCCCGTACAACAGCAACTTCCGCACCACCCTGCAGAACTTCGCTGCCCTCGGCGTCGATGTGGCCATCACCGAACTCGACATCCAGGGCGCCCCGGCCGCGACTTACGCCAACGTGACCAACGACTGCCTGGCAGTCCCGCGCTGCCTCGGCATCACCGTCTGGGGTGTGCGCGACACCGATTCCTGGCGATCGGAGCAGACGCCGCTGCTGTTCAACGGTAACGGCAGCAAGAAGCCCGCCTACACCGCCGTCCTCAACGCACTCAACGGCGGCTCCACCACGCCCCCTGCGGATTCCGGACAGATCAAGGGCGTCGGTTCGGGCCGCTGCCTGGACGTGCCCGGTACCAGCACCGCCGACGGCACCCAGCTCAACCTGTGGGACTGCCACAACGGCACCAACCAGCAGTGGACGTACACCGACGCCGGCGAGCTCAGGGTCTACGGCAACAAGTGCCTGGACGCCGCTGGTACCGGCAACGGCTCCAAAGTCCAGATCTACAGCTGCTGGGGCGGTGACAACCAGAAATGGCGCCTCAACTCCGACGGATCCATCGTCGGTGTCCAGTCCGGCCTCTGCCTCGACGCCGTCGCAGGAGGCACCGCCAACGGCACCCTGATCCAGCTCTACACCTGCTCGAACGACAGCAACCAACGCTGGACCCGCACCTGATGGGACGTCGGTGGAGTGGAGCCAGGATGACGCTGGCTCCACTCCGCCGTGCCTCCTGGCAACCGGCTTCGGGCTCTAGAAGAAGCCGAGTTTCCGAGGGCTGTAAGAACAAAGAATGTTCTTCGTCTGCTGGTAGTGGTCCAGCATCATCTTGTGGTTCTCGCGCCCGATGCCCGACTGCTTGTAGCCGCCGAAGGCGGCGTGCGCCGGGTAGGCGTGGTAGCAGTTCGTCCACACCCGGCCCGCCTGGATCGCCCGCCCGGCCCGGTACGCGGCGGTGCCGTTCCGGGTCCAGACGCCCGCACCCAGCCCGTACAGCGTGTCGTTGGCGATCTCGATCGCGTCCGAGAACTCCGCGAACCGGGCCACGGCCACCACCGGCCCGAAGATCTCCTCCTGGAAGACGCGCATGTGGTTGCCGCCCTCGAAGATGGTGGGCCGCACGTAGTAGCCGCCCTCCAGCTCGCCGCCCAGCTCGGCGCGGGTGCCGCCGGTGAGGACGCGGGCGCCCTCCTGCTTGCCGATGTCCAGGTAGGAGAGGATCTTCTCCAGCTGGTCGTTGGACGCCTGGGCGCCCATCATGGTGCCGGTGTCCAGCGGATGCCCCTGCGTGATCTTCTCCGTACGGGCCACGGCCGCGTCCATGAAGTCCTGGTAGTGGCCGTCCTGGATCAGCGCACGCGACGGACACGTGCACACCTCGCCCTGGTTGAGGGCGAACATCGTGAAGCCCTCGAGGGCCTTGTCGAGGAAGTCGTCGTCGGCGGCGGAGACGTCGTCGAAGAAGATGTTCGGGCTCTTGCCGCCGAGTTCCAGCGTGACCGGGATCAGGTTCTCGCTCGCGTACTGCATGATCAGCCGGCCGGTCGTGGTCTCGCCGGTGAAGGCGACCTTGGCGACGCGCGCGTTGGAGGCCAGCGGCTTCCCGGCCTCCACCCCGAAGCCGTTGACGATGTTGACGACGCCCGGCGGCAGCAGGTCGGCCACCCGGTTCAGCCAGACGTGGATCGAGGCGGGCGTCTGCTCGGCGGGCTTGAGGACCACCGCGTTGCCCGCGGCCAGCGCCGGGGCGAGCTTCCAGGTGGCCATCAGGATCGGGAAGTTCCACGGGATGATCTGGGCCACCACCCCCAGCGGCTCGTGGAAGTGGTAGGCGACCGTGTCCTCGTCGATCTCGGAGAGGCTGCCCTCCTGGGCCCGGATCGCCCCCGCGAAGTAGCGGAAGTGGTCGATGGCCAGCGGGATGTCGGCGGCGAGGGTCTCCCGCACCGGCTTGCCGTTCTCCCAGCTCTCCGCGACCGCCAGCTCCTCCAGATGCTGCTCCATGCGGTCGGCGATCCTCAGCAGCACCGCGGCGCGCTCGGCGGGCGCGGTACGGCCCCAGGCGGGCGCGGCCGCGTGCGCGGCGTCCAGGGCCCGCTCGACGTCCTCGGCGGTGCCCCGGGCGATCTCGGTGAACGGCTGCCCGTTCACCGGCGTCGGGTTCTCGAAGTAGCGGCCCTTGGCGGGGGGTACGTACTCCCCGCCGATCCAGTGGTCGTAGCGCGGCTGGTAGCTGACAACCGATCCCTCGGAGCCGGGGTTTGCGTAACGCGTCATGGGGGCGGCCCTCCCTGTCGTGCCTGCGGGCTCCGCCCGCCACGGGGCGGACGGAGATGTGAGGAGGCTAGGCGCGGCAACGTTGCGGCAACGTTGCGTCCCCGTGCTCCCGGTAGGTGTCCTCCGGGCCGCCGCCCGGCACTCCGTACACCTCGCGCAGCCGCCGCACCCGCGCCGCCGGGGCCGCCCGGCCGGGGGAGTGCGGCGGATGGGCCGCCAGCAGTGCCTCCGCCACCTCCAGGTCGTCCTCGCCCCACGACGTCTGTGCCCAGCGCCGCAGCAGCTCCGGGTCACCGCGCGAGAGCACCGCCCGCCGCAGCCCGTCCTCCAGCGCACGCCGCATCCGGCACACCCCCGGCGCCTCCGACATCGGCAGCAGCGGCCCCGGGTACGCCCGCAGCGCCGTGGCCACCTCACCGGCCGCCAACTCCTCGGCCGCCACGCTCACATCGGTCCGCAGCGGCGCGCACAGCCGGTAGGGGCGCGAGCCCAGGAGCGGGCCCACCAGCCTGCGCAGCCGGGACATCTCGGCGCGCAGCGTCACCGGCGACCGGTGGTCGGCCCGCTGCCCGTACAGCTCCAGCGCCAGCCGGGCGCCGCTCAGGCCCTCCGGATGGCCCGCGAGCAGCACCATGATCTCGCTGTGCCGCCGCCCCAGCCGCAGCCGCCGCCCCTCGGTGACCAGCAGCGCCTCGTCGCGGCCCAGCGCCGTCAGCGCCACGCGCGGCCCGCGCGCCGGGGGCGCCAGGGCGGCCAGCTGCGCCTCGGCGGCGCGGGCGGTCGCCTGGACCAGGGCGAGGCTGTGCGGGGCGGCCAGATGGTCGCCGCCGGTGAGGTCCACCGCGCCCAGCAGCCGCCCGGAGTGCGGGTCGTGGATGGGGGCCGCGGCGCAGGTCCAGGGCTGCACGCTGCGGTTGAAGTGCTCCGTGGCGAAAATCTGCACCGCGTGGTCGAGGGTGAGCGCGGTGCCGGGCGCGTTGGTGCCGGCGTGGCGCTCGTCCCAGCGGGCCCCGGCGACGAAGTTCATCCGCTCGGCCCGGTGGCGTATCCCCGCGTGCCCCTCCACCCACAGCATGCGGCCGAGGTCGTCGCAGACCGCGAGGAGATGGGCGCCGTCGTGCGCGATGCTCCCCAGCAGCTCGCGGAAGAGCGGCATCACCCCGGCCAGCGGATGGTCCGCCCGGTACGCCTCCAGCGCGTCGTCCACCAGATCGATCGGTGCCGCGCACTCCTGCGCCACCCGGGCGTCGGCCGAGCGCCGCCAGGAGTCCGCCACCACCGGGCGGACGGCCGGGCCCATGGCCCCCTCCGTCAGGAACACCTCGTGCGCACGGCGCACCACCCGGGTGCGCTCCGCCGGATCGGTGCCGGATGCCATCGCCAGCCAGGGATTGACCACGGGGCCTCGCTCAACGGTACGAAGGGGCGGGTGGGACGGAGGGTCAGGTGGGGGTGGCGGGGGCGACGCAGTCGCCGGGCGCGGGAGCGGGCGCGAAGCCGGGCGGTGAGGCGTAGCCGCAGGAGTGGCAGATCTTCCACCCGTCCTGGTTGACGGCGAGTTGGCCGCCACAGCTCGGGCACTGCTCGGAACTCATGATCGATCCTTTGGTTCATGCGCAACGGGCCGGTCAGGGCCACCCCGGCGCTCAGATTTCCTTGTGAGGCGGATGCCCCGCAATAGTCAGAACAAGCCGCGTTGCGATACGGCTCCGGTGCCGGATCGGTTCACCGGAACACGGGTTTTCGGCACATGCGTGCGGCATACGCGCGAGGCGCTTGCGCGCCGCGTTACCGGCGGGTACGAAGGAGCCGGGAGCGCATGCGCTCCCGGCTCCTTCGGTCTCTTGCCCGGTTCAGCTGATGGACTTGATCAGCTCTCCGTTGCCGGTGTCGCCGCTCAGCTCCCAGAAGAAGGTGCCGCCGAGACCCTGCTGCTGCTTGTAGGTCATCTTCCCGGCGATGGTGGCGGGGGTGTCGTAGCTCCACCACTCGTTGCCGCAGTGCGCGTAGGCCGTCCCGGCGACCGTGCCGGTGGCCGGGCACTTGCTCTTGAGCACCTTGTAGTCCTCGATGCCCGCCTCGTACGTACCCGGGGCGGCGCCGGTCGCGGTACCGCCGGGGGCCGCCTGGCTGACGCCGGTCCAGCCGCGTCCGTAGAAGCCGATGCCCAGCAGCAGCTTCGAGGCCGGGACGCCGAGCCCCTTGAGCTTCTGGATCGCTGCGTCGGTGTAGAAGCCCTGCTGGGGCAGGCCGCTGTAGGAGGTGAGGGGCGAGTGCGGGGCGGTCGGGCCCTGCGCGGCCCAGGCGCCGAAGAAGTCGTACGTCATCGGGTTGTACCAGTCCACGTATTGCGCGGCGCCCGCGTAGTCGGCGGCGTCGATCTTGCCGCCGGACGAGGCGTCGGCCGTGATGGCGGCGGTGACCAGGTTGTTCTGGCCGAACTTGGCGCGCAGCGCGGCCATCACGTTCTTGAAGGCGGCCCGGCCGCTGGTGTCGCAGGTGTTGCCGCAGGCGTTGGGGTACTCCCAGTCGATGTCGATGCCGTCGAAGACGTCCGCCCAGCGCGGGTCCTCGACCAGGTTGTAGCAGGACTCGGCGAACGCCGCGGGGTTCCTGGCCGCCTCGCCGAACCCGGACGACCAGGTCCAGCCGCCGAAGGACCACAGGACCTTGAGGTTGGGGTGCAGCTTCTTGAGCTTGCGCAGCTGGTTGAAGTTGCCGCGCAGCGCCCCGGCGTCCCAGGTGTCGGCCTTGCCGTCGACGCTGCCCGCCGCGTCGTACGCCTTGTCGTAGTCGGCGTAGGCGTCACCTATCGCGCATTTGCCGCCGGTGACATTGCCGAAGGCATAGTTGATGTGGGTGAGCTTGGCGGCGGACCCGGAGGTCTCCACGTTCTTCACGTGGTAGTTCCGCTGGTAGATGCCCCATTCGGTGAAGTAGCCGACGACCTTGTTGCCGGCCGCCTGGGCGGTCTTGGCCGCGGTGGGGGGTGCCGCCGGGGTGGCACTCGGGCTGGCCGTCGCCGCGCCCGCCAGCAGGGTCGCGGTCAGCACCGCCGTCGAGAGGGCCGCGAGGGCGGCCCGTATTCCGCGTGGTCTGAGCATGGGTTCTCCTCGGTGGGGGGTGAGGGGAGATGAAGTGCCCGACGACCTGTCCCGATATTGACATGCACGCGCAGGGCAGGGTGGGAGAACGGTAGAAGGACTAGACCAGTGGGGTCAATGGTCTGGGCCAATCCGGTCCGGGCAACACCCGGACGGAGGAATGTGGTTGAAGATCGATACATCGGTGACGCGGGCCCCTCGATCGGGCATACTCCAACCGCCACGGTGCAGGTCATCACCCGTTCGCGATCCGGCGGGACGACCGGCGGCGAGGCAGGACACCGGCGGCGCCGCCCCACCGGGCGCGTACGCCGCCGCCGCGCCCTACAGGGAGAGGAGAGCGCCGCCATGACCGACCACGGCCCGCAGCCGGTGGAACGCGAACTGCCCACTGAGGAAGCCCGCGACCTGATCTCGCTCGTCCGCGAGCTGGTCGAACGGGAGATCCGCCCCCGTGCCGCCGAGGAGGAGGCCGCGGGGCACTTCCCCCGCGAACTGTTCACCCTGCTGTCCGAGTCGGGGCTGCTGGGGCTGGTGTACCCCGAGGAGTTCGGCGGCGGCGACCAGCCGTACGAGGTCTACCTCCAGGTCCTGGAGGAGCTGGCCGCGGCCCGCCTCACCGTCGGCCTCGGCGTCAGCGTCCACACCCTGGCCTGCCACGGCCTCGCCCGGTACGGCACCAAGGAGCAGCTGGCCGAGCACCTTCCGGCGATGCTCGGCGGCGGGCTGCTCGGCGCGTACTGCCTCTCCGAGCCCGCCTCCGGGTCCGACGCCGCCGCCCTCACCACCCGCGCCACCCGGGAGGGCGACACCTGGACGCTGGAGGGCGGCAAGGCGTGGATCACCCACGGCGGCATCGCCGACTTCTACACCGTCCTCGCCCGCACCGGCCCCGAGCGCACCCGTGGCATCAGCGCGTTCCTGGTGCCCGGCGACGCCCCCGGGCTCTCCGCGGCCGCCCCCGAGCGCAAGATGGGCATGAACGGGTCACCCACCGCGCAGATCCACCTCGACCGGGTCCGGGTCCCCGACACCCGCCGGATCGGCGACGAGGGCCAGGGCTTCGCCATCGCCCTGTCCGCCCTCGAGGCGGGCCGCCTGGGCATCGCGGCCTGTGCGATCGGCCTCGCGCAGGCCGCGCTGGACGAGGCGCTGGCGTATACCGCGCAGCGCAAGCAGTTCGGCCGTCCGATAGCCGACTTCCAGGGGCTGCGCTTCATGCTGGCCGACATGGCCACCCAGATCGAGGCCGGGCGCGCCCTCTACCTGGCCGCCGCCCGGCTGCGGGACGCGGGGCGGCCGTTCTCCAAGCAGGCGGCCATGGCCAAGCTGTTCTGCACCGACACCGCGATGCGCGTCACCACCGACGCGGTCCAGCTGTTCGGCGGCTACGGCTACACGGCGGACTTCCCGGTCGAGCGCTACATGCGCGAGGCCAAGGTCCTGCAGATCGTGGAGGGCACCAACCAGATCCAGCGTGTGGTCATCGCGCGCAGCGTCGCGGGGCCCGAGAGCCGGTAGGTGAGCGGTAGGGGGCGCGGCCGTGCCGGGCCCCCGCCGTATTCGCGTTCGCTACGGGTCTTACGGGCTTACAGGGCCTTACGGGCGGGACGCGGCGTGGCGCACCGTCATCGGCGTCCTGATCGGGCGCGAGCCCGGCCCGCCGATGTGCGAGAAGGGCTGCTTCCGCCAGTCCAGCCCCTCCGGCAGCGTCAGCAGCAGCGCCGCGTCCCGCTCGTGCGCGTCGAGCGAGGCGTCAGCGGCGGCGGCGTCCGCCACCCCGCGCCCGGTGCCGGCGCACACCGTCAGTCCGAACGGGTTCCACGGAGACGGGCACAGCGCGTGCTCCGGGAGAACGTCCTCGTCCGCGAGCAGCGCGATGGGCTGCGCGCAGTCCGGGCAGATGACCCGGAACATTTCGTATGTTTCGTACGATTCGATGTCGCCTTCATCGAGGCGCTCGACGTAGGGCATGAGATTTCCCCCTCGGGTGGGCTGGCCAGGCGCGTCGGCCTCGACCACAGCAAGCATTTCCCTCGCGGTCGCATAGGTAATCGCCGCATCTCATAGGACACCCACCAGGAGATGTGGTGTTCGTCACATGCCCCGTGCAGATGCTTCGCGTTCCGGGCCGATCCACGGGGTGTGCCCGCTGTGCCCGGACGCCTCCGACCACATAAGGTGATCGGCTGTGGAGGAGTTGGACAGACAAATCGTGGAGCTGCTCGTCAAGGACGGGCGGATGAGCTACACGGACCTGGGCAAGGCCACCGGCCTGTCCACATCGGCCGTGCATCAGCGGGTCCGCCGCCTGGAGCAGCGGGGCGTGATCCGCGGCTACGCGGCCGTCGTGGACCCGGAGGCCGTGGGGCTGCCCCTGACCGCCTTCATCTCGGTCAAACCCTTCGACCCGAGCGCGCCGGACGACATCGCCGACCGGCTCGCCGAGGTGCCCGAGATCGAGGCGTGCCACAGCGTCGCGGGCGACGAGAACTACATCCTCAAGGTGCGGGTCGCCACCCCGCTGGAGCTGGAGCACCTGCTCAGCCGGATCCGCTCGCTGGCCGGTGTCTCCACCCGCACCACCGTCGTCCTGTCCACTCCGTACGAGGCGCGCCCGCCGCGCGTCTGACCACCCCCGTACGGGCCCGGCCGGACGTGTGATCCCCGGTGCCCGGATCGTCCGAAAACCGACCCCGCGAGGCAGCCCGCCGTGAACGACCCCACCCCCGTCCAGGCCGACGAAGGCCGTACCGTCCTGCTGCGCGGGGGCGAGGTGCACAGCCCCGCCGATCCGTTCGCGACCGCGATGGTCGTCGAGGGCGACACCATCGCCTGGGTCGGCTCCGAGGGGGCCGCGGACGGCTTCGCCGACGGCGTGGACGAGGTGATGTGGCTGGACGGGGCGCTGGTCACCCCCGCGTTCACCGATGCGCATGTGCACACCACCGCCACCGGACTCGCCCTCACCGGCCTCGACCTGACGGGCACCCTCACCCTCGCCGACGCCCTGGAGCGGGTCCGTGCGCACGCCGCCGCCCACCCCACCGACCAGATGCTTCTCGGCCACGGCTGGGACGCCAGCGGCTGGCCCGGCGGCCGCCCGCCCTCCCGCGCCGAACTGGACGAGGCCACCGGCGGCCGGCCCCTCTACCTCAGCCGGGCCGATGTGCACTCCGCCGTGGTCACCACCGCGCTGCTCGACCGCGTCCCGGACATCACCGGCCGCACCGGCTACCACCCCGACGCGCCGCTGACCGCCGACGCCCACCACGCCGTGCGCGCCGCCGCGTACGCGAGCGTGACGGCGCGCCAGCGCGAGGACGCCCAGCGCGCCGCCCTCGCCCACGCCGCCTCGGTGGGCATCGGCTCGATCCACGAATGCGCGGGCCCCGGCATCTCGGGCGAGGACGACCTCACCGGGCTGCTGCGGCTCGCCGCCGAGGAACCCGGCCCCCGGGTCCACGGCTACTGGGCCGAGGCCGTGACCGGCCCCGCCGGCCTGGCGAAGGTACGGGCGCTGGGCGCCGCCGGAGCCGCCGGAGACCTCTTCGTGGACGGCGCCCTCGGCTCCCACACCGCCTGCCTCCACCAGCCCTACGCCGACGCGCCGCACACCGGCACCGCCTACCTGGACGCGACCGCCGTCGCCGCCCATGTCGCCGTCTGCACCGAGGGCGGCGTCCAGGCCGGGTTCCACGCCATCGGCGACGCCGCCGTCTCCGCCGTCGTCGAGGGCGTACGGGCCGCCGCCGACAAGGTCGGCCTGGCCCGGGTCCGGGCCGCCCGGCACCGCGTCGAACACGCCGAGATGCTCACCGACGAGACCATCGCCGCCTTCGCCGACCTCGGCCTCACCGCCTCCGTCCAGCCCGCCTTCGACGCCGCCTGGGGCGGCGATGAGGGCATGTACGCCCAGCGGCTCGGCCCCGAGCGGGCCCGCACCCTCAACCCGTACGCGGCGCTGCTGCGGGCCGGGGTGCCCCTGGCGCTCGGCTCCGACAGCCCCGTCACCCCGCTGGACCCGTGGGCCACCGTGCGCGCCGCCGCCTTCCACCGCACCCCCGGGCACCGGGTCTCCGCCCGCGCCGCCTTCACCGCCCACACCCGCGGCGGCTGGCGGGCCGTCGGACGGGACGACGCGGGCGTCCTGGTGCCCGGCGCGCCCGCCGACTACGCGGTGTGGCGGACCGGGGAACTCGTCGTCCAGGTCCCCGACACGCGGGTGGCCGGCTGGTCGACCGATCCGCGCTCCGGCACGCCCGGGCTGCCCGACCTCACGCCCGGCCGCCAACTGCCCCTGTGCGTGCGCACGGTGGTGGGCGGACGCACCGTGCACAGCCGTCCGGACGAGTGACGCGAGCGCGCCGCGTACCGCCGAACGATGTGCCACCGGCCTGTCGCGACAGCTGAACATTGTCCGTACTGACCTGGTCATTTGAGGAAACGGCGCAGGTCATGCGACTGTTGACAGGGTCCGGTCGGTGGCCGGTAGGTTCGGCCCCGTCCACCACTGGACACCCGACCGGGGAATCTTCACGCAGTCGTCGAACGCCGCTGGGCCAGAGGGAGACGCGCCGCCCAGGCCGTCACCACTGGGAGCCAGGTCCAGCGCACGGGGGCGAGGGAGGGTCGCCGGGTCGGCAGGTGCGACCCGGGAGGGGCCCGGACGCTCAGTAGACAACGGCTCTCGGTCGACCCGCAGCCAGCGGGTCCCAGGTCGGCCCGAAGGGCGTCGGGCCCCCATCCGCACGCACACGGCGGACCGCCCCCCGCGAGGGGGCGGCATCCGCCGAAATCAGGAACAGCGACCCGAAGAGACCCGAACGGGCCCGAACCGGGAACCCCGGTCTTCTTCCCTGCGTTCCGCACCTCGGGGACACAGCCGCGCGCCCGCGTTATACGGTCACCTCATCACAGCTTGATTTGCAGGAAGGCCGCACCGTGCCCTCGGGTTCCGACACCACCGCCGAAGCCGCCTCGTCCGGCCCGGCCGAAGAACGACCGGACGGGCCGCGGACGCCCGCCGCCGCGCCCCGTACGGACGACCGGGGCGACGCCGCGGCGGAGGCGTCCACGCCCCCCGGTGGGGACCGCCCCGGCCGGTGGCGCCGCTTGGCCCGGCTCGCCCGCCGCGAGGCGTGGCGCAGCGTGCTCGCGGCCGTCGCCGGGCTCGCGCTCGGGTTCGCCTTCCCGCCGTTCGGGGTCTGGCCGCTGTCCCTGCTGTCCGTGGCGGCCCTGAGCCTGCTCACGTACGGCCGCACCGCCCGCCAGGGCGCCTGGACGGGGTTCGCCTTCGGGCTGCCGTTCTTCGTGCTGCTGCTGAAGTGGCTGAGCGTGATCGGCTGGGACGCGGTGATCGGCCTGTCCGTCATCGAATCGCTCTTCCTGGTGCTGATGGGCGCGGGCTTCGCGCTGGTCTCCCGGCTGCCCGTGCCGTCCCTGTGGCCGCTGTGGACGGCCTGTCTGTGGGTGGCCGAGGAGCTGGCCCGGGACCGGGTGCCGTTCGGCGGCTTCCCCTGGGGGCGGCTGGCCTTCGCCAACACCGGGTCGCCGTTCACCCCGCTCGCCGCGCTCGGCGGCGCCCCGCTGGTCACCTTCGGCGTCGCGCTGACCGGCGGACTGCTGGCCTCCGCCGCGCTCGCCCTGTGGCGGCTGCGGGGGGCGGACGGCGGCCTGTCGGTGCGGGGCGCGCTGCCCGCCGCCGGCGCGGTCGTCGTCGCGGCCGCCGTGACCGCGGCCGGATACGCGGTGCCGATCCCGACCCGCGCGGACGACAGCGTGGACGTCGCGGTCGTGCAGGGCAATGTGCAGCAGGCGGGCATGGACTTCCTGGGCCGCCCCATGAAGATCCTCAACAACCATGTGAACGCCACGCTCGACCTGGCGAAGGACGTCAAGGCCGGCCGGATCAAGAAGCCCGACCTCGTCATATGGCCGGAGAACTCCTCGGACCTGGACCCCTTCCAGTACCGGGAGGCCTACGCCCGGATCGACGAGGCGGTCAAGGCCATCGGCGTTCCGGTCCTGGTCGGCGCCCTGGTCGACCACCCCTCCAAGCAGGGGTATGTGTTCAACGAGGGCATCGTCTGGGACCCCGAGAAGGGCCCCGGCGCCTCCTACACCAAGCAGCACCCGGTGCCCTTCGGCGAGTACGTGCCGTTCCGCCAGCAGCTCAGCAAGATCATCACCCGGCTGCAGCGCATCCCCCGCGACTTCTACCCCGGTGACCACACCGGACTGCTGAAGGTCGGCCCGGCCCGGCTGGGCGACGTGATCTGCTTCGAGGTCGCGTACGACGAGATCGTCCGCGACACGGTCAACGCGGGCGCCCGCGCGATCGTCGTCCAGACCAACAACGCCACCTACGGCCGCAGCGGCCAGCCCGAACAGCAGCTGGTCATGTCCCGGCTGCGGGCCATCGAACACGGCCGTCCCGTGATCACCGCGGCCACCAGCGGGATCAGCGCGGTCGTCGCGCCGGATGGCACGATCGAGCAGCGGACGAAAGAATTCACGCAAGATGTGCTCACCGCGCGCATCCCGCTGCGTGACGGCACGACCCTCGCCGACCGCGTCGGTGCGACCCCGGAGTGGGTGCTCGCTATGGTGGGCGTTCTGTCCTGCGCGGCCGCGATCATGATCGGCCGTCGGGGACGTACGGACGAGAAGGGGCAGCAGCCGTGAGCGACGCACGCGAGGCCGAGGAGCCACGCACCGAGGCCGAGGAGCCGACCACCGAGGCCGACCAGCCGCGCACCGGGGCCGACGGGACCGGCACCGAGGACGGGGGTCCGCGGCCGCGCCGCACCGGCCAGGACGACGGCGGACGGCGGAAGTACGGTCCGCTCGGCACCGTTCTGGTGATCATTCCGACCTATAACGAGGCGGAGAACATCGCGCCGATCGTCGCCCGGGTCCGGGAGTCCGTACCGGACGCCCACATCCTCGTCGCCGACGACAACAGCCCGGACGGCACCGGCAAGGTCGCCGACGAGCTGGCGGTCGAGGACGACCACGTCAAGGTCCTGCACCGCAAGGGCAAGGAGGGCCTGGGCGCCGCGTACCTGGCGGGCTTCCGCTGGGGCATCGAGCACGGCTACGGCGTCCTGGTGGAGATGGACGCGGACGGCTCGCACCAGCCCGAGGAACTGCCCCGGCTGCTCACCGCGCTCAAGGGCGCGGACCTGGTGATCGGCTCCCGCTGGGTGCCGGGGGGACGGATCGTCAACTGGCCCAAGTCCCGCGAGTTCATCTCCCGCGGCGGCAGCACGTACTCCCGGCTCATGCTGGACGTGCCGATCCGCGACATGACGGCCGGTTACCGGGCCTTCCGCAAGGAGACCCTGGAAGGGCTCGGCATGGAGGCCGTCGCCTCCCAGGGCTACTGCTTCCAGATCGACCTGGCCTGGCGCGCCGTCAAGGCGGGCTTCCACGTCATCGAGGTCCCTGTCACGTTCATCGAGCGGGAGCGCGGGGAGAGCAAGATGAGCCGGGACATCGTCACCGAGGCGGCCTGGCGGGTCATGTCCTGGGGCGTCGGCTCGCGGGTGAACAAGCTGCTGGGCCGCAAGGAGCCGTAGCAGCCCCGGGCCGTGCGCGCTCGGAGTAGTCCCACGGGCGGCGGTCCGTCACCTGCCGGACACTGAAGGCGGAAGGAGGCGGACATGCCCAAGACGACCATGAAGAGCAGCAAGAGCGCACAGCGCAGGACGATGGCCCCCAAGGGGGGTGCGAAGTCCGGCGGCATGGAGGCGCGTACCAAGGAGGACCTGTACCGCGAGGCCCAGAAGGCCGGGATCGAGGGCAGGTCGCAGATGTCGAAGAGTCAGCTGATCTCCGCTCTGCGCCGCGGCCGCTGACGCCCGGACAGCCGGACAGCCGGACAGCAGGACATCCGGGCGGCCAGACGCCCGGACACCCGGACGCCGAGACGATCCGCTAGCGGATCCCCGGGACGGTCAGCGCGGTCAGCAGTGCCGTCCCGGCGACCATCCAGGCGACGTAGTCGCCGACGTGCCCGGACTGCAGCCGCCGTACGGGCGCGAGCAGCGCGGCCGCCCCGGTGCGGACGGGCCGCCGCACCGCCAGTGCGGCCA
Organism: Streptomyces sp. NPDC007983; assembly: GCF_042958345.1. Lineage (NCBI taxonomy): Bacteria > Bacillati > Actinomycetota > Actinomycetes > Kitasatosporales > Streptomycetaceae > Streptomyces > Streptomyces sp. NPDC007983. Next base: position 34,230 of record NZ_JBIBJI010000015.1, read on the forward strand.
GGGCGATGGCGAGGGCCGTGGAGAGCAGCCCGAGCAGGATCCCGGCCGCCGACCAGTGCGGCGGCGCGAACGCCGGGGCGGACGCCGCGCGTCCGCCGAGCACCGCGTGCCGGTAGCCGGAGCCGTCGGTGAACAGCGCCCCGGCCCGGCCGACGGCGTGGGTGAGCGACGGGACCAGCCCGGCCGCCAGCGCCCCGGCCAGCAGCACCGCCGGTACGGCCAGCATCGGCGCCGGGATGCGCCCGAGGCGGCCGCCGGTCTCCGGCTCCTCCTCGCCGGTGGTCTCCGGCCCCGCGTTCCGCTCGTCGTGCGGCGCCCGGCCCGCTCCGGCGAAGACCCGCAGGCCCACCCGCAGCACCGCGCCGCCGGTCACCGCCGACACCAGGACGTACAGCGCGGGCAGCCAGCCCGCCGCATGCCCGGCGGCCTCCTCCACGACCGCCTTGCCGAGCCCCGGGCCGAACGGCGGCAGCCCGCACAGCGCCAGGCCGCCCACCATGAACAGGGCGCCCACCGGGCGCAGCTCCCGGGCCTGCCCGTACAGCTCGTGCTCGTCGACGGAGGCATACCGGTCGAGCAGGATGCCCGCGCACGCGAACAGGGCCGCCTTCACGCCCGCGTGGCCGACGACGTACAGCGCCGTCCCGGAGACGGCGTCGGGGGAGAGCACGGCCAGCCCGATCAGGAACAGCCCGGTGTGGGACACCGTGGAGAAGGCCAGCAGCCGCTTGAGATGGCGCTGCTGCCAGCACATGAGCGCGCCCAGCACGGCCGTGAGCACGCCGAGGGCCAGCAGCGCGCGGGTAAAGGCGGGGTGCGCGATGCCGCCCGGGCCCGCGAAGACCGTCCAGTAGACCCGGCCGACCCCGTACACCCCCAGCTCCACCATGACGCCGGACAGCAGCATGCACACGGGCGTGGGGGCGACCGCGTGCGCGTCGGGCAGCCAGAAGTGGAAGGGCACCGCGGCCGCCTTCACCAGCAGACCCGTCGTCACCAGGACGAACGCGGCGAGCACCAGGCCGTCCGGGCGTTCGGCGTCCAGCGCTCGCCCGATCTGGGCGAAGCCCAGCTCCCGGGTGCGCGCGTACAGCAGCGTGATGCCCAGCAGCATGCAGTACGCGCCGAGGGAGTTCACCACGCCGAAGGCCAGCGCCCCCTGCACCGGCTTGGGCTCCTCCACCCGGAAGCCGGTCAGCGCGTACGCGACGACGCCCATCAGCTCGAAGAAGACGAACGCGTTGAACAGGTCCCCGGTCAGCGCGAAGCCGCACATGCCCGCCTGGAAGAGCAGGATCAGCGCCGGGAAGGAGCCGGCGTGGCGGACGGGCGGCTCCTCGAAATAGCGCCAGGAGTAGACCAGGACGGTCACCACCAGCAGCGAGACCAGTGCCGCGAGCCCGGTGCCCAGCGGGTCGCCGACCAGCACGATGCCCACGCCCTCGCCGTGCACCGGGCGCCAGCCGCCCACCCACTCCACGGGTTGGCCGGTGGAACGCCCCGCCAGGATCAGCGCCGGCACGGCGGTGGCGGCGGCGAAGGCGCAGCCCAGGACGTCGGAGGCGAGCCGGGGCAGCCGCCTCCCGGTGGCCACCAGCACCGCAGCGCCGAGCAGCGGTACGGCGACCACCAGCGGCAGCAGCCGTGCGGTGTCCACCCGGTCAGCCCTTCAGCTCGGACAGCGCGTCCGGGTCGACCGTGCCGTGCCGTTTGCGGAGCTGGACGACGAGGGCGAGCAGCAGCGCGGTCACCGTCGCGCCCACCACGATGTCGGTGAGGGCGAGCGCCTGGACCACCGGGTCGACCACGCGGCTGTCGGTGGGCGCGTCGGAGAACACCGGGGCGGTGCCTCCGCGGCGGTAGCCGACGCCGAGCAGCAGCACGTACGTGGAGGACTGGGCGACGGCCAGGCACCCCACGGCGTGGATCAGGTTCCGGCTGGTCACCAGCCCGTACACCCCGATCAGGAAGATCCATCCGGCGATCAGGTACGGCAGGACCGTCACACCCGCTCCTTTCCGTCGTTTCCGCTGTCGTTGGCGTTCTCGATCTCCACCGCCTGGTCCAGGAACTGGGCCAGCAGGACGACGATCCCGCTGGTGACCTCGATGCCGACGGCCGCGTTCAGCAGGATGACGGTGCCGCCGGAGGACAGGGTGGCGAAGGTGCCCAGGGGGAGGACGTTGGCGAGGAACGCCGACCCGGCGAGGACCGCCCCGAGCCCGGTGACCACGTAGGCCGCCTCGCCGACGGCGTCCCCGATCTCGTACAGGGGGACCGGCCGCACGCGCTCCAGCGCCCGGTAGTCGGCGGCGATGTAGAGGAGGTGCAGCGCGGTCGCCGTGACCACCCCGCCCTGGAAGCCGCCGCCCGGGCTGACCTGGCCGTGCGCGATCACATAGAGGCCGACGAGCATCGCGAGCGGCAGCATCGGCAGCGCGAACCGGCGCACCCGGGGACGCACCACGGCGGGCGCGGGCCGCCTCCGCTCCTCGTCGGCTGTCTGGCGCAGCAGTACGACGGCGCCGAGCACCGCGGCGAACAGGATGGTCTCCTCGCCGAGCGTGTCGAAGGCGCGCAGGTCGAAGTTGACGGACGCGATCACGTTGGCCGTGTGGTGGCCGAGGGCGGCGCGTACGGCCCGTTCCCCGTACGGATGGTGGGCGGCGCCGAACGGCGGCAGGGAGAAGCAGGCGGTGGCGAACAGCGCCGCGAAGACGGCCGCTCCCGCCAGGAAGAGCCACAGCCGGCCGCGGGCGCTCATCGCCCGCGCTCGCGCGACTGATCCGGCTCGCCCGGCTCGTCCCCGGGGCGGCGGCGCACCCTCCGTACGGTCAGCAGGATCATCAGCGGGGTCACCGCGGAGCCGACCGCGAGCTGGGACAGTGCGACGTCCGGGGCCTGGAGGAAGGTGAACAGCAGGGCCAGTGCCAGCCCGAGGAACGAGAGCACGAGCGCCTGCCGCACCGGGTCGCGGTTGAGGACGGCGGCGGTGGCGGCGCCCGCGACCAGCAGCAGCGCGACGACGATCAGGGCATCGGTCATGCCGTACGGCCCCCGTTCGCCGTGCCTTCGTCCGCCGCGCTTCCGTTCGCCGCGGCCCCGTTCGGGCGGCTGCCGCCCGCGCTGGTCACCACGCTGCCCGCGATCAGCAGCGCCCCGATCAGCAGCAGCTTGCCCATGGCCCGGCCGGGCCCGGTCGCGACGCACAGCGGCAGTACGATCGCCGGAACCCCGAGCAGGGCCGTCCAGCGGACCAGCCGGGAGTCGGGCAGGACGCCGAGGAAGCGGGCGTAGATCAGCGTGCCGACGGGCCCGAGCACGGACAGCACCAGCGCCACGTCCACGTACGCGGGGCGGCCGAAGCCCTGCGCGGCGGGGAGCAGCGCCAGGCCGCCGAGCAGCGAGCTGAGGTTCTGGGCGATCAGCCGGTCCTCCGGCGTCCCGTGGGAGACCCGCCACAGCACCGGTCCGAGGGCGAGCAGCGGCACCAGCGCCACCAGCAGCCAGCCGTCGGCCGCGCTCACCGTCCGGTCACCACCCGGCGCGCGGCGCGGGCGACGAGGGCGGTGGGCAGCGCGGCGGCCGCGCCGACCATGACCTCCAGGGAGTCGACGGTGCTGATGAGCACCAGCCAGACCCCGGTCAGCACCAGCCACCACGCGAGCACTTCGAGCACACCGGACATTCCGCCACCTCCGCGGCGGCGGGTACCCGGACCGCCGCCGCCGATTCCCTGTGGATTCACGCCCGGGGCCTTCCGGATCCACGACCCGGAGTCCGTACAGCGCTCGGGCCCGGGCACACTTGGAGGCATGATGACCGGCGCATCTCCGCAGAGCGACCCGACCCGCCCGAAGCGCACCCGCGCCCGCACGTTCGTACCGCTGGGCGTCGCCGCCTGGCTGGTGCTGGAGATCTGGCTGCTGACCCTGGTCGCTGAGGCGGCCGGCGGGCTCACCGTCTTCCTGCTGCTGATCGCGGGCGCGGTCGGCGGCGCGGCCGTCGTCAAGCGGGCGGGGCGGCGGGCCTGGCAGAACCTGGCCCGGACCATGCAGCCGGGCGCCGAGCCCGCCGAGCCCGCCGAGCAGCCGGGGCGTACCGGCAACTCCTTCACCATGCTCGGCGGGCTGCTGCTGATGATCCCGGGGCTGGTCTCCGACGTGGCCGCGCTGCTGTGCCTCTTCCCGCCGACGGCGGCGCTGCTGCGGCGGCGTGCCGAGAGCGCGCTGTCGCGCCGTATGGGCTACACGCCGGGCTCCCTGGGCGGCCCGTTCCGGCAGGCCGGGCAGGGCCGGTGGCCGGGGCCGGGCGGCGGCTCGCGGGACGGCCAGGTCATCCAGGGCGAGGTGGTCCACGATGACGTGCCGCGCGATGACGTGAGGCGCGACGACGCGGCGCGCGGCGACGCGGGCCGACCCGAAATCGTCCGGGACGACAAGGACTGAGCGCGCGCACAAGGGCCGGGGCCACCGCGTAAGCGTGGCCCCGGCCCTTGTGCGTCAGTACTGCCGTGAAGGTCAGGCAGACTTACGGCTGGTGTCGCGCGGATGCACGGCGATGTTCATGGCTCCCGACCGCAGGATCGCCAGCCGCTCGGCCAGCACCTCCTCCAGTTCTTCACGGGTCCGCCGCTCCATGAGCATGTCCCAGTGCGTGCGCGCGGGCTTGCCCTTCTTCTCCTCCGGACCCTCGCCGTCCACAAGGAGTGCCATGGCGCCGCACGCCTTGCACTCCCACTCCGACGGAATCTCCGCCTCTACCGAGAACGGCATCTCGAATCGATGTCCGTTCTGGCATGCGTACTCCACCGCCTGGCGCGGGGCCAGATCGATGCCGCGGTCGGTCTCGTAGCTGGTCACCACAAGTCGCGTGCCGCGAAGAGCTCGCTCACTCATGAATCGTGCCTCCCGGGCTTTCTCGCCCACAGGACAGGTGTCGCTGTCGTCGTCATCCGGTCAACGTCCGGTCGGCGGTGAAGATTCCCGTACTGGGACATGCGTCGCCCGTCGTGCCGCCCCGTTGTTGTACCCACAGGCGCCCGGTTTGTCACATCTGGCAGCAGATGTCACCCAGCGTTTCTCATGCTTTAGCGCGCAGTAACGGTCCGCCTGGTGGGCCAAGGGCGTACACTACCGCTCCACGTGCGCCAGGGCTAAATCAGGTCACGGACCGGACCGCGTGGACCGCCCTGCGCCACCACCGATGAACCCTCCGTCGTCACGCCGGGAGTGCCATCGGCCGTCTCGCCGGTGGCTGAGGGTATCGCGAACAGGCCCAGGAAGTACTGCGAAAGCGGCCCGATGGCCAGCGCGTACAGCACGGTGCCCACTCCGACCGAACCGCCCAGCGCGAACCCCGTGGCCAGCACCGCCAGCTCGATCCCGGTCCGCACCAGCCGGACCGACCGGCCGGTGCGCTGATGCAGCCCCGTCATCAGGCCGTCCCGCGGCCCCGGCCCGAACCGCGCCGAGATGTACAGCCCGGTGGCCGCGCCGCCCAGCACGATCGAGACCACCAGCAGCGGAATGCGCAGCGCCAGCGCGTCCGGCTGCGGTACGAGCCACAGAGTGGCGTCCACCGTGACCCCGATCACCATCACGTTCGACACCGTGCCGAGCCCCGGCCGCTGGCGCAGCGGAATCCACAGCAGGAGCACCACGGCCCCGACGATGACCGTCACCGTGCCGAACGACAGCGGCGTGCGCTTGACGATCCCCTGGTGGAACACGTCCCACGGGTCGAGCCCGAGTGCGGCGCGCAGCTGGAGCCCCATGCCCACGCCGTACAGCACGAGCCCTCCGTAGAGCTGGACGAGGCGACGGGCGAGGCGGGAGCCCCCCGAGGGTTCCTTGGGCAACGCGTTCTCCTGGTGGTGAGTGGCCATTTCCGCCCGGGCTGGTGCCGTTGACCGGTGACATGTCACTCTGATGCCTGAAAGCAGTCCAGTTCCATGGCCAATCCGGGAAAGGTGGACCGCATCCGATGAGTCCGTGGACCTCCGCGGTGGGAGCACCTCAACTGGCCCGCCTGCTCGGCTCCCAGCACACCCGCGACGCGACGGCCGCGAGCCCGGCCGACGGTCCGGCCGCGAGCCCGGTCGCCGTACTGAACGGCAACCGCCGCGTCCCCGCCTACCGCGCGCTCGCCGACGGCGTACGGCTGCTCCTGCTGGAGGGCCGGGTCCCGGTCGCGGCCCGCCTCCCCGCCGAGCGCGAACTCGCCGCGGCGCTCACCGTCAGCCGCACCACCGTCGCCGCCGCCTACGAGGCGCTGCGCGGCGAGGGGTTCCTGGAGTCGCGGCGCGGCGCGGGCAGCTGGACCGCCATGCCCGCCGGAAGCCCGCTGCCCACCCGCGGGCTCGACCCGCTGCCCCCCGAGGCGGCCGCCTCCGTCATCGACCTCGGCTGCGCCGCGCTCCCCGCCCCCGAGCCCTGGCTGACCCGCGCGACCCGCGGCGCCCTGGAGGAGCTGCCGCCGTACGCCCACACCCACGGCGACTACCCCGCGGGCCTGCCCGCCCTGCGCCAGGCCCTCGCCGACCGCTACACCGCCCGCGGCGTACCGACCATGCCCGAACAGATCATGGTCACCACCGGTGCCATGGGCGCCGTCGCCGCCACCTGCCGCCTCATGACCCGCCCCGGTGAGCGCGTCGCCGTCGATTCGCCCAGCTACGCCAATGTGCTCCAGCTGATGCGGGAAGCGGGCGCCCGGCTGGTGCCCGTCGCGATGGCCGACCACCTCGCGGGCTGGGACATCCCCGCCTGGCGCCAGGTCCTCGCCGCCGCCGCGCCCCGCATGGCCTACGTCGTCGCCGACTTCCACAACCCCACCGGTGCGCTCGCCACCGAGGAGCAGCGCCGCAGCCTCGTCGACGCCGCCCGCGCCGCCGGTACGGTCCTGATCGCCGACGAGACCATGGCCGAGCTGCGGTTGGACGACGACGTCGAGCTGCCCCGCCCGGTCTCCGCCTTCGACCCGGCGGGCAGCACCGTCGTCACCGTCGGCTCCGCGAGCAAGACCTTCTGGGCCGGGCTGCGCATCGGCTGGGTCCGCGCCGCGCCCGACGTGATCCGCAGCCTCGTCGCCGCCCGCGCCTACGCCGACCTGGGCACCCCGGTCATCGAACAGCTCGCCGTCGCCTGGCTGTTGAACACCGGCGGCTGGGAGGAGGCCATCGAGATCCGCCGCGCCCTCGCCCGCGACAACCGGGACGCCCTCGTGGCCGCCGTACGGCGGCACCTCCCCGACTGGGAGTTCACCGTCCCGCACGGCGGCCTCACCCTCTGGGCCCGCACCGGCGGCCTGTCCGGCTCCCGCATCGCGGAAGCGGGCGCCCGCCTCGGCGTCCGCGTCCCCTCGGGCCCGCGCTTCGGCGTGGACGGCGCCTTCGAGGGCTACGTCCGGCTTCCGTTCACGGTGGCGGGCGCGGTGGCCGACAAGGCCGCCGAGCGCCTGGCGGCCGCCGCGGACCTGGTGGCGACGGGTGCCACGGCGGAGGCGGAGGCCCCCCGTACGTGGGTGGCCTGACACAGGCCCCGCACCTGGCCTGACACCGAACGCCGCCCCGGCCGGGGTCACCCCTTCGTGGCCACCACCCGCTCGCCCCGGGAGCCCGGCTCCGGCTCCGGCAGCAGCCGCAGCACCGCCCGCCGCTGCCCCTCGCTCGTCGCGTCGTCGTGCGGATCGGGCGTGGCCGGTACCTGGAGCCGGTGCACCGGGCCCGCGCCCAGCCGGGCGTACCCCCGGCCCGCCGGTACCTCCGGCGCCGGGGTGGTGGGCGGCGGGGCGCCCAGCACGGCGGTGGTCTGCTCGAGTGAGGCCGGTCCGAGGATCACCCGGGCGCGGGTGTGGAGCCGTACGGCCTCGCTCAGGCCCTCCGCCGCGTCGAGCTGATCGGCCACCACGACCCGTACGTTCGCCGCCCGTCCGTGCCGCAACGGCACCTGCAGCAGCTCCTGCGGGTCGGTGCGGCCGTCCGCCGCCGCCACATGGCTGAGCGCCGACGGCCGGTCCACGACGATCCACAGCGGGCGCTGGATGTCCTCCGGCGGCGGGTGGCCGAACTGGCGGGCGCGGTTGGCGGCGAGCAGCCGCCGCTCGGTCTCGTGTCCGGCCCACTCCAGCGTCGCCAGTACCCCGGCGAGGCCGCATTCGACGGCCAGCACTCCGGCCCGGCCGCCGAGGCACGCGTACTCGCCTGTCCCGCTGCCGTCCACCACCAGCACATCGCCGTGCGGCAGCGCCTGCAGCAGGATGGAGCGGAGCAGGGTGGTGGTGCCGCTGCCGGGGCGGCCGAGCGCCAGCAGATGCGGTTCGGTGGAGCGCGGCCCGGTGCGCCAGACGACGGGCGGCACGTCCCGGGTCGTCGCCGCGCCGGCCCTCTCGCCCGCATCGGTATCCGCATCCGTCTCGTCGTCGAGGCCCTCCAGCACCGGCAGGGTCCGCCGTACGGATGACGCGTCCGTGAAGCCGAGTACCGTCTCGCCCGGGGCGGTCACGAAGCGCTGGGCGCAGATCGCGGTGGACAGGGCGGGCAGCACCGCCAGGGTGAGCCGGTTCGCCTCCTCGTCCCAGGTGAACAGGTACTCCCGGTCGCGCCCGGACTTCGCGTACAGCAGCTGTTCGACGCGGGTCCGGGACTCGGGCTCGCCGTCCGTGAAGTACGCGGGGTACCGCAGCAGCAGCCGCGTCAGCCGCCCGTCCGCATCGACGTCGTACGACTCGAAGGGGCGCGACCACTCCCCGCCGTGGCGGTACAGCGGGTCCGGGTCCTCGGCGGCGGCGAAGTACGGCACCAGCGCCTCGTAGATCAGGCGCAGCCGCTCGGTCCCGTCCGCGCCGGGCCCGGGGGAGGCGGGGGCGCGCACCCGCCCGGCCCAGCCCGCGGCGCCGACCAGGCCGATGGCCGAGGCCAGCGGCCCGTACGGCAGCAGGAAGACGACGAACACGCAGGCGGCCGCGACGAAGAACGCGGGCCCCCGCTGTTCGCCCGGAAGCTCCGTCCATCGGCGCCGCCCACCGGCGGCCAGGACCCGCAGCCCGCGGGAGAGGGCGAGCAGCGGGTGGAGCACGTCGGCGGCGCTGTCGGCCGCGGTGCGGGCGAACTCACGGCCGCGGCGGAACGGGGCGCGCCCGGCGCCGCCGATGCGGAGCCGGGGGAGCGGTGGCAGGCCCACGTCAGATCTTGATCCCGCCCAGCAGACTGGCGAGGCTCGCGCCACCGGCCTTGATGCTCGGGGCGATGGCGGTGCTCGCGAGGTAGAAGCCGAAGAGGGCGCAGACGACGCCGTGGGATGCCTTGAGGCCGTCTTTGCGGAAGAAGATGAAAACGACGATGCCGAGCAGGACGACACCGGAAATGGACAGGATCATCTCGGTCTCCTGGCTGGTGGGGGACTCTCACCATGAGTCATTCCAGGGTCACAGCATGTATCCATCCGGAGAAAGGTGCAAATGGGGAGATTGGCGACGCAGGCGCCACAATGGTCACGTGCCGGTGATCACATGCACAGGTTGGGCGTGCGCGGGTAGCGGCATGCACAGGCAGTGAACGCACAGCTAGCGAAGCCGGAGGCGATACGCGATGAGCGCACCGAACCCCGAGAGCGAGCCCGCTCACGACCCGGAGGTGCTGCAACTGGCGGCCAAGGTCTTCGACCTGGCCCGGCACGGTGACACGGACACGCTCGCCGCCTACGTGGACGCGGGCGTTCCGGCCAACCTCACCAATGACAAGGGCGATTCGCTGCTCATGCTGGCCGCTTACCACGGCCACGCCGCGGCCGTGTCCGCCCTGCTGGAGCGCGGCGCCGACCCCAACCGCGTCAGCGACCGGGGGCAGACCCCCATCGCCGGGGCGGCGTTCAAGGGCGAGGAGGAGGTGCTGCGGGTCCTGCTGGCCGCCGGTGCCGACCCGCGTGCGGGCTCGCCCTCGGCGGTCGATACGGCGCGCATGTTCGGACGGGACGATCTGCTGGCGCTGTTCGGGCCCGCCGGCTCGTAGCGCCGGACCGCGCCGGACCGCCCCGGCCCGCCGGACCCCTGGGTCGATCCCTCCCGCCGGACCCGATTCCCCGGGCGGCGGGAGGGATTGGTCCAGACCTATTGACATGAACGGCGCAGCGCTGGAGATTGTGCGCGCACCTTCCCTCCCGGACCGGCCCGCGCGCCGATGTCCGGGACCCCCCACACAGGAAGGCAACCGCGCCATGCGAAGGACGCTGCGCACCACCCTGGTCGGCCTGCTCTCGGCGACCGCGCTCGCCGCCACCCCCTGGTTCACCGCCCCGGCCGCCGCCGGGCCGCGCACCCCCACCGCCGCCTTCACCGACAACTTCGACGGCCCGGCGGGCGGCGCGGTCGACGCCTCCCGATGGGGTTATGAGACCGGCGACAACGTCAGCAACCACGAGCGGCAGTACTACACGGACGGCACGAAGAACGCCGCGCTGGACGGCCAGGGCAACCTCGTCATCACCGCCCGCAAGGAGAACCCCGCCAACTACTCCTGCTGGTACGGCCGCTGCGAGTACACCTCCGCCCGGCTGTCCACCGCCCGCACCTTCACCACCGCCTACGGCCATGTCGAATCCCGCATGAAACTGCCGCGCGGCCAGGGCATGTGGCCCGCCTTCTGGATGCTCGGCAACGACATCGGCAGCGCGGGCTGGCCCAACTGCGGTGAGATCGACGTCATGGAGAACGTCGGCTACGAGCCCGGCACCGTCCACGGCACCATCCACGGCCCCGGCTACTCCGGCTCGGGCGGCATCGGCGCCGGGTACACCCTCCCGGGCGGGGCCAAGTTCGCCGACGCGTTCCACACCTTCGCCGTCGACTGGTCGCCCAACAAGATCACTTGGTCGGTGGACGGCAACGTCTACCAGACCCGCACCCCCGCCGACCTGGGCGGCAACCGATGGGCCTTCGACCACCGCTTCTACCTCATCCTCAACCTCGCGGTCGGCGGCTACTGGCCCGGCGACCCGGACGGCAGCACCACCTTCCCGCAGCAACTGGTGGTCGACTACGTGAAGGTGACCGGCGGCAACTGACGCGTCTTCCTCCGGCACGCCCGTAACCTTGGCGTCCATGGAGACCGCGCCGCCCATGGACCTCTGTGACCGGATCGAGGCCGCCGACCACCGCCTACACGCCTTCGTCCCCGAGCCCGGCCGTCGGACACGGCTGCGGCGCGAGGCGCGGGCGGCGGCCGAGCGGTGGCCCGATCCCGCCGGCCGGCCGCCGCTGTACGGGGTGCCGGTGGGCGTCAAGGACATCGTGCACGTCGACGGGCTGCCCACGCGGGCCGGTTCGGCCGTCCCCGCCGAGGCGCTGGCCGGTCCGCAGGCGTCGCTGATCGACCGGCTGCTGGCGGCGGGGGCGCTGGTGGCGGGCAAGACCGTCACCGCCGAGTTCGCCGTCACCGCGCCCGGCCCGACCCGTAATCCGCACGATGTGGGCCACACCCCCGGCGGCTCCAGCAGCGGTTCGGCGGCGGCCGTCGCCGCGGGCATGGTGCCGCTGGCCATCGGCACCCAGACGATCGGCTCGATGATCCGCCCGGCCGCGTACTGCGGGGTCGTCGGCTTCAAGCCGACCCACGGCCGCATCCCGGCCGACGGCGTCATCCCCAACGCGCCGACCTTCGACACGGTGGGCGTCTTCGCCCCGGACACGGCCGGGCTGAGCCCGGCGGTGGGCGAGCTGTGCGACGACTGGCGGCAGGAACCGGACGGCGGGGGCCCGGTCGGCGGTGGCCCGGTGGAGGGGCGGCGGCCGGTGCTCGCCGTGCCGACCGGCCCGTACCTCGACCGGGCGGAGGCGGAGGCGGCGGACGCCTTCGAGGAACAGGCACGGCGGCTGGCCGACTCCGGATTCCCGGTCCGCCGGGTCCCCCTCCCGGCCGACTTCGACGCCCTCGTCGCCCGGCAGGAGGTGATCAACCGCTACGAGGTCGCCCGCACCCACGCCGAATGGTTCCCGCGCTACGCCGAGCTGTACCGGGAGCAGACCGCCACGAAGATCCGGCAGGGGCAGCGGATCGACCATGAGGAGTACGCGTCGGCGCTGCGCGACCGCGACCGGTTCCGGGACCGGCTGACGGCGGTGATGGACGAGGAGGGCATCGACCTGTGGATCACCCCGGCGGCCACCGGCCCGGCGCCGCGCGGCCTTGACAGCACCGGTGACTCGATCATGTGCCTGCCCTGGAGCGTCGCGGGAGTGCCGGTCCTCGGCCTGCCCGCCGGCCGGGCCGCCAACTCCCTTCCGCTGGGCCTGCAGTGCGTGGCCCGGGCGGGGGCGGACGAGCGGCTGCTGGAGTGGGGCCCCGGAATCGAGTTGGTCCTCGGCGGACCTTCCGCACCCGTATGATCGGTATCCAGTCCTATGGGGTGGAGTTGGGGGCGCGATGTCTGCCACGTGGTGGCTCATGCAGGGAGAGGACACGGTCGGCGAGTTACGGCAGTACGGGGTCGATCAGCCGGTCTTCCTGTGCCACTTCACGCCCGGACCCGCCTGGGAGAACGCCCGGGACAAGTTCGAATCATGGTCGGCGCTGCGCGGCCCGGACCCGGACGGAAGCCGCACCGCCCAGGTCATCAGGTCCATCATGGACCTCGAACTGCGGCTGGTCCCCGCGGACGGCAGCCCCTCGATGGCGCTGTTCACGGAGTGCATCCTGCGGATCGACGGTCACACGGCCCGGCTGCGCTACTGAAGCCCCGCGGCCGGGCCCAGGCATCGGCTAGCCGTCCGTCTTGCCGAGGACGAGCACCTGGATGGCCAGCACGGCGGCTCCCCGCGCCCAGTCGTTGAAGTCGGAGACCTTGGTCTCCAGATCGACCGGATCCGCCAGCGGATGACGATGGGCGGCGATGGTCCGCTGAATGGTCTCGCCCGCCACATCGACCAGGCCGACCCCCTCCCCGGCGAGCAGGATCTTCTGCGGCATCGCGAAGTTGGCGATCTGCGCCACCAGGATGCCGAGCCCCCGCGCCGCCTCGTCGATCACCCGGCCGGTGACCGGGTCGCCGGATGAGGCCAGGGCGAGAATGCCGGGATAGTCGATCTCGCGGCCCAGCGCGGCCTGCACCTGGTAGCGGATGCTGGGGATGGACAGCAGGGCGACCGCGCTGCCGCGCTCCCCGTCCGGGGTGAGGGGGCCGTTCGGATCGATGATCCAGCGCTTGCCGAGGCCGTGGCCGTCCTCCGACCCGCGGACCAGGGTGCCGCCGATGACCAGACCGTATCCGATGCCCGCGCCGATCGTGAGCACGACGAAGCGGTCCAGCCCGCGCCCCGCGCCGAACCAGGTCTCGGCCTCGGTGAGGGCCGCCACGTCGTTCTCCACCACCACCGGCAGCCCGGTGCGCCGCTCCAGGAACTCGGCGAACGGGACGTCGTCCCAGTCCAGGAAGGCGGAGTCGACGACGGTGGACCGGCCCCGGACATGGCCGCCCACGCCGACGCCGATCCCGGCCAGCCGGGGGAAGTCGCGGCTGAAGTCCTGGACGAGCGCCTGGAGGAGATCCGCGACCTCCTCGGGGTCATGGGTGCCCAGCGGACGGGTCCGCTGGGCCACGACCTCGCTCTTGAGCGTGGTGACCACGCCGTAGACCGCGTCACCGGTGATCTTGAACCCGGCGAAGTAACGCGACTCGGCCACGATGTCCAGGGGCTGGGAGGGCCGCCCCTGCCCGCTGGGCCGGACCGGGCGGGACGAGGGCGGCCATGCCTCCTCGACCAGCAGCCCGGACTCGATCAGCGGTTTGGTCAGCCGGGTGAGGCTGCCCGCCGACAGATCCAGCCGTCTGGCGATCTCACCGCGGGAGAGCGGTCCGTGCATCAGCACTTCGATCGCCACCGCCCGCTCGGCGGGACTCAGCGGTGCCCAACTGTCCGCCGGCGCACTCATCGAGCCGTTTTTATCCACACCCCGGAGCCTATATATCTTTCCTGACGAAAACAATGGCGGGGTTGTGGGCTGTGGACAACCGGATCTCGGCGACTTATGCACAGGTCTTGACAGCTCTATTTTTTCGTCACGAAACTAAACGGCCATGGACCACGTCATGGACAAGGGAGTCTTATGGCCATCGCCTCGCCCCGTCGCGAGGGCGCCCGCGGCGACGGGCTGCTCGCGGCGGCGTTCATCGCCCCCGCCCTGTTCGGATTCCTCGTCTTCCTCCTCTGGCCGACCCTGCGCGGCATCTATCTGAGCTTCACCCGCTTCAACCTGCTGACCCCGCCGGAGTGGGTGGGCCTGGACAACTACGTGCGCATGGTCAACGACCCCATCTTCTGGGACTCGTTGCGCGTCACCGTCATCTACGTGGTCATGAACATCGGGGTGCAGACGGTCGTCGCCCTGCTCATCGCCGTCCTGATGCAGCGGCTGACCCAGTCGGCCCTGGTGCGCGGCATCGTGCTCACCCCGTATCTGGTCTCGAACGTCGTCACCGGCATCGTCTTCCTGTGGATGCTCGACACCCAGCTCGGCATCGGCAACCAGATCCTCGGCGCCCTCGGCGCCGGCCACATCGCCTTCTTCGGCAGCCAGGAGTGGGCGATCCCCACCATCGCGCTCGTCAACGTCTGGCGGCACGTGGGCTACACGGCCCTGCTGCTCTTCGCCGGGCTCCAGGCGATCCCCAAGGACATGTACGAGGCGGGCCGGATCGACGGGGCGGGGGAGTGGCGGATGTTCTGGCGGATCTCCCTGCCACTGCTGCGCCCGATCCTGGCGCTCGTGCTCATCATGACCGTCATCGGGTCGTTCCAGGTGTTCGACACGGTCGCGGTCACCACCGCCGGCGGCCCGGCCAACGCCACCAACGTGCTGCAGTACTACATCTACGGCGCCGCGTTCGGACGCTTCCAGTTCGGCTACGCCTCCGCGATGTCCGTCGCGCTGCTGATCGTCCTCAGCGTGATCACCATCGTCCAGTACCGGCTCACCAAGGCCGGCCAGACCGACCTCGGTTAGGGAGGCCCGTCATGGCATTGGCGACATCCACGAAACTCGGTGCCCCCAGCCCGGCCACCACCCGGCCCGTGCTCCGGGTGCGGCGCAGGCCCTCGCCCGGCCGCATCATCGCCTGGGTCCTCATGGGCGGGATCACGGTGGTGACGCTCTTCCCCTTCTACTGGATCCTGCGGACCGCGCTGTCCTCCAACGCCGCGCTCGCCGCCCACCCCTCCTCCCTGCTGCCGGTCGACATCAACCTGGGCGGCTTCGCCCGGGTCTTCGGCCTCCAGAGCACCAAGGACGCCCTCGCCCAGGGCGGCTCGGGCGGCAGCCTCGACTTCTGGCGCTACCTGCTCAACTCGGTGTTCGTCTCGACCCTGGTCACCGGCTGCCAGGTCCTCTTCTCCGCCATGGCCGCCTACGCCTTCGCCCGCCTGCGATGGCGCGGCCGGGACACCGTGTTCGGGCTGGTGCTCGCCGGGCTCATGGTGCCCGCCGTCTTCACCCTGCTGCCGAACTTCGTCCTCATCAAGCAGCTCGGCCTGGTCGACAGCCTGCTGGGCATCGCGCTGCCCACGATGTTCATGACACCGTTCGCCGTCTTCTTCCTCCGTCAGTTCTTCATGAACATCCCCGCGGAGATCGAGGAGGCCGCGCTGCTGGACGGGGCGGGGAAGGTGCGGGTCTTCTTCCGGGTCATCCTGCCCATGGCGGGCGCGCCCATCGCCACCCTCGGCGTCCTCACCTACATGACGTCCTGGAACGACTACTTCTGGCCGCTCATGGTGTCGTACAGCGACAGCTCCCGGGTGCTCACCGTCGCGCTGAGCATCTTCCGTGCCCAGTCGCCGCAGACCGGGATGGACTGGGCCGGGCTGATGTCGGCGACGCTGGTCGCCGCGCTTCCGATGCTCCTGCTTTTCGCCGCCTTCGCCCGGCGCATCGTCAACTCCGTCGGCTTCACCGGAATCAAGTAGGAGGCAGCGATGGCAACGGCACGAAAACTCCGCGCCCTCCGCGGCGCGGTCGCGCTCGGCGGAGCCGCCGCGCTCACCCTGTCGGCGGGCTGCGCACCACAGGGCTCCACGTCGGTCTCCGCGCAGCGGACCGTCAGCTACTGGCTCTGGGACGCCAACCAGCTGCCCGCCTACCAGGGCTGCGCCAGGGACTTCGAGAAGAAGAACCCCGGGCTCAACGTCAAGATCACCCAGGTGGGCTGGGACGACTACTGGACCAAGCTCACGGCCGCGTTCATCGCGGACACCGCGCCCGACGTCTTCACCGACCACGTCTCCAAGTTCGCCCAGTTGGCCGACCTCGGCGTGCTCGCCCCGCTCGACGAACTGCCCGCCACCAAGGGCATCAAGAACGCCGACTACCAGCCCGGTCTCGGCGCCTCGTGGATCGGCCAGGACGGCCACCGCTACGGCGCCCCGAAGGACTGGGACACCGTCGCCCTCTTCTACAACAAGAAGATGACCAAGGCCGCCGGGGTGTCCGCCGAGGATCTCAACTCGCTCGCCTGGAATCCCAAGGACGGCGGCACCTTCGAGAAGACCATCGCCCATCTCACCGTCGACCGGAACGGCATCCGGGGCGACGAGCCGGGGTTCGACAAGCACCACGTACGCACCTACGGCCTCGCCACCAATGACGCGGGCCATGCCGACGGCCAGACCCAGTGGAGCCCCTTCACCGGCTCGGCCGGCTGGCACTACACCAACAAGCGGCAGTGGGGCGATCACTACAACTACGACCAGCCCGTCTTCAAGAACGCCATCCGCTGGTACTTCGGGCTCGCGAAGAAGGGATACCTCGCACCGTTCACGGACTTCTCCGAGTCCAACGGTCCCGAGGTGCAGCTGGGTTCGGGCAGGGCCGCCATCGCGATGCACGGCTCCTGGATGATCTCCACATTCGCCGGGCTGAAGGGCATCGACGTCGGCACCGCCCTGACCCCTGTCGGTCCGTCCGGCCACCGCGCCACCATGATGAACGGCCTCGCCGACTCCATCAGCAAACACGCGAAGAACAAGGAGGGTGCCGAGAAGTGGGTGGCCTATCTCGCCTCGAGCGCGTGTCAGAAGACGGTCGGTGAGCACCGCATCGTCTTCCCCGCGACCAAGGCGGGCACGGCGGCGGCCGTCGCCGCGTACAAGAAGGAAGGCATCGACACCACCGCCTTCACCAAGCCGGTCGCCGACCGCACCACCTTCCCCTTCCCCGTCACCGACTACGCCGCCGACATCGACGCCCTGATGAGCCCGGCGATGCAGGACATCTACGCCAACGGGGTGTCCGTCTCCGGCGTGCTCGACCGCACCAACGAGCAGATCAACTTCCTCTTCGACCAGGACCACTCCTGATGAAAGGGCACTCCATGCCGTTCACCCTTGGCATCGTCGGCGCCGGGCAGTTCGCCGGCCAGTTCGCCAAGCTCTTCCAGGCCCACCCGGGCGTCGGGGACGTCACCGTCACCGATCTGCTGCCCGAGCGCGCGGACCGGCTGGTCTCCCAGTACGGGCTGGCCGGGACCCACCCCACGTTCGAGGCCATGCTGGAATCCGACGTGGACGCCGTCGCGCTGTTCACCCAGCGCTGGACCCACGGTCCCCTCGTCGTCCGGGCCCTGCGCGCCGGGAAGCACGTCTACTCCGCCGTGCCGATGGCCGTCAGCGAGGAGGAGATCGCCGCCATCGTCGAGGCCGTCAAGGAGACCGGGCTGACGTACATGATGGGCGAGACCAGCCAGTACAACCCGGCCACCGTCTACGCCCGGCAGAAGATCACCGAGGGCGGCTTCGGGCGGCTCTTCTACGCCGAGGGCGACTACGTCCACGACATGGATCTCGGCTTCTACGAGGCGTACCAGTACAGCGGCGGCGAGCACTGGAAGTCCACCGCGAGCTATCCGCCGCTGCTCTACCCCACCCACTCGGTCGGCGGGGTGCTGGGCGCGTGGCAGACGCACGCGGTGAGCGTGTCCGCGATCGGCGTCCGGGACGAGCGGGGGGACGGCGTCTTCGACAAGGAGGTCAGCCAGTTCGACAACGACTTCTCCAACGCGACCGCGCTCTTCGAGGCCGCCGGGGGCGGGTCGTTCCGCATCAACGAGTTCCGGCGGGTGGGCTACCCCTCCCACATCCGCGAGTCGCGGTTCCGTTTCTTCGGCACCGAGGGCAGTCTCGAACAGCTCGCCACCGTCAGCTTCTGGCAGGACAAGAAGGGCGTGCAGGACGTCTCCGCGCACCTCCAGCCCGCGCCGACCCTGTCCGCCGACGATCCGTCGCTCGCCGAGGTCGCCCCCGCGCTGCGGGACGCCTTCACCTCCGGCAGCGCTCCCGTGCACGACCGGTCGCGGCTGCCGAAGGAGTTCGCCGAGCTGCCCAACGGGCACGAGGGCAGCCACCACTTCCTCGTCCACGACTTCGTCACCGCCGTCACCACCCGCACCCTGCCCACGGTCAACGCGTGGGTCGCGGCCCGCTACACCCTGCCGGGCATCGTCGCCCACCGCTCCGCGCTCCAGGGCGGCGCCCGCCTGGAGATACCGGACTTCGGGGACGCCCCGGCGTAACCGGCGCACGGTCAGCCGGACCGTCCGGGGGGACCGCCCACCCTCCGGCGGTCCGGCCGTATAGCTTGATCCTCATGGACATCGGTGATGTGGTCGAGGACTTCGAACTTCCGGACGAGAGCGGTACCACCCGCACCCTGAGCGGGCTGCTCGCCAACGGCCCGGTGGTGCTGTTCTTCTATCCGGCGGCCTTCACGCCCGGCTGCACGAAGCAGGCCTGCCACTTCCGCGACATCGCGGCGGAGTTCAGGGAGCTGGGGGCGGAACCGGTCGGCATCAGCGCCGACGCGGTCGAGAAGCAGGCGGAGTTCGCCCGCGCCTACTCCTTCGGCTATCCGCTGCTGTCGGATCCGGAGGGGACGGTACGGGAGCGGTTCGGGGTGAAGCGCGGTATCGCGGCCGTACCGACCAAGCGGGTCACCTTTGTGATCGACACCGACCGCCGGGTGCTGGAGGTCGTCAAGAGCGAGTTCCGGATGGGGGTGCACGCGGACCGGGCGCTCGACGCGCTCCGGCGCCGGGCCGCGTAGCGAGCCAGGCTCGAAAACACTTGCACGGACGGTGCGCCGCGCCGCCCGGCAAACCTTGGTGAGACCCCTAGCAAGCGCTTGCCGAGCGGCGTAGGGTCGGGCCGCCCGACCCTACGCCCCGCCCACGCCGCATGCGCCGAGCTGAGGAGCCCGACATGAGACGCGCCGGTACCGCACTACTGGCCGCCACCGCCTGCCTCGCCCTGCTGCCCGGCGCCCCGGCGTGGGCCGAGACCCCCGGACACCACCCCGGCCACGCCCTGCGGAACTGCACCGGCACCGCGCCCATCACCTGTCACTTCGACGTCGCCCCGGGGACGTACGACGTCACCGCCGTCCTCGGCGGCGCCGACCCCGGCAGCACCGCCGTGACCGCCGAGTCGCGGCGCACGCTGCTGCCCGCGACATCGACCGCCGCCCGGCAGCGGCTGACGAGGACCTTCACCGTCAACGTGCGTGAGCCGGAAGGAGAGCCGACCGGGCCGAGCGGATCCCCCGGGCTCGACCTCTCCTTCGGCGGCGACGCTCCCCGCCTCTCCGATCTGCGGGTCACCGCGAGCCGCCGGACGCAGCTCTTCCTCGCCGGGGACTCGACCGTCTGCGACCAGATCGCCGCCCCGTACACGGGCTGGGGGCAGCAGCTTCCGCAGTTCTTCCGCGGCGGTCTCTCGGTCGCCAACTACGCCGACTCCGGAGAGAGTTCCGGCTCCTTCCTCGCCGACCCCCGGCTCTTTGCCACCATGCGGCCACTGATCCGCAAGGGCGACACCGTCCTCATCCAGTTCGCCCACAACGACAAGCAGACGACCGCCGCCGACTACCGCACCCACCTCACCGCGCTGCTCGACGGGGTACGGGCACGCGGGGGCAAGCCCGTCCTCGTCACGCCCATCGTGCGCCGCTGGTTCAACGACGACGGCACCCTCGACAACGCCACCGCCCTGCACATCAACGGCCTCGGCGTGAACCTTCCCGCCGAGATGCGCGCCCTCGCCGCCGAGCGGCACGTCCCCCTCATCGACCTCACCGCCCTCACCCGGCAGCTGGTGGAACGGCTCGGCCCCGAGGACTCCAAGGCGCTGTACCTCACGGAGGAGGCCCGGGACAACACCCACACCTCCGCCCACGGCGCCACCGAGTTCGCCCGGCTCGTGCTCGGCGAGCTGCGCGCCCAGCGCCTCGTCCCCGGCGGGGTGATCCGGTGACGCACCCCCAGGGGACCCAGGTACCCCATCCCTTCCCGCTGCCCGCCGAGGACCGCGCCACCAGCCCGTACACCGGCTGGACCCGGGCCCACTGGGAGGCCGCCGCCGACGGGCTGCTCGCCGCCGTCGCCCCGTACGCCACTCCCGGCCGGGCCCTCTACCAGCTGCCGGGCCTCCGGCCGAGCTGGTCGGGCGCCCGCTCCGACGGGCTCGAAGGGTTCGCCCGCACCTTCCTGCTCGCCGCGTTCCGCGTCGCGGGGGCGCGCGGCGCCGACCCGCACGGCCTGCTGGAGCGGTACGCGGACGGGTTCGCCACCGGCACCCGGCGGCCCGGCGGCGACGGTCCCGAGGACTGGCCCCGGATCGCCGACCGCAGCCAGCCGCTGGTCGAATCCGCCTCGATCGCACTCGGGCTGCGGATCACCCGCCCCTGGCTGTGGGACCGGCTGGACGACGGCGTACGCCAGCGCGTCGGTGCCTGGCTCACGGACGCGCTCACCGCCACCCCCGTGCCCACCAACTGGGAACTGTTCCCCGTGGCCGTCGGCGGCTTCCTCGCCGAGGCGGACGTGGAACCGGAGGCCGCCCGCGCCGCCGTATCCCGGGGCCTCACGCGCATCGAGCCCTGGTACACCGGCGACGGCTGGTACAGCGACGGCGCGAACCGCGCCTTCGACTACTACAACGGCTGGGCCCTGCACCTCTATCCGGCCCTGGAGGCATGGCTGTCCGGCGACACCGAGCGGCTCGCCCGCTACGGGCAGCGGCTGGCCGCCCATCTCGCCGACTACGCCCACCTCTTCGGCGGCGACGGCGCCCCGCTCCACCAGGGCCGCTCGCTCATCTACCGGTTCGCGGCCGCCGCCCCGCTGTGGCTGGGCGCCCTCACCGGGCACACCCCGCTCACCCCCGGCACCACCCGCCGCCTCGCCTCCGGCTCGCTGCGCTACTTCCTCGACCGGGGCGCGGCCTCCGGCGGCGGACTGCTGTCACCGGGCTGGCACGGCCGGTACGAGGCTTTGGCCCAGCCCTACTCCGGCCCCGCGTCCCCCTACTGGGCCGCCAAGGGCTTCCTCGGGCTGCTGCTCCCCGAGGGCCACGAGGTGTGGACGGCGCGCGAGGAGCCGGGGCCCACCACCGAGGGCACCGACGTCATCCGCCCGGTGCCCGGACCGAACTGGCTGCTCCAGTCCACCGCCGCCGACGGCCTGGTACGCCTCCACAACCACGGCAGCGAACACCTGCCGCCGCCCGGCGACCCCGACCAGGACGACCCGTACTACGCCCGGCTCGCCTACTCCACGGCCACCGGCCCCGTCCCGTACGGCGCCGCGCCCGACAACCACTTCGGCCTGCTGAGCGGCGACCGGGCCTCCCTGCGGACCCGGCTGGAGCCCCTGGGCGCGGGCGACGGTTGGGCCGCCTCCCGCCATCGCGCCCGGGTGGTGGGGGAGGAGCGGCCGGACGAGGTCCGGATCACCGGTCTGGTGCTGGCCCACGGAGCGGCGGAGGTTCGCGTCCACCTGGTGGCGGGCGCGGCCCCGGGCCACGCCGTACGCCAGACCGGCTGGGCGGCCCCGGAGAGGGACCTGCGCTCCGAACTCCTGCCGCTGCACGGCCTGCTGACGGCCGACCCGCTGCCCGCCGCCACGGCCTTCACCGGCCAGGCCGTGGCCCCCGCCCTCACCGGCGAGACCACCGGCGGCGCGGCCGGTGATCTGTTCGTCTGCCTGGCCCGGCTGACGGCCGAACCGGACCCGCCCGCGCTGGGGACGCTGGCCCGCGTGGACGTGGCGCCCGCCGACGGCGGCTACGAGGTCCGGGTCGCCTGGTGGGACGGCGCCGCCTACCGCGCCCATCTGTCGGCGGAGGCGGTACGCGTCGATCCGTCGATCCCGGCGCCGGTCAGCCGAAGCTGACCCGCTCCAGCCAGAAGTCGAGCAGCTTCGCGTCGCCGAGGACCTCGACGGTCTCGCCGTGCGCGGGGCGCCGCTTGTAGACGAGCAGCAGCAGCTCGGTCAGCGGCCCCCGCACCGCGACGGCCGCCTTCTCGTGCGCCCGGCGCCAGGCGATGACCTCCCCGGTGAGGTCGACCACCCACTCCGCGTTCGCCTCCGGCCCGGTGTCGGTGGCGTGGAAGTGGAGGGTGCGGCCGGGGCCGAGCAGCTCGCGCATCCAGGGGTGGACCTCGAAGTGGAACGGCAGCGAGCCCAGCTCCATCCACTCGTCCAGGGCGTCGAGCGCCACCTCCTGCTGAAGCGTGAACTCCGCGCCGAGGGCGAGGATCGCGTCGGCCCGGTGCAGAGCCGTCTCATGGACGAACCGGCGCGCGAAGAACGCCGTGTTCCCCCCGGGCACCGGCGTCCACATCCGCGCGTCCGGCCCGGCCTCCCGCAGCGCCTCCGCCAGCTCCGCCGCGCCCTCGGTGAGCCACGGCCCGACCACGGCCGGGTCCTCGTCGGCATACGGGGACAGATCGCGGAAGTGGTCGTCGGGCAGCGCCTCGGTGGCCCGCGCCCGCACCATGTCCGCGGCCCAGCGCTGGCCGCCGCCGAGGTGCCGCAGCAGCTGGCCCACGTTCCAGCCGGGGCAGGACGGCACCGGCACCGTCAGATCCGCGCCCTCGATCCCGGAGGTCAGCAGCCCGGTCTGCGCGACGATCTCGGAACACAGACGGTCATAGCTCAGAAGAGTCATGACATCACGGTAGAGGTCACCACTGACAACGGCCCTCGACGAGCGGCTATGTGGCGGGAGCGGGCGGCAGCGTCCCGCCGAGGCGTTCGGACAGGGCCTTCACGGAGGCGAGGAGGCTCTCCCCGATCTCGGCGACGCGCTCCCGGGTGACGCGGGAGGCGGGCCCGGAGACGCTGATCGCGGTGGCGACCGCCCCGCTGTGGTCGAAGACCGGCGCCGCGACGCAGCGGATCTCCTCCTCGTTCTCCACGTCGTCGATCGCGTACCCCCGCTCCCGCACGGCGGCGAGTTCGGCGCGCAGCCGCTCGGCGGTGGTGATGGTGGACGGGGTGCGGGGCGGCATGCCCCGCGCGATCACCTGGTCCACCACGGCGTCCGAGGCGTAGGCGAGAAACGCCTTGCCGACGGCGGTGCAGTACGCGGGCTGACGGCTGCCGATGCGTGAATGCATGCGCACCGGCTGAGGACTTTCGACCTTGTCGATGTAAACGATCTCCGGTGGATCGAAGACGACCAAGTGGACCGTTTCCCCTATGCCTTCGACGAGTTCGTGCAAATGCGGGGCGGCGGTCTCCCGGAAGTCCAGCCGCTCCAAATAGACTTGGCCGAGGAAGGCGTTCTGAGGCCCCAGCCGGTAGCGCCCGCTTTCGGCGTCCTGGTCCACCAGGCGCACCTCCCGCAGCGGTGCCAGCAGCCGCAGGATGGTGCTCTTGCTCAAGGCCAGACCCTCGGCCAGATCGGTGAGCGTCAGGCCGCGCGGATGTCCGCGGTCCTCGGCCAGGAACATCACGATGGACAGCGCCCGGCGCAGCGAGGACGAGGTGTTGCGCCCAGGGCCGGGCCCGGCGGGCCGGTCGTCCTGGCCGCTGTGGGCGCTGCCCGGCCGAGAAGTCATGCCGGGAAGGTAGCCGACCTCGTGGATTTTGCATAGCAGCACCGAATGCCGGAATGTGAAATCAGCCATTGACGGCCTTGACCGGCTCGGCTAGCTTGTGCGCACCAATTACGGAATTCGATTCTGCAATGCAGAATCCCCCGGGCTCGACGGTCATCGACGATCGCGGCCTCGATGATCTCTCCCGCCTCTTCCCAACCCCGAAGGGAATCCCGCCATGGGACGACGACGCCCTCATGCCCGAAGACTGGCCGCGATCTCCGCGATCTCCGTGAGCGCGCTCGCCGCCACCTCCCTCCTCGCCGCCTGCTCCTCCAGCCAGAGCCCGGCCGCCCAGTCGCAGAACTCCACCCTGCAGAAGGTGACCCGCAGCGGCACCCTGCGGGTGGCCAGCTGTCTGACGTTCCCGCCCTTCGGATCGACGGACAAGGCCAACCGGCCCCAGGGCTTCGACGTCGATGTCGCCAAGGCCATGGCCAAGGCACTGGGCGTCAAGGCGAAGATCGTCGACACCACCTCCGCCAACCGCATCCCCAATCTGCGCACGCACAAGGTGGACGCCGTGATCTGCAACTTCACCACCACCGCCGAGCGCGCGAAGCAGGTCGCCTTCAGCGATCCGTACATCGTCGCCGGTGAGGTGCTGATGGTGAAGAAGTCCAGTCACATCGCGAGCCTGAAGGACCTCTCGGGCAAGAAGGTGGCGGTCACCAAGGGCTCCACCAACGGGGCCGCCGTGAAGGACGGCAACCCGAAGGCACAGATCCAGGAGTACGACACATCGGCCGCCGCCGTGCTCGCGGTCAAGCAGGGCCAGGCCGACGCCATGGTCGAGGACTCCAACTTCCTCAACTACCAGGCCAAGTCCGACCCCTCCCTCAAGGTCACCAAGGTCTCCGTCGTACCGCTGGAGTACAACGCGATCGGGGTGGGCCAGGGCGACCCCGACTGGTTGCAGTGGATCAACACCTGGCTGCGGGAGTTCAACACCTCCGGTCAGAACGCGGCGCTGTACAAGAAGTGGTTCGGCGTCAAGCCCGTATATCCCCTCAACCCGTCCTACTGAGCCCTGCCGGGCGGCGGCACCCCGGCCGCCGCCCCCGTGGAGGAACCCCATGTTCGCCGACTGGACCTACGCCCTCCAGGACTGGCCCACCTACCTCGCCGCGGCCTGGCTGACCCTGAAACTGTCCCTCGCCGCCTTCGTCCTCGCCTGCGCCCTCGGGCTGCTGGGCGCCTCCGCCCGCCGGTCGCGCCACGCCCTCGTCCGTGCCCCGGCCGCCGCGTACGTCGAGGTCATCCGCAACACCCCGGTGCTGCTCCAGATGTTCGTCGCCTACTTCGCCCTGCCCTCGGCCGGGCTGCGCCTCAGCCCCGTACAGGCGGGCATCGCGGCCCTCGGCCTCAACGTCGGCGCGTACCTCACCGAGATCTTCCGGGCCGGCATCCAGGCCGTCCCCGGCGGCCAGCGGGAGGCCTCCCGCGTGCTGGCCCTCAGCCCCTTCCGGACCCATCTGCACGTCGTGCTCCCGCAGGCGCTGCGCAACGTCTACCCGGCCGTGGTCAACCAGCTCGTCCAGATCATCCTGGGCTCGTCCCTGCTCTCGGCCATCTCCGTCCCCGAACTCACCGGGACCGCCATGGTGATCAACTCCCGCAATCTGCTCACCATCCAGGTCTTCGGCATCGCCGCCGTGCTCTACCTGGTGCTCACCAACGCGGTCGTGCTGGTGGCGGAGCTCATCGGCCGCGCGGCCTTCAAACCGCCACTGCGCCCGATCCGCACCCGTCAGTCGGTCCTGGCGGGGCTGCGCAGCGCGGCCCGCCGCCTCGTCCTGGTCCGCAAGGAGGCGTGATGGACTGGTCGGTCCTGTGGTCCAACAAGGACCTGTATGGCTCCGGGCTGTGGGCCACCGTCGAGCTGTCCGCCGCGGCCATCGCCGCGTGCACCCTGCTCGGCCTGCTCATCGCGGCCATCCGCACCAGCCGGATCCCCGTCCTGGCCCAGCTCGCCCGCTGCTACCTGGAGGTCTTCCGGGGCACCCCGCTGCTGGTCCAGATGCTCTTCATCTACTTCGGCGCCGCCTATCTCAACATCGGCGACATCTCCGTCTTCGGCGCCGCCCTCCTCGCGCTCACCCTCTTCCAGGGCGCCTACGTCGCGGAGATCTTCCGCTCCGGCATCGAGGCCGTACCGCGCGGCCAGTGGGAGGCGGCGCGGGTCCTGGGCCTGACCCGCGTCCAGACCTTCGGGTCGGTCGTCCTCCCGCAGACCCGGGCCATCGTGCTGCCCCCGCTGGTGGGCCAGTACCTCTCGCTCGTCAAGGACACCTCGATCGCCGTCGTCATCGGCTACGCGGAACTCCTCCGCGAGGGCCAGGCCATCGTCGACCGGGACGGCCACCCGGGCGTGACGTACCTGGCCATCGCCGTCCTGTACTTCGTCATCTGTTCCCCGCTGTCGGTCGTCGTCCGGCGCATGGAGAGAAAGGCCGTGACCGCCTGATGATCACCAAGTCCCCCATGGAGCGGACCCCCGCCACCACCGCCCAGGTCGCCCTGTCCGGCGTCCACAAGCGCTTCGGCGACCTGGAGGTCCTCAAGGGCGTCGACATCGAGGTCGGCGCCGGCGAGGTCGTGGTGCTCATCGGAGCCAGCGGCTCCGGCAAGAGCACCCTGCTGCGCATCATGTGCGACCTCGAACGCGCCGACAGCGGAGAGGTCTGGGTCAACGGAGTCCCGCTGCACGACCGCAGGCGCGCCCCCGAGATCTTCGGCCACGTCGGCATGGTCTTCCAGCAGTTCAACCTGTTCCCGCACCGCACCGCGCTGGGCAATGTGACCCTCGCGCTGCTCAAGGTACGGAAGACCGGCCGCAAGGAGGCCGAGGAGCGGGGCCGGGAGGTGCTGGCCCGGGTCGGGCTCGCCGACAAGGCGGACGCCTACCCGGCCCAGCTGTCCGGCGGCCAGCAGCAGCGCGTGGCCATCGCCCGCGCGCTCGCCATGGACCCCGCCGTCATGTTCTTCGACGAACCCACCTCCGCCCTCGACCCGGAGCTGGTCGGCGAGGTCACCGGCGTCATGCGGTCCCTGGCCGACGAGGGCATGACCATGGTGGTCGTCACCCACGAGATGCGGTTCGCCCGGGACACCGCCGACCATGTGGTCTTCATGGACGGCGGTGTCGTCCTCGAACAGGGCACGCCCGAGCGCGTCTTCGGCAACCCGGCCGAGGCCCGTACCCAGCAGTTCCTGCACCGGGTGCTGGAGACCTGACCCCGGCCGGCCCGCTCAACTCAGTCGGCCGAAGGTGAACGAGAACTCCGCCGGGGCCGCGAGCAGCCGGTACGGCTCCAGCACCCCCGGCCCGCAGGACTGGCTGCCGATGCCCTGCTGGCCGTGGTCGAGGTTGATCCACACCGTGTCGGGCGAGGCCACCAGGTCCGGGGTGTGCTCGGCCGCGTCCAGCTGCTCCGAGGTCCAGCGGCGGGCCGTGAACCAGAACGGCGGGTGGCCCTCGACGCGCAGGCCCGTGCCGTCCGGGCCGGTCAGCCGCGCCCAGCGCACATCGGCCCGCGCCCCGTTCTCCTGCGGCCGCACGTACGGCGTCTGCAGCTCGTCCACCGGCATGGCCCAGCGCCCCAGCCGGGAGGCGGCCCGGGTGTCCGGATACGCCTCGCCGGGGCCGCCGCCGAACCACTCCGCGGCGCCCAGCTCGGCCGGCACCCCGAGCCGTACGCCCAGCCGGGGCAGCGGGCAGGTCCACGTGCCGAGCGGGGTGACGGACACGGCCAGCCGCAGCCGGTCGCCCTCCGCCGTCCACCGGTAGACCGCCGTCAGCCCGATGTCGGCCGCCGCGGGGGCGACGCGGGTACGGACGGTCAGCGCCCGGTCCGCGAGGTCCACCGCGTCGACCCGGTGCTGCAGCCGGTGCAGACCCAGCTCCCGCCAGATCAGCCCGTAGCGCTCGTCGGGCTGCCAGGACGCGCCGTTGTCGTTGTCGGTGGGGGCCCGCCAGACGTCGAGCCGGGGGCCGGTGAGCGTGAGCCCGCCGAGTTCGGTCAGGGCGCCGGTCGCGGCGTCGAAGGTGCCCGGGCCGAGGGTGATCCGGACCCCGTCGCGGCGCGGCGCCACCGGGGCCGTCACAGCGGCCGGAGCAGCGGCGGCGGGGGTGGCGGCCACGCCGGGCAGCTGGGCCCAGGCCACCTGGTGCCCCGCCTCGCCCCACGCGGTGTCCGCGGCGAGCCGCGCCTCGATCGTCCAGCGGGTCTCCTCGCCCGGCGCGGTGGCCTCGGGCGCGGGCAGCTTGAGGTCGGCGGACTCGCCGGGGACCAGCGGCGGCACCGTCAGCTCACCGGAGCCGACCGCCACGCCCTCGGCCTCGTAGGTCCAGGTGAAGGCGAGATGGGACAGGTCGGTGAAGTCATGGCCGTTGGTGATCCGGACCGTCCCCGAAGACCCGTCGCCCTCGATCCGCACCGGCTCGATGACCTTCTTGTACTCGGCCAGCCCCGGGGACGGGGTGCGGTCGGGGAAGAGGAGCCCGTCGCAGACGAAGTTGCCGTCGTGCAGCTCCTCGCCGAAGTCCCCGCCGTACGCGTAATAGCGCGTGCCGTTCGGCGTGTACCGGGCGAAGCCGTGGTCGATCCACTCCCACACGAAGCCGCCCTGCAGCCGCTCATGCGTCTCGAACAGCCGCTGATACTCGCTCAGTCCGCCCGGCCCGTTGCCCATGGCGTGCGCGTACTCGCACTGGATGAACGGCAGGGCCCGGCGCCGCGCGTCCAGCGCGGGGTCGCCCCACGGCGGCTCGGTACGGGTGCCGATCTGCGCGACCTCCTCGTGCGGCGCGTACATCCGGGAGTAGATCCCGGTGTCGGCGCAGGACAGATCGCCCTCGTAGTGGATCACCCGGGACGCATCGCGCTCCCGGATCCAGCCGGCCATCGCGGACAGCCCGCGGCCGGTGCCGCACTCGTTGCCGAGCGACCACATCACGATGGACGGGTGGTTCTTGTCGCGCTCCACCATCCGGGCGGCCCGGTCGATCAGCGCGGGGGTCCAGCGGTCGTCGTCGACCGGGTTGTTCCGCCAGTCGAGGTCGACGAAGCCATGGGTCTCCAGGTCGCATTCGTCGATGACCCACAGCCCCAGCTCGTCGCACAGGTCGAGGAAGGCGGGGTGCGGCGGATAGTGGCTGGTGCGCACGGCGTTGATGTTGTGCCGCTTCATCAGCTCCAGATCGCGGCGCATGGTCGCCAGGTCCAGCGCGCGGCCCGTCTCCGGGTGGAACTCATGCCGGTTGACGCCCCGGAACAGCACCCTCCGGCCGTTGACCTTGAACACACCGTCCTCGACCACGACCGTACGGAAACCGATCCGCAACGCGATGGTCTCGCCCGCGGTGGTCAGCGTGCCCTCGTACAGCCGCGGCGTCTCCGCCGTCCACGGCTCGACGGCGACGCTGGAGCTCTCCCCGGTGGCCAGGTCGAGCCCCAGCTCGGGCACGGTGACCCGGCCGCCGCCCGGCTCGGCGTCGACCCGCAGCGTGCCCGCGCCGCTGAGATGGTCGTACGAGGCGTGCACGAAGAAGTCGGTCACGGCCTCCGCCGGGCGGTGCAGCAGCGTCACCTCGCGGAAGATCCCCGGCAGCCACCACTGGTCCTGGTCCTCCAGATAGCTGCCGGAGGACCACTGGTGCACGCGCACCGCCAGCACGTTCCCCGACGGCTTCAGCAGCCTCCCGACCGCGAACTCGTGCGGCAGCCGGCTGCCCTTGAAGGTGCCCAGCTCCTCCCCGTTGAGCCAGACCCGGGCGCAGGACTCCACACCCTCGAAGCGCAGCACCGCCTCCCCGGCCGCGGGCCAGTCGCCGGGCAGGTCGAAGACGCGCAGATGGTCACCGGTCGGGTTCTCCGTGGGCACCCGCGGCGGGTCCACCGGGAACGGATAGTTCACATTGGTGTAGATCGGCGCGCCGTGACCGTGCAGCACCCAGTGCGCGGGCACCGGGATCTCGCCCCAGCCGGAGGCGTCGTAGCCGGGGCGGGCGAAGGAGTCGTCCTCGGTGCCCGCGGTCGGCGACAGCCGGAACGCCCAGGTGCCGCCGAGGCTCAGCCGGGCGGCGTCGGAGCCGGAGGCCCAGGCGCGCGGCGGCAGGCACCCGGTGCCGGGGGAGACGTCCTCGTAGTAGGGAAGCGGCGGTGTGTGCGCGCGCGAGTTCATCGTTCTCCTCGGTCAGCCCTTGATACCGGTCTGTGCCACACCCTGCACGAGCCAGCGCTGCAGAAACACGAAGACGAGCACAAGTGGCAGGATCGATACGGCCGTGGCCATGAAGATCAGGTGGATGTTGATCGTCTGTGCGGTCATGTACGAGGACAGCGCGACCTGCACGGTCCACGAGCTCTGATCCTGGCCGATCACCAGGGGCCACAGGAAGGCGTTCCAGCCGCTGATGAACGTGATGACCGAGATCGCCGCGAAGAAGTTGAGCGAATTGGGCACGACGATGCGCCAGTACGCGCCCCAGTAGCCCAGCCCGTCGACGCGAGCCGCCTCCTCCAGCTCCTTGGGGAACCCCAGGAAGTACTGGCGGAAGAGGAACGCGGTGAAGCCGCTGAACAGGCCCGGGATGATCAGGCCGCGCAGCGAGGAGACCCAGCCGAGGGACGACACCAGCACATAGCTCGGCACGAAGGTCACCGCCGCCGGGACCATGAGGGTGAACAGGACCGTGTACAGCACCTTGTTGGCGTGCTTGTACGGGATGCGGGCCAGGCCGTATCCGGCCAATGAGCACACCAGCAGGGTCCCCAGGGTGTGCAGCACGGCCACCACGGTGGAGTTCCACAGCGCCTGGGCGAACGGCACCGACGGGTCGTCGAACAGCTCCTTGACGTTCCCCCACTGCAGGTCGGTGGGGAAGAACTTCCAGTCCTCGCCGGTGATGTCCGGGTCGGTGGACAGGGCGTTGCGGATGATCAGATAGAAGGGGACGAGGAAGAGCAGCGTCGCGACGCCGAGCGCGACGTACAGCCCGGTGCTGCTCATGACGGAGCGCGCCGTGCGCTTCTTGACCATGGCGGGCCTGGGCGCCGTGACGGTCACTTGTCGTCACCCCTTCCGAAGCCGAGGAACTTGCCCTGGGCCAGGGTGACCATGGCGATCAGCAGGGCGAGGATGAGGGCGCCCGCGCTGGCGTGCCCGTAGTCCTGGTTGGCGCCGAGCGCCTGGAGGTACAGCTCGACCAGCGGCGGCCTGCCCCAGGTGGCGCGGCCCTCGTCGAGGATGTTGTAGAACTCGTCGAACGCCTGGTAGGCCGCGATGAGCAGCAGCAGGACGACCGCGACCGAGGTGGCGCGCAGCTGCGGCAGGGTGATGTGGCGGAACGTCTGCCAGCCGGACTTGGCGCCGTCCACGGCCGCCGCCTCGTACAGCTCGCGCGGGATGTTCTGCAGCGCGGCCAGGAAGAGGATCATGTAGAACCCGCACTGGAGCCACAGCCGGGCGGTGCAGATCACCAGCCAGTACCAGGGCGGATGGGGCGAGGCGAGCCAGGCGACGGAGTCGACGCCGAACCAGCTCAACACGGTGTTGACCATGCCGTAGCGCAGCCCGTTGAACATCGACATCTTCCAGACCAGCGAGGCCACGACGAAGCTGCACGCGGTCGGCAGGAAGAACACCGAGCGGAAGAACGCCTTCATGAAGCGGATGCGGTGCACCAGCAGCGCGAGGGCGAGGGAGAGCGCGTAGGTGATCGGGACGATGATCGCGGCGAAGATCGTGAAGTTGATCAGGCTGTCCACGAAGTCGCCGTCGCTGAGCATGTCGGCGTAGTTGCCGAGGCCGACGAACTCGGTGGGAGCGACGGTGCCCTTCGCGTTGTACAGGCTGAGCCAGAGGCTCCAGCCGATCGGTACGTAGACGAAGATGATCAGCCCGATGAGGAACGGGCCGGTGAACAGCCAGAAGTTGAGGGTGCGGCCGCGGCTGCCGCCGAGACCGCGCGGCCGTCGCCCGGCGGGCGCCGCCTTGCGGGGCGCGCGGCCGGGGGCGGCGCTCTGGGTGGGGGTGGTGGTCGCCATGTCAGTTCCGGACCCGCCGGCCTAGCCGAGCTTCTTCAGCTCGCGCTCGATCTTCTTATCGGCCTTGTCGAGTTCGGAGGCGGGGTTCTTGCTGTCGCGCACCGAGTTGACCACCGCGTCGAGCACGATGTTGAACATGCCCTCGGTCCAGTACGGGTCGTCGAAGATGCCGTGGCTGTTGAACAGCTCGACCGCCTCGGCCGCGACCCCGCTCTTGAGCTTGTCCGCCCCGGCGGCGATGCTCTTGCGCGCGGGAATGTGGAACCCGTAGTCCAGGGCCCATTCCTGCTGGTACTTCTTCTGCTCGATCCACAGCCACTTGACGAATTCCTTGGCCCCGTCGACGTCCTTGGCCTTGGCCGATACGTACGTGGACCAGCCGCCGTTGTAGACCACCGGGCGGCCCTTGCTGCCGGACTTGGGGAAGGGGAAGATCCCGAAGTCGTCGCCGAACGCCTTCTGGATCGCCGGTATCGCCCATATCCCGCACCACTGGATCGCGCACAGCCCCTGGACGAAGCTGGTCGGGTCCCAGGTCTCGGTCGGGGCGCCCAGCAGCAGCGACTTGCTCTTGTACAGCTCCCGCGCCTTGGTGAGGGTCTGCTCCAGCTCATCGGTGTGGTACGCGATCTTGTGGTCCTCGGTGAGGTAGTGCGTGCCGTTGGACCAGACGAGCGGCTTGCTGATGGTCTTCAGGTTCTGGCCGATGTACAGGCCCTTGACCTTCCCCTTGGTCAGCTTGTGCGCGATGTCGATCAGTTCGTCGAAGGTGGTCGGAGGCTTGACCCCGGCATCCTCGAAGAGCGACTTGCGGTAGAAGAAGAACTGCGGGTCGTCGATCATGCGGATGCCGTAGATCTTTCCGTCCACGGAATTCGCCGTGATGTCCTGCGGCAGGAAGTCGTCCTTGACGTCGGCGATGACGTCGTCGAGCGGGACGATCTGCTTCGAGCGCACCAACTGCAGATCGGGGTGGTATTCGAAGACATCCGGGCGGCCCGAACCCAGCAGGGAGGTCGCCAGCTTGGATTCGTACTCGCCCGGCACCCACTCGATGGTGACCTTCGCCTTGTCGTACGCGTCGGCGAACTTCTTGGCGGCCTGCTGGGTGCCCTGCTCCCCGTAGGCGTGGTACATCTGCTTGATCGACTTGCCGTCTCCGCCGGCGCGGCCGGTGTTCGAACCGCAGGCGGCGAGCCCGCCCAGGGCGGCCACCCCGCCGACGGCGCGCAGCACGCTGCGGCGGTCCCAGTCCCTGGCGTCCCTGGCTCTGTTCATTGCCGACATCTGGCGTCCTTGTCTCGGATCACGATCACGGTTCACGGCCAAGTGCGTTGGTGCAGCGGGACGTTAGCCATAGACGAAGACTTCGGCAAGGGGTTGGACGAAGTGCCCGGCGGGAGTTCCGGGGCGGTTCGAGCGTTCGAACGGAACGGGGATGTGGGAACGCTCCCACACCCCCGCCGTCAGGAAGGGACGCCGCCACGGGTCCTCACGGCCGCCGTGCGGCGCTGCTTCAGCCCCACGGACGCCAGTGACCCCTCCAGCACGAAGGTCGCCGCCCCGAGGCTCACCGGGTTCGACGGGATCGGGCACAGCACGATCTCGGTGCTCGCCAGCGGACGGCGCAGCGCGCGCCCGGCCACCTCCTCGCGCACCTCGGCCAGCAGCCCCTCGCCCAGCGCGGCCGCGACCCAGCTGCTGAGCACGATCACTTCCGGGTTGAGCAGATTGATCAGGTCGGCGAGGCCCGCCCCGAGATAGCGGGCCGTGTCGCGGACTACCTGGACGGCCACCGGGTCCCCGTCCGCCAGCCCCCGCCCCAGGGCCTCGATGGTCGCCGTCTGGTCGTCGGGGCGCAGCAGCGGACTGTCCGGGCTCAGCTCGCGCAGATTCCGCATGATGCCGGGCGCGCCGACGTACGTCTCCACACAGCCCCGGTTGCCGCAGTGGCACTGCCGGCCGTCCAGGATGAGGGTGGTGTGCCCCCACTCGCCCGCGCTGTTGCTGACCCCGCGGTGCAGCGTCCCGCCGAGCGCGAGCCCGGCGCCCACGCCCGTACCGAGGTTCACCACCACCGCGTCACCC
The DNA here is from genome assembly GCF_042958345.1 of Streptomyces sp. NPDC007983. Lineage (NCBI taxonomy): Bacteria > Bacillati > Actinomycetota > Actinomycetes > Kitasatosporales > Streptomycetaceae > Streptomyces > Streptomyces sp. NPDC007983. The sequence goes on from NZ_JBIBJI010000015.1 coordinate 68,289, forward strand.
CGCCCGCGCGCCGCGCCGAACCACTGCTCGGCCACGGTGCACGCGCGCAGCGGGTTGTCCAGGTACAGCGGGTACGGGATGTGATCGGCCAGCATCCGCAGCAGCGGTACGTCGTGCCAGTCCCAGTTGGGCGCGAAGACCGACACCCCGCCCTCCCGGTCCACCTGCCCCGGCATGCTGACCCCGGCCCCCAGCACCCGCTCGGGCGCGATCCCCGCCTGCCCGACCACGGACGCCACGGCGGCGGCGATGTGCGCCACCACCTTGGTCGGGTCGTTCTCCGCCGGGCGCTCCGGGCGCAACTCCTCGTCGGCGCGGGCGAGAACGGTCAGGGCGAGGTCGAACAGCTCGACATGGATGTACGTCTCCGCGACGTCCACCCCGATCAGTGCGCCCCCGGAGGAGTTGACGGCGACCAGCCCGCGCGGCCGGCCGCCGTCGGAGTCCTCGTAACCGACCTCGATCAGCATGCCCAGCTCCAGCAGCTCGCCGACGAGATTGGCGACCGTGGCCAGGCTCAGCCCGGTCGCCGCGGCCACCTCCTGCCGGGACACCGGGGATTCGGCGACGATGTGGCGCAGTACCCCGTAGCGGTTGGCGGTGCGTATGTCGCGGGACGTGCGCTTCACGCCGGAATCCCCTCTGTGGCTCTCTCGGCTGATGCCGCGCCAGGCTAGAGCGTGCGCCTGACCATGGACAACCCCTTCGCACAACCCTTGTACGAAGCGTCAGAGGCAAGCGGAGGCAGAAGCGAGGACGACAGCCCTCAGGGGGATTCGAGCACCTGCCGTACGACGGGCCCGGCCGCGTCACCGCCATGCCCGCCCGCCGTGACCACGGCCGCCGCGGCCATGTCGTCCCGGTAGGCCGTGAACCAGGCGTTGGTGGTCGCCTGGCCGTCGATCTCGGCCGAGCCGGTCTTGGCGCCGATGTCGCCGCCGAGGCCCGCCATCGCCCTCGCCGCGGTGCCGCTCGTCGCCGTCAGCCGCATCATGCCCTTCAGCTGCGTCACGGCCGCCGGGGTCAGCCCCCGCTCGCTGGTGGCCAGCCTCCGGTTGTCCACCGACGGCGCCACCAGCACCGGCTGTTTGAAGGCGCCCGTCCGCACGGTGGCCGCCACCGACGCCATGGTCAGCGGGTTCATCTGCACCGTGCCCTGCCCGATGACCGCCGCGGCCTTGCCGTCCCCGCCCTCCGTCGGCACCGAGCCGTCGAACGTGGTCACGCCCACCCGCCAGTCCAGCCCGATCCCGAACACCGCGCGCGCCTCCTCGGCCATCCCGCCGTCGGGTATGGAGCCCGCGAGCGAGACGAACGCGGTGTTGCAGGAGGCCGCGAAGTCCTGCGCGAAGGTGGCGCTCGGGTTCTCGCTCTCCTCGACGTTGTGGAACGTCATACCCTGCGCGTACGCCGCCGTCTTCGGGCACGGAACCGGCTGGGCGGGCGTCACCCTGCCCGACTCCAGCAGCGTGGCGGCGGTGATGATCTTGAACGTCGACCCGGGCGCCGTCTGTCCCTGTAACGCGGCGTTGAACTCGGCCTTGTCCGAGTTGGCCACCGCGAGGATCTCCCCGGTGCTGGGCCTGAGCGCCACCACGGACGCCCCGTTCCGCTCGCTCACGGCCGACTCCGCGCGCCGCTGCACCGTCTGATCCAGCGTCGTGCGCAGACTCCCGGGCTTGCCCTTCGTCACCACATGCAGCGTCGTCCCGCCCGTCCCGTCGGCCTTGACCGCCGTCACCTCGACCCGGGCCGCGCCACCGGCCTTGTCGCCGTATCGCGACCGCAGCGCGTTCAGCACCGGATCGAGGGACGGATAGCGGCCCTGCTTCAGCTCCTTGCCGCTCCGGTCCAGCAACCGGACCGGCTGATTGTCCGCCATGCCCGTCTGTAACGTTTCACCGGCTGTCAGCTCGGGATGGATGACCGCCGGTTTCCAGTCCACCAACGGCCTTCCCGTGGTCCGGCCCCGCACGACGGTGAGCTTGGAGTCGTACGTCCATGTCGAACGCGTCTTGCCGAAGGCGATCTCCGCCTTGACCCGGAACGGCACCGTGCTGCTGTGCGCTTCGCCCGCCGTGAGCGTCAGCTTCTCCACCCGGCCGTCCTCGCGATAGCCGCTCAACGCGGCACCCGCGCTCTGGGCGTCGTTGGTGAACGCGGCGGCCCGCAGGTCGTTCTGGTCCGCCCAGGCGGCCAGGAAGTCCCGCGCCGTCTCCTTGACTTCGGCCGGCGTCACGGCGCCGTCCGGAACCGACGGCTCACTGCCGCCGGTCACCCCCCTGTAGAGGTTGTACCCCCCGATCCCCGCAACTCCGATGAACCCCGCTAACGCCGTACCGAGTACGACTCTCCCCGCTGTACGCATGGCGTCGCCCGCCCCCAGGTGTGGTCGGCGCCCCGCTTGTCAGGCCGCCTGCTCCATCTCACCGCGCAGCGCCCGCGTGTACACCCCGAGCAGCCGCCCGTACTCCGCCCGCTCGGCAGGCCGCAAAGCCCGCCCGGCCCGGGCCCGCAGGAACACGCGGATCGCCTCGTTGGCCTGGTCGGTGGAGGTGGTCAGTAAGGCAGGGCTCTGAGGAGTAGGAGTCGGACGCATGGGAAACAGAGTAGGGGCAGCCACTGACAATCGCTGTGGCCCAAACCTCTCAACTGGGGTGTTACCCGCGGTATGTGAGGAACGCCGCATCTTCTGCAGGGGTGTTCCCCCGCTCCTCGCTCTGGCATATGCCCCGGCCCCGCGGCCCCTTGACGCAGGGATCGCCCCAGGTCAGCCCCGGCGCCCGTACGTTCATACCTTCCGTACGACCACGCCGGCCGCCGCCAGCCGGCCGGTCTCCTCCTCCGCCGCGGTCTCGTCCGTCACCACCGCGTCCAGATCGGAGACTGCGGCGGCGAACGCCAGGGCGGTGTGGGCGAGTTTGGCGGCCTCCGCGACGGCGATCACGCGGCGGGACGAGGCGATGGCGGCGCGCTTCACGGCGGCGTCGTCCAGGTCGTAAGCGGTCAGCCCGTCCGCGGAGTCGAGCCCGCAGCAGCCGATGACCGCGGTGTCGAAGCGCAGCGCGGCCAGCGACGCCTGGGTCAGCGGGCCGGTCAGCGCCAGTTCGCCCTGCCGGGGGCGGCCGCCGGGCACCAGCAGCGTCACCTGCGGGGCGCTGCTCAGTGCGTTCGCCGCGTGCAGGGACAGCGGCATCACGGTGACCCGGCGGTGCGCCAGCGCCCGGGCCACCTCCAGGCAGGTGGTGCCGCTGTCGAGGACGACGGACTCCCCGTCGGCGATCAGCCCGGCGACCTCCGCGGCGATGCGCCGCTTGACCTCCAGCCCGTCCTGGGCGCGCAGCGCGAACGGCGGCTCCTCGCCGCGCAGCAGCAGGCTCCTCGCCCCGCCCCGGTAGCGCTCCAGGACGCCCTCGGCGGCCAGCGCCTCCAAGTCGCGCCGGATGGTCATCTCCGAAGCGCCGGTGAGCGCGGCCAGCTCCGCGACCCCGACGCGGCCCGCGCTCCGTACGGCCTCGGTGATCTGCCTCAGTCGCTCTGTGCCTGCCATGCACGTATTGAACATGTCCGGTGTTCGAAAGGCAATCTTACGAACATCATATGTGTTTGCTACGTTCGAAGAATGCAGAGATCGCTGCGGGCAGCCCGGCTGGCCACCTTCGCCTACTTCGCCCTGAACGGCTTCCTCATGGGGATGTGGATCGTCCACATCCCCGGCATCGAGCACCGCGCGGGGATCGGCCACGCCGCGTTCGGCTGGCTTCTGCTCATCCTCGGCGCCGGAGCCTTCACGGCCATGCAGTTCGCCGGTCCCCTCACCGACCGCTTCGGCGCCCGCGTCGTCGTACCGCTGGGCGCGGCGCTGTGCAGCGCCACCCTGATCCTGCCGGGCCTGGCCACCAACGCCTGGACACTGGGGGCGGCGCTCCTGGTGCTCGGCGTGGGCAACGGCTGCCTCGACGTCAGCATGAACGCCCACGCCGTCCAGGTCGAACGCGGCTACGGGCGGCCCGCCATGTCCGCCTTCCACGCCACCTTCTCCCTCGGCGGTGTCCTCGCCTCACTCCTCGGCGCCCGCGCCCTCGGCTGGGGCTGGAGCCCCGCGGCGACGCTCGCCGGGGCGGCGGCCCTCGGCCTCGCCGTCGCGGCGGCGGCGTCCCGCGCCCTGCTGCCGCCCGCCCCGGCCCCCGATGCTCCTGCGGCGAAGACCCGGTACAGGACGCCCCGCCGCATCTGGGCGCTGGCCGCCCTGGCGCTGATGATCATGCTGTGCGAGGGCGTGGCCAACGACTGGAGCGCGCTCCATCTGCGCAACGTCCTGGACGCACCCGCCGCCACCGCCGCCCTCGCCTATGGAGCCTTCGCCACCGCCATGACGGCCGGCCGCCTGCTCGCCGACCGCGTGGCCGCCCTGGCCGGCCCGGTGGCCATCCTCCGCTACGGCGCCGCCGCGGCCGCCCTCGGCATGACCGCCGCGGCGCTCTCGCCCTGGATCCCCCTGGCCCTGCTGGGCTGGACCGTGTTCGGCGCCGGACTCTCCGGCTGCGTCCCCCAGCTCTTCAGCGCCGCGGGCCACACCGACCAGTCCACCGCCGGCGCCAACGTCTCCCGCGTCGCGGGCCTCGGCTACCTCGGCATGCTCGCGGGCCCCGCCGTCATCGGTCCGCTCACCCACCTCGTACCGCTCAACCTGACCTTCTTCCTCCCGGTGGCCTTCTGCGCCATCGCCGCGTGCGCGGCGGGCATCCTGCGGACCCCCGAGCCGGCGCGGTCTTATGGAAAATCGATTGCCCCCGTCGCCGCCCAGCGGTCGGATGGTGCCCCATGACCCAGGGCGTCGGCGGGTGCCGATGCGGCGTGCCGTCAAAGCGGTGTCACTCGGCGGCGGAGCGGCCAGGGGTGACCAGGCCCGTCTCGTAGGCGATGACGACGGCCTGGGCACGGTCGCGGAGAGCGAGCTTCGCGAAGATCCGGGCCACATGCGTCTTCACGGTGGCCTCGCTCAGGGTGAGGGCCTCGGCAAGCTCGGCGTTCGACAGGCCCCGGCCCATCAGGGACAGCACCTCCCGTTCACGGGGCGTCAGCGGAGCCAGATCGCGGTGGACCGCGGGTGCGCGGTCCACGGTCGCCACAGGTGCGGGGCCGTGATCCGCCCCGGCCCGATCGGTCGCAGAGGTGGTCGCGAAGCGCTCGACCAGGCGGCGGGTGATCGACGGGGCGAGCAGCGCGTCGCCGGTGTCCACCAGCCGCACCGCCGCGGCGAGGTGGGCGGCGGTGACGTCCTTGAGCAGGAAGCCACTCGCCCCGGCGGCGAGCGCCGCGTAGACGTAGCGGTCGAGGTCGAACGTGGTGAGCATGAGGACCCGGCACTCCGGTAGCAGACGCAGTATGTGCTTGGCGGCTTCCAGACCATCCAGGTTCGGCATCCGGATGTCCATCAGAACGACGTCGGGGCGCAGCCGCTCGGCTTCCGCGACGGCCTGCACGCCATCTGCGGCCTCGCCGATGACCTCGATGCCCCGCGAGGTGAGGATGAGGCGGAAGCCGGTGCGGATCAGTTCCTCGTCGTCGGCCACGAGGACGCGTGGGGCGCCGGACTCCCGGCTCGGAATCGTGCCCGGCTCCTGAGGGTTCTGGGTCCGGCTCGACGCGTGGTGGGTGCGGCGGTCTCCGGCGGGCTCGGTCACGGGCGCTCCAGGGGGATGCGGGCGCGGACACGGTACCCACCGCCGATGCGGCGCCGTGCGTCGAAGTGGCCTCCGTAGACGGCGACGCGCTCGCGCAGGCCGATCAGGCCGCGCCCCGCTCCGTCGTCCCGGCCCTTGCGGAGCCCCGGCCTGGTACCCGTGCTCGCGGGGTCGGTGGACAGCACGCTCGGTCCGCTGCTGAGCACCTCCACCCGCAGACCGTGGTCGGCATAGCGCACCGTCACGGTCGCCGTGCTGCCGTCTCCGTACTTGAGCGTGTTGGTCAGGGCCTCCTGGATGATCCGGTAGGCGGTGACGTCGATACCGGGCGGCAGCGCACGCGGTTCCCCGGAGATGCGCACCTCTACCGGGAGGCCGGCGAAGACGATCCGGTCGACGAGGGTGCCCAGTTGGCTCAGGCTCGGCTGCGGCGCGAGCCCGGAGAGGTCTCCTTCGCCGTGCCGCTCGGCCCGGTCATCGTCGGCGCCGTCGGCCGACGGCGCCAGCAGCCCCAGCAGATGGCGCAGTTCAGTCATCGCCTCGCGTCCGGCACCCTCCACGGCCTGCAGCGCCGTCTCCGCCGCATCCGGCAGGGTGGCCAGCACCTCGCGGGCCGCGGTCGCCTGCACGACCATGAGGCTGACCTTGTGGCTGACGATGTCGTGCAACTCGCGGGCGATACGGGCCCGTTCGGCCGCCACCGCCGTGCGGGCAGCGGCCTCCCGCTCGCGCTCCAGCAGCCAACGCCGGTCCTCCAGAGCCCTGCGGTAGCGGCGGCGGGCGCGCGCCAGCAGCAGGATGGCACCCGCGGCCACCGCCAGGCCGGCCGTCGCGAGGGCGCTGAGCAGCAGGCCCGTTTCCGGTCTCCACACATCGCCCATCGTGCCAGGCAACCGGCCGGCGGGCGTCCCTCCGTGGGGCCACCCCGTACATCGCCAGGATGACCATCGTCCCGGGTTACCTCCGGGGGCTGACGCCCGGACATCCCACGCGGCCTACCGTCCTGCCATGACCACCGAAGACATCAGCGGCACGACCGCGGGGGCCGCCCCGGTCACCGTGCGCGACCAGGAAGTCGTCCTGGTGAGCGACCTGCGCAAGGAGTACGGCGACACCGTCGCCCTGGACGGCGTGTCGCTGGAGATCGGCGCCGGAGAGGCAGTGGCGGTGATGGGGCCGTCCGGCTGCGGCAAATCGACCCTGTTGAACATGATCGCCGGCCTCGACCGCCCGAGCGCCGGCCACGTGAGCGTGCACGGTGAGGACCTGGGGCGGATCAACGAGACCGGGCTGGCGCTCTTCCGGCGCCGTCGGATCGGCATGATCTTCCAGTTCTTCAACCTCATCGACGACCTGCCCGCGCTCGACAACGTCGCCCTGGCCGCCCAGCTCACCGGAACGCCGACCCGCCAAGCCCGGCGCCGGGCAGTGGAGTTGCTGGACGAACTCGGCATCGCCGACCGCCGGAACATCTACCCCGCCGCGCTCAGCGGCGGAGAGCGCCAGCGGGTGGCGGTGGCCCGCGCGCTGATGAACCGGCCCGCGCTGCTCCTGGCAGACGAGCCGACCGGCGCCCTGGACAGCCACGCGGGCGAACAGGTGATGGACCTGCTGATCGACCTCAACGAACTGGGCCAGACCCTGCTGCTGGTGACGCATGACGAACGGCTGGCCACGCGCTGCGCCAGCCGCCTGGTGACGATGGCGGACGGCCGGATCACCGGTGAGCGGACCCTGGAGCGGACGGCATGAGCGCGGTGTGGCGGGCCTCGCGCGCGGCCGTGCGCCGCCGTCGGCTCCAGACCACCGTGATCGGCGTGGTGGTCCTGGTCTCCAGCATGGCCCTCGTGGTCGCCCTCGGCCTGCTGGACGTCGTGTCCGGGCCCTTCGACCGGCTCTTCGGCCGGGCGCACGGCGCGCACGTCGTCGCCACGTTCGACGCGGCGAAGGTCTCCGGTGAGGAGGTGGGACGGACTGCGGAACGTCCGGGCGTACGGGCCTCGGCCGGGCCGTTCCGGCAGGCCGTGATCGAGATGCCGGAGAGCGCGGCGGCCGAGATGCCCGGGATGGCGCCCGGCCCCCTGACGGTCGTGGGGCGTGCGGATCCCGGTGGCCCCGTCGACCGGCTGGACTTGTTCGCCGGGCACTGGGCCACCGGCCCGGGCCAGATCGTGCTGGCGTTACGGGACGCGCCGGGGATGGGCAGTGGGCCGCACTCGCCGATCGGCAAGAGGATCCGGCTGCCCGGGCAGCGGCCTCTGACGGTGGTGGGCCTCGCCTCCAGTGTGAGCGGAACTGCGCAGGCCTGGGTCTCCCCGCGGCAGATCACGGCCCTGCATGCCACGACCTACCAGATGCTCTACCGGTTCGACCGGGCCGCGACAGCCCGGCAGATCAGTGAGGGCATCTCGGCGGTGAGCGCCGGCCTGCCGTCCGGATCGCTGGTCGCGCATCAGTCGTACCTGACCTTGAAGGCGCAGGTCGCGGCCAACCCCAACGTGTTCGTGCCGTTCCTCATTGCCTTCGGGGTCCTCGGCCTGCTGGTGGCCGTCCTGATCGTGGGCAACGTGGTGAGCGGTGCAGTGGTGTCCGGTTTCCGGCACATCGGCGTGCTCAAGTCCCTGGGATTTACGCCCCGTCAGGTCGTCGCGGTCTACCTGGTGATGGTCTGCGTCCCCGCCACGGCGGGCGCGCTGGTCGGTACGGCCCTGGGCGGGGTGGTGGCGCGGCCGCTGCTGCACCAGGTCTTCCAGGGCGCGAACCTCGGCACCGCGAACGTGGGCCCGACGATCGGCTTCTGGGCGTACGCGACCACCGCGCTCGGCATGCCCCTCACGGTGCTGCTGGCCGCGTTGATCCCGGCCCTTCGCGCACACCGGCTCTCCGCTGCACGCGCCATCAGCGCGGGCAGCGCACCGCACGGCGGACGGGGGCCGGCCGTACAGCGGTGGCTGACCGGGGTCCGGCTCCCGCGCTCGGTCACCCTCGGCTTGGGCCTGCCCCTCGCCCGGCCCGGGCGGGCCCTGCTCACCATCGCCTCGGTCCTGCTCGGAGTGGCGACCGTGACCTTCGCCACCGGCCTGTCGGCCACCATGATCTCCTTCGGCGACGCGGTCCAGGGAGCCGGCAAGGCACAGTCCACCGTCTGGCGAGGACAGACCAGGTTCGATCAGGCCGCCCCGCACCACGACGACGCCGCGACACAGACGCTCCTGCGCGGCCTGCCGCATGTCGCGGACGTGGCCGCGGTGGGCTTCACCGAGGTACGGATCCTCGGGCGGAGCGAGGGCGTGGCGATCGAGGGCGTGCGCGGGGGACGGTCGACGCTCCCGGACGACCTGGCGCGGGGCCGTTGGATGCGCGGGCCCGGCGAGGTGGTGGCCTCCGGCAGATTCCTCGCCAAGCAGGCGCTGCGGCTCGGTGACTCCTTCACCCTGACCGTGGGGGACGGCCGGCAGGAGCGCGTGACCCTGGTCGGGGAGATCCTGGCCGGGCCGGAGGACTGGATGCGAGCGGACTGGTCGACGGTGACCGCCCTGACACCGGACGCGCAGGCCAACCAGTACTGGGTGCGGCTCGCTCCCGGCGCCGACTACAGCGCCTACGTGAAGGCCGTGCGCGCCGCCGATCCGGGGCTGTACCCGACGAGGAACACCATGGTGAACGCGGACGCCGTGACCATCATCGGCTCCGCGTCGGCGCTGACCCTGATGCTGACGCTGCTCGCAGCGATGGGCGTGTTCAACACCGTCGTGCTCAGCGCCCGGGAGCGCCGGCGCGACCTCGGAATGCTCAAGTCGATCGGCATGACCCCACGCCAGGTCACAGTGATGCTGGTGGTGTCCATGGCCGGGCTCGGGCTGGTCGGCGGGATCCTGGGACTGCCACTCGGCCTCGCCGCGTACCACGTGGTGATCCCGATCACCGAACAGGCGGCCCAACTCACCTTCCCGGCCCGGATGCTGGACGTATGGCACCCCGGGACCATGGCGCTACCCGTGCTGGCCGGGGTGGCGATCGCCGCACTGGGCGCGGTGATCCCGGCGCGGGCGGCGGCTCGGCAGACCATCGCCCGGGTCCTGCACACCGAGTGACGGTTCGTCGCCTACGGGGAAGCCGCCGGCCTGTGAAGTTGGAAAAACGGCTGTTCAGCGCCCTGCCGTCCGAAAATCGTTTGCCGTCGTCGGCGTCCAGCGGTCGGATGGTGCCCCATGAGCCCCGGTCTGTACCCCCTCGACGACGATGGCCTCGTACGGCGGCTGATCGCCGGACAGTTCCCGCAGTGGGCGGACCTGCCGGTGCGGCGGTTCCCGTCCGGCGGCACCGTCAACGCCGTGTACCGGCTGGGCGACGCCATGGCCGTACGGCTTCCGCTGGTGGCGGGCGGAGCCTCGGACGTCACGACGGAGCGGACGTGGCTGCCCCGCCTCGCGCCCCACCTGCCCACGGCCATTCCCGAGGTGCTCGGGACCGGAGAGCCCGCCGAGGGCTACCCGTGGCCGTGGTCGGTGCACCGCTGGCTGGCGGGGGAGAACCCCGAGGAGGGCGCGCTGAGCGAACCGCTCCTGCTGGCCAAGGACCTGGCCGAGTTCGTGGCGGCGATGCGGAACATCCCCCTGGCGGATGCCCCGGAGGCCTACCGGGGCGGCCCTCTCGCCACGCTCGACGCGTACACCCGCGCGGCGATTGAGAAGCTCCGCGGCATCCCGGAGGAGGGCATCGACTGCGACGCAGCCACCGCCGTATGGGAGGACGCGCTGCGCGTCCCGGACTGGGATGGGCCGCCGGTGTGGCTGCACGGCGATCTGATGCCGGGCAACTTGCTGGTGGACGGTGACGGCAGGCTGACCTCGGTGATCGACTTCGGGTGCATGGGGGTGGGCGACCCGGCCTGCGACCTGTTCCCGGCGTGGAACCTGCTGCCTGCGGCTGCTCGGGATGTCTTCCGCGAGGCCCTCGGCGTGGACGACGCGACCTGGACGCGCGGCCGCGCACGGACCCTCTCGCAGGCCCTGATCGCGCTACCGGACCACCGGACGACGAACCCGGCGATGGCGCGCAACGCGCGGCACGTGATCCGGGCGGTGCTGGGGGAGGCGGCCTGAGCCGCTACCCCCAGCCGAGGGCTTCCCCACAGTGGTGGGCGAAGTCGCTGAGCGTCGCTAACACGATGTCCGCCCCGGCCCCCTGGAGTTCCGTGGCGGAGCTACGCCCGCTGGCGACGCCCACGGCCAGGGCGTCGACAGCGAGGGCACCGCGCACATCGTGCGGCGTATCGCCGATGACCACGGTCCGCTTGCCGTCGAAGCCGTGTCCGTACTTCTCGGACGCTCGCTTGCGCGCCCGACGCACGAGGTCGGCCCGATCACTGCCGTCGTCGCCATATCCGCCGACCTCGAAGTCGAGCCCATCGCCCAGACCGAGCGCGGCCAGCTTGGTCATGGCGACGGGGCGAAGATTGCCGGTAACCGCCGACTGCACGGCACGGCGAGCCGCACACGAGGCGATGGCCTCCCGGGCACCCGGCAACACCACCCCGACCTCGCGCATCCGCCCCTCCAACTCTTCGGCTGCCGCCGTCAGGGCGGCGTAGAAGTCGTCGAACAGTACTTCCGGCTCATCAATGCCGTTGAGACGCAGCGTCTCCACCATGATGGCCTGCTCGGTGCGGCCGGCCATGGCTGCCAGCCCCCCGAGTGCCCTCCCGGTCACCTTCTCGAAGGCCCGCTCATAGAGGCTGCGGCTCACACCGCCCGTGATACTGACCAACGTCTGGTCCACATCCCAGAGGATGAGAGCGGGCTCGGGGGCGCTGTCGGTAGGCATGGTGGGCAGCGTAGACGTGCAAGGTCCACGCGTCTGCGCTGCCAGCGGGGCCGGGAGGGAGACTGCGTTGCCGTGATCAAGCTGACCTTGTCATGAATCTTGGTCAGCTCGGATGAGCGACAAGACTACTTGCCGGCGAGTGACGTTGACGTAGGTGACCTTTACGGTTGGGGTGTCACCCACATTTACGCTGCGCCCGCAGTGCGTGTATTCGGAAACAGGCAGGAATCCGATAATATCGTCTTCCAGTTGCATGAACGCTCCCACTGGGGCCACCTTGGTGACTGTCCCCGTAATGGTGGAGTCGAAGCGGGAGCGCGTGAAGTCGAGGAAGGGGTCCCGGTGCAACTCCTTGAGGGAGACTGACGCCTGCTCGCGTTCAACATCGACACTCAGTACGGTGACGAGAACCTCTTGGCCTGTCCGGGTGACTTGTGAGGGGTGGTCGATGCGCTTCCAGGAGAGGTTGGCTGGGGTTACGATCCCGACGGCGCCACCCAGATCCACAAATACCCCGAAGTCGGCCACTGATTTCACGACCCCCCTGCAGACCTGACCGATCTCGAGCGCTTCGAGGAATGCGCGGGGAGAGCAATGTTCGGAATTCGGCATTCGAGTTACTCCTGCGATGGTGTCAGTCTCTCCATGTGATGCCACCGTAGTAGTTTATCCAGTTGACCTCGGCAATGAATGAATTGAATCGCGGAATTTCGCCCCTCGGGATCAGCCATTGATACTCGTCGGGCTTGTTGTCGTGTGTGCGTCGATATGCTGGTGTCACGCTATCGGGGAACGCTTCCCTGAACCCTGGTTTCATTACGTACTCATGGTAGCCGTCCTCGTAAATTCCCTGATCGGCGTATTTCTGGGCCACCTTTTCGCTTTCGCCTAGATACGCGGTACCGGCGCCACCCTCGGGGGTGTCAGGGTGGAGATTGGGATTCAGTCCTTGGGATTCCAAAGATCTGTTTCCGGCATGCGGAGCTCGATAGAGCCTGGTCGGCTCCTCTGGGCAGGGGGAGAGTCCGAACGGGTCGGTCCAGGTATGTGGGTTGGGGATGTAGGTTGCGGGGTTGGGGGCGGGGGTTAGGCCTAGGGGGTCGGGGGAGAGGTAGCGGGCGGAATCGGGGTCGTAGTAGCGGTGGAAATTGTAGTGGAGGCCGGTTTCCGGGTCGAAGTATTGGCCGGGGAAGCGGAGTGGGGTGTAGGCGGTGCTGTTGGCGGCCCAGGTGGTGGTGCCCCAGAGGGTGGAGCGGGTGTGCCAGGCGATGGTGCCTGTTTCGTCGACGAGTTCGGTGGGGGTGCCGACGAGGTCGGTGATGATGGCGAAGAACCGGGCGTCGATCTCGCGCTGGGTGGTGGCCTCGGTGATGCGTTCCGTTTGGGCTATGGGACGTAGGCCGTCGTGGTCCCAGGTGAGGGTGACCGGGTTCGGGAGGTCCGGGGTGGTGGTGGTTTGTTCTACGAGGGTGGGGCCGTCCCAGGTGAAGTCCGTTTGCTCGAGGACGGTTTCGCCGTCGGCCGCGAGGCGTTGTTTGGCGGTGCGGCGGCCGAAGGGGTCGTAGAGGTAGCGCCAGAGGGTTCCGTCGGGGGTGGTGACGCTGGTGAGGCGGTCTTCGGGGTCCCAGGTGTAGCGCCAGGTGTCGGGTTTCCGGGAAAGGCGGGTCTTCTGGCGGAGGGTGAGGCGGCCCGCGTCGTCGTGTTCGTAGCGGATGGCGCCCGCGCGGGTTATTCGGGTGCCGGTGTAGGTGCGTTCGCCGGTGGCTTCGGTGGGGTGGGACGTGGGCCAGGTTGCCTGGGTTTGGTTGCCTGCTTCGTCGTAGGCGTAGGTCTCGGTCCAGCCGTTGGCCCGGACGGACGTCACCCGGCCTGCCGCGTCCAGGTCAAGGGTGCTCGGTCCGCTCAGACGATCGTTCACGGCGGTGACATTGCCGTCTGCGCGGTAGGTGTAGGCGCGGTGCTGGATGAGGGATGCGCCGGTCAGGGATTGTTCGGTCAGGCGGCCTAGCGGGTCCCAGGTGTTGGTGATGGTCAGGGTGTCGCCGATGCGGCGGGTGGTCTCGCGGCCCGCCTCATCGTGTTCGGAGGTCAGGGTGTGGCCACCGGCGGTCAGGGCGGTGCGGTTGCCTGCCGCGTCGTAGGTGTATGTCGTCGTCGCGCCGGTCGGGGTGACGCGGCGTGTGCGGCGGCCCAGGGGGTCATACGAGTGGGCCAGTACGCGGCCGTTGATCATTTCCGACTTGATTCGGCCCAGGCGGTCGTGTTGGTGGACGACCTCGGTGTCGGGGCCGGTGGCCGTGGTGAGGCGGCCTGCCGGGTCGTAGGTGAAGGTGGTCACCTGGTCTTCGGCGGTTTTGCGGGTGATCTGGCCGAGCGTGTCGTGCTCGTAGGTGACGGCCTGGCCCAGGGGATTGGTACGGCGGATCAGCTGGGCGGCCGCGTCGTGTTCGTACGTGACGGTGCGGTCGTCGAAGTCCGTCTCGGAGGTCAGGCGGCCGGCGGGGTCGTAGGTGTAGGACCAGGTCAGGCCCTGGGGGTTGGTGACCTGGGTCAGGCGCAACTCCGCGTCGTGCTCGAACTCGTAGCGGACGCCGTCCGGGCCGGTGCGGGCCGCGAGCAGGTCGAAGTGGGTGTATTCGAAGGTCGTGGTGGCGCCGAGGGGGTCGGTGTGGGTGGTGCAGTTGCCTTCGCCGTCGTACGTCCATGTTTCCGTGGAGCCGTCGGGGTTGGTGCGGCGGGTGAGCTTGCCCTCCACCGTCCAGGTGAGGTGGATGGCGGAGCCGAGTGCGTCGGTAATGGTGACGGGGCGGCCGAAGGCGTCGCGGTCATAGCGGGTCACCGCCCCCAGCTGGTCGGTGATCTCCACCGGCAGGCCCGCCTTGTCGCAGCGGACCAGGGTGGTTTCGTCCAGCGCGTTGGTGACCGACGACAGGTGGCCGTACGAGTCGTACGTGTAGTGGGTCGTGTGGCCTGCCGCGTCGGTGGATGAGGTGCGGTGGCCTGCCTCGTCGTAGGTCTGGGTCCAGGTGGCGCCGTCCGGGCCTGTGGTGGACGTCGGCAGGCCGAGGTCGTTGTACGAGGCCGTGGACTCGCTGCCGTCGGGAGCGGTGATCCGGGTGAGGTGGCCTGCCGCGTCGTAGACGAAGGCGGTGGTGCGGCCCAGGGGGTCGGTGCGGGAGAGGACGCGGTCGTAGCGGTCGTACTCGGTGCGGGTGGTGTGGCCCAGGGGGTCGGTCTCGGCGACCACCTTCCCCGCGTCGTTGACGAGATACCGCGAGGTGTGGCCCTCGGGCGTGGTGACCGTCGTGACGCGGTGGCCGGTTGCCTGATCGACCTCGTCGTACGAGATGTGGATCGATACGTGGCCCGCCTCGCCGCCCTCGGCGACGCAGCGGTCCCGGTGGTCGTACGCGTAGTCGTAGCGGCGGTCGTTGGTGTCGATCCACGCTATAACGCGGCGTTCTTCGTCGTATTCGAAGCGCAGAGGCAGACCGGAGGAGCCCGTCACGCCGGTGAGGTTGCCGTCCGTGTACGCGTAGCGGATCAGCTCCTGGTCGCCGCCGTCCTCGGCGGCGCCCGCCAGGTGGAGAGCGGTGATCCGACCCTCGGCGGTGCTGATCTTCAGCTCGTATCCGGCGCTGTGGGCGATGGCGGTCGGGGTGCCCTCGGCGTCGTATTCGAAGGTGATCCAGTGGCCGGAGCGATCGGATATCTGCTCCAGCGGTGCGACCCCGTCGCCGCCGGGCTCCACGTCCCGTGGGCCGTTGAAGTGGCGGACCTGACCGGTGGCGGGGTCGGTGAGAGTGTAGTCGCCATGAGAGTCGCGTTCGAGGAGCCAGCGAGGGCCCGCGGACGGGAAGGTCGGGACGTCGGGCGCGGGGTGTGGGTACTCCAGCAGCAGACCGTCCTCGCTGACGAAGACGACGCCCTCAGCGTCGATCTCCAGCCGCTGGTCCGCCGTGCTCGACCACGACGGGCCGAACCACCGGCCCACCCGGTAGCCGGATTCCACCTGGCGACGGAACACCAGCGGCAGCGCGCCCGGCAGGGAGACGTCCGTCTGCGGGAGGTACATCTTCCCCGTCGCCAGGTCGACCGGGTCGGTTCCGTCGCTGCATTTGTTCTTGTTATCGGTGGTGTTCTCGCCGCGTTTGCGGCCCTTGATCGCCTCGCGAGCCTTGTTCAGGAGACCACCGGACTTGCCCAGCGTGGCCCCCTTGCGAACGGCGCCGAGGCCCTTCGTGCCGAACAACTCGGGGAGGGCCCGGCCAAAACCTTCCGAGGGGTCCTTGGAGAACTCGTTGTACATGTTCTTGAGGGCCGGACCCGGGTTGCTGGCCACCGTGTGGAGCTGGGCCGCCGTGCTGTTCAGGCCCGTGAGGTACTCGGCCGGGTGGGTCAGGTTGTACGGGTCCATCGGATTCAGGCTGCGCGCGAAGGAGTTCAGCCCCGCCACGCCCTTGATGACTCCGCCCGTCAAGTGCATCGCGTCCAGGCCCAGCCCCTCAACGCCGTCCCCGAGCTGGTCGCCGTACGAGGGCTTCGGCGGTGCCGCGTCCTTGGCCGTCTGGACCGCCTTGCGCGCCGTGATGACCGCCTCGTCCCGCTGGCGCCGCGCCTCGTCCAGCTTCTCCTGCGCGGCCTTCGCCTTGGCGGTGCCGGGGTCGTGGAAATCGCCCGGTTTGGTGGGCTTCGCGCCCGGGTCCTTGCCGTCGTCCACCTTCGCGTTGTATGCCTTGGCGGCGGCGTTGTACGCGTCCACCTTGTCGTTGTGCGCGGAACGGGCGTTCTCCGAGGCGGTCTTGGCCGCCTTGTACGCGTCGATCGCCTCCTGCGCCTGGACCTGCGCCCACTCCACCGTCCCGGCGAAGTCCTCCAGCGCCCCGGCGGCCTTCTTGCACGCGTCCGCGGCCTTGAACCACTCCTTCGGCTTGACCGACACCTCGTCGCGGAAGGCGTCGGCCGCCTCGCCCTTCCAGTGGGAGGAGTCCAGGGCCTTCAGACCGTTGCCGACCTTCTCGAACGCCGACTGGAAGTCCTTCAGGTGCTTCACGGTGGAGCGGATCCGGCTCACGCTGCCGTAGATCAGCTTCTTGGGGTCCTCGGTCTCCCCGAGCTGCATCTCGGCGACGTCCGCGCCCAGGTAGTTCGCGGTGGAACGGGACTTGTCGCGGACCCAGTCCGCGCCGCCCTCCCAGCCGACCTTGTCGAGGCCGTCGGCGGTCTTGTCACCCGCCCATTCGACGGTGTCGCCCAGGGCCTCGGTGCCCTTCTCGACCGCGTCGTCCATCCAGTCGGGCGTCAGGTCACCGAGCCCCATCAGCGCTCGCCCCTCTTGGCGCTCTCCTCGGCGGCCTGGTCGACGAATTGCTGCATGCCGGTCGACTTATACCGATGGCCCGCCTCCTCGCCGGCGGTGTCCCAGGTCTTCTCGGCGTCGGACGCGGCCTTCTCGAAGGACTCCTTGCTGTAGTCCGGCGTCCAGGTGTCGACCGAGATCAGCTCGTCCATGTCCTTCTTCACGACTGTCTTCTCGTCCAGGTGCGGGTTGCCCAGCACCGAGTTCGCGGCCACCTTGAACGTCCCCTGGGCGTACTGCTCCTGCTCCCACTGCGAACCGGCCGCCAGTCCCACCTTCTCGGCGAGCTTGCCCGCGTCCTCGATCAGGCCGCGCACACCCCAGTCCCACAGTTCGCAGAAGTCCTCGAAGTCCTTGGCCAGGCCGTTGTGTCCGGCCTCCATGGACGTCATGGACAGCTCCTCGAACCCCGCCCCCATCTCGGCGTCCGACGCCGAGGCGATTTCCTTCAGCTCGCCGATCGCCGCCCGCAGGCCCTTCACGATCTCGGCCTGCGACTCCTTGTCGAAGGCCAGGTCTATGTTGCCGCCTTTGGCGCCACCGCCACCACCGCCGCCGCTCACTGCTCGCCCTCCCCGTTCGACACAGCGTCAATCCAACCAGCACCGTACGACACGCGGTCACCGCGAGCGACGGAGGGTATGCGGCGTGTTCGAACGCGTGGAGGAATTCAGTCCGTTACGAGGACCGCTTCAAGCGTGCGGGGGCCGTGGACGCCTTCCACCCGGTCCAGCTCGATGTCGCTCGTCGCCGACGGGCCCGAGATCCAGGTCAACGGGCGGGCCGGGTCGAGGCGTTCGAGGGCCTGCGGGACCGAGTCCACGACCTGGGCCGGGACGCGGATCACGCAGATGTGGTGGTCGGGGACGAGGGAGATGCGGCGGCGGCCCTGGTCGGTGTCGGCGTCCAGGACGATGGTGCCGGTTTCGGCGATGGCCACCGCGCAGGCGGTGACCACGCTGGACACGTCGTCCAGGTCGTGGGGCGTCTGGTCGGGGGAGTCCGTCAGCCGTACGGCATCCGTCGCCGCCAGCCACTCGGCGGGCAGGCCGGACGGGGCGACCACGCTCGTCGCACCGCGTGCGGTGAGCAAGCCCGCGATCACAGCGGGCAGGTCGGAGGCCGTGGTGCGGTGCACGATCGCGCGGTAGTCGGCGAGGTTCTCCGCGAGCAGGTCGACGGTCTCGGCGGTGGTGCGGTCGCCGTGTGCGCGGTGGTACGTACGGTCGACCGCCACCTCGGACGGCGTCTCGGCGCGCGGAACATCGGCCAGGGCGCGGCGGATACGGGCCATGACCAGGGCTCGGGAACTCATCGGGTCCTCCTCGCGTCTCGGCCGTCAACGGTTCCGCCATCGCCCCGTGTACGTTGCCACCAGTCGCGGAACGATTCCGCCGGCACCTTCGGCAGCTCCCGCGTATCGCTCCACGCCCGCCCCGGACCGGGCAGGCGGCGCGGGTGGAAGCGGCGGGTGCGGGCGGCCAGGCGCTGGCCGGTGCGCAGCACGCCGGGGTGGTCCAGGGCCCAGCGCGCGGCCCGCATGGCGGCCCGCTCCGCGGCGTGGCCCTTGGCGGGCTTGACGACCGCGCGGGTGCCGCGCACCGATGCCGGGCCGCCCTCGACCACCCGCTCGCGCAGGTGGACCAGGATCTCCGGGATGTCGATGGCCACCGGGCACACCTCGTAGCACGCGCCGCACAGGGAGGACGCGTACGGGAGGGAGGCATCCAACTCGCTCTGGGTGCCGCGCAGTTGCGGGGTGAGGATGGCGCCGATCGGGCCCGGGTACGCCGAGCCGTACGCATGGCCGCCCGCCCGCTCGTACACCGGACACACGTTGAGACACGCCGAACAGCGGATGCAGCGCAGCGCCTGGCGGCCCACGGTGTCCGCGAGTGTGTCGGTGCGGCCGTTGTCCAGCAGGACGAGGTGGAAGGTGCGCGGGCCGTCGCCGTCCGTGGTGCCGGTCCAGGTGGAGGTGTACGGGTTCATCCGCTCCGCGGTCGAGGAGCGGGGGAGGAGCTGGAGGAACACCTCCAGGTCCTGGAAGGTGGGGACCACCTTCTCGATGCCGACGACGGAGATCAGCGTCTCGGGGAGGGTCAGGCACATCCGGCCGTTGCCCTCGGACTCCACGACGACCAGGGTGCCGGTCTCCGCGATCATGAAGTTGGCGCCGGAGATCCCCACCTTGGCGTTCAGGAACTTCTCGCGCAGGTGCAGGCGCGCCGCCTCGGCCAGGTCCGCGGGCGCGTCGGTCAGCCCCTCCGGGGCCGGGCGGCCCCATCCGGCCATCCGCTCCGTGAAGATGTCGCGGATCTCGCCGCGGTTGCGGTGGATCGCCGGGACCAGGATGTGGGACGGGAGGTCGTCGCCTAGCTGCACGATCAGCTCGGCGAGGTCCGTCTCGTACGCCGTGATCCCGGCGCCGGCGAGGGCGCCGTTCAGCCCGATCTCCTGCGTCGCCATCGACTTGACCTTGACGACCTCGCGCTCGCCCGTGGCCCGCACCAGCTCGGTGACGATCCGGTTCGCCTCGTCGGCGTCGGCCGCCCAGTGCACCTGGCCCCCGGCTGCCGTGACCGCGCTCTCCAACTGCTCCAGATAGTGGTCCAGGTGGCGCAGCGTACGGTCCTTGATGGCCGCGCCCGCGGCGCGCAGCCGCTGCCAGTCGTCCAGCTCGGACACGGCCGTGGCGCGCTTCGCGCGGATGGTGTGGGTGGCGTGGCGCAGGTTGGCGCGCAGCTGGGTGTTGCGGGTGGAGGCGTCGGCCGCCACCGGGAAGGCGGGCATCCCCAGATAGGTGGCTTGGTGGGTTCCGCTCACCAGACGTCTCCTTCCGTGCTGGCCAGGATCTCGGCGATGTGCACGGGGCGGACCGTCGAACCCTGGCGGGCGAGTGTGCCGCCGATGTGCATCTGGCAGGAATTGTCGACCGTGCAGACCGCCTCGGCGCCGGTCGAGGTGATGTTGCGCGCCTTGTCCGCGCCCATCGCCGCCGACACCGCCGCGTTCTTGACCGCGAACGTGCCACCGAAACCGCAGCATTCCTCCGCGCCCGGCAGCTCCACCAGGTCGAGACCCTTGACCGCGGCGAGGAGCGTCCGCGGCCCGTCGCCCAGGCCGAGCATGCGCAGCCCGTGGCAGGTGGGGTGGTACGTCACGGTGTGCGGATAGTAGGCGCCGACGTCCGTCACCTTGAGGACGTTGGTCAGGAACTCGGTCAGCTCGTACGTCTTCGGGGCGGCCGTCGCGGCCAGGTCGGCCAGCTCCTGGCCCCGGCCCTCGGCTGCGGCCCGCGCCCCCATCCGCGGATAGTTGTCGCGCACCATCGCGGCGCACGATCCGGAGGGCGTGACGATGTAGTCGTAGCCGCGGAAGGCGGTGGCGTAGCGGCGCAGGAGGGGCTCGGTGTCGTGGCGGTAGCCGGTGTTGAACTGCGGCTGGCCGCAGCAGCTCTGTTCGGGTGGGAAGTCCACCTCCACGCCCAGTCGCTCCAGCAGGGTGACCACGGCCTGGCCGGTGCGCGGATACAGCGTGTCGTTGACGCAGGTGATGAAGAGCGCTACCCGCACCGTTCCTCCTCGGCCGCCTCGGTCTCGGTGACCCGTGCGCCTTCCAGGCGGGAAGCTGCCCTGTCCCACGCCGAATGATCACCTGTGGGCTCATACTGCCTCAGTGGCTGGGTGCTGTGAAGCAGTGCGCGCAAGTCGGACAGCCCGCCGCCGACCATTCCGGCCGTACGGGCCTGCACCAGGATGTTCCCGAGAGCCGCCGCCTCGGCCGGGCCCGCCACCACCGGCAGGCCGCAGGCGTCGGCGGTGAGCCGGCACAGCAGCGCGTTGTGCGCGCCCCCGCCCACGATGTGCACCGTGTCGACCGTACGGCCCGACAGGCGGACGGCGTCCTCGATCGCGCGGCGGTGGGCCAGGGCGAGGGAGTCCAGGACGCAGCGGGTCGTCTCGGCGGGGTTACGGGGGGCGGGCTGGCCGGTGCGGTGGCAGGCGGCGGCGATGCGGTCGGGCATGTCGCCGGGCGCGATGAACGCGGGGTCGCCCGCGTCCACGACGGAGCGGAGGGGAAGGGCCTCGGCCGCCGCTGCGAGGAGGGTGGGGAGGTGGTGCTCGCTGCCGGTGTTTTCCCAGGTGCGCAGGCATTCCTGGAGCATCCACAGGCCCATGATGTTGCGCAGATAGCGCACCGTGCCGTCCACGCCCAGCTCATTGGTGAAGTTCGCCCGACGGCTCGCCTCGGTGAGGACCGGCGCGTCCAGCTCCAGCCCGGCCAGCGACCAGGTGCCGGTGGCGATGTACGCGAAGCGGGGGCTCGTGGCGGGGACACCCACGACGGCGGACGCGGTGTCGTGGGAGCCGACCGCCGTCACCGGGGTGGGGTGCGGGAGGCCGGTTTCGGCGAGGACGTCCGGGCGCAGGGTTCCGGCCGGATCGCCGGGCCGGCGCAGCGGCGGGAAGAGCGACAGGTCGATGCCGAGGGCGTCCGCGACGTGGGCGGACCAGGTGCGGGTGCGCGGGTCGATGAGCTGGGTGGTCGACGCGTTCGTCAGCTCCGTGCCCGCCTCGCCCGTCAGCCAGTACGAGATGAGGTCCGGGATCAGGAGCAGTCGGTGGGCGGCGGCCAGGGCGGGGGTGCCCTGGGCGGCGACGAGCTGGTAGATCGTGTTGAAGGGGAGGTGCTGGAGGCCGGTGGCCGCGTAGAGGGCCCGGGGCGGGAGGGCCGCCGCGACCTTGTCCGCCGCGCCGGTGGTGCGGGTGTCGCGGTAGTGGACGGGGTTGGCGAGCAGGGCGCCGGTGGCGTCGAGGAGGCCGTAGTCGACCGCCCAGGTGTCGATGCCGATGCTGGTCAGGGGGGTGGCGGCGGCCGCGGCCGCCGCCTTGAGGCCGTTCAGGACGCCCTGGTGGAGGGACAGGATGTTCCAGTGCAGGGTGCCGGAGAGGCGCACCGGTTCATTGGGGAACCGGTGCGCTTCGTGGAGCGTCAGCGTGTCCGGGGTGACCTGGCCGACCATGACGCGCCCGCTGGACGCACCGAGGTCTACGGCGGCGAAGCGGTGTTCTGTGGGTGGCACGTAAACCTCGTAGTCAGTTGACGTGGGTGTGGTCGGGGTGGTCGCGTCAGCGCAGGAACGCCCCCGCGACCCCCGCGTCGACCGGGATGTGCAGGCCCGTGGTGTGGGACAGATCGCCACCGGTGAGCGCGAAGACCGCGTTCGCCACATGGGACGGGAGCACCTCGCGCTTGAGCAGGGTGCGCTGGGCGTAGAACTCGCCCAGCTTCTCCTCGGGCACGCCGTACACCGCGGCGCGCTGCGCGCCCCAGCCGCCCGCGAAGATGCCGCTGCCCTGGACGACGCCATCGGGGTTCACCCCGTTGACGCGGATGCCGTGGCCGCCCAACTCGGCGGCGAGCAGGCGCACTTGATGGGCCTGGTCGGCCTTGGTGGCGGAGTAGGCGATGTTGTTCGGGCCCGCGAAGACCGCGTTCTTGGAGGCGATGTAGACGATGTCGCCGCCCATGTTCTGGGCGATGAACACGCGGGCCGCCTCGCGGGAGACGAGGAAGGAGCCGCGCGCCATGATGTCGTGCTGGAGGTCCCAGTCCTTGGCGGTCGTTTCGAGGAGCGGCTTGGAGATGCTGATCCCGGCGTTGTTCACCAGCAGGTCCACGCCGCCGAAGGCCAGGACCGCCTCGGTGAAGGCCGCCTGGATGTCGTCTTCCTTGGTGACGTCCGCCGCGATGGCGATCGCCTTGTCGGGGCCGCCCAGCTCGGTGGCGACAGCGGTCGCCGAGTCCGCGTTCAGGTCCGCCACCACCACGCAGGCGCCCTCGGCCACCAGCCGGTGCGCGATGGCCTTGCCGATGCCCGAGCCCGCGCCGGTCACCAGGGCGACACGGGTCGCGAGGGGCTTGGGCCTGGGCATGCGCTGGAGCTTGGCCTCTTCCAGCGCCCAGTACTCGATGCGGAACTTCTCCGACTCCTCGATGGGCGCGTAGGACGAGACCGCTTCGGCGCCCCGCATCACATTGATGGCGTTGACGTAGAACTCACCCGCGACCCGGGCCGTCTGCTTGTCCTTGCCGTAGCTGAACATGCCCACGCCCGGGATCAGCACGATCGCCGGGTCGGCGCCGCGCATCGCCGGGGAGTCGGGGGTGGCGTGGCGGTCGTAGTAGGCCGCGTAGTCGGTGCGGTACGCGGTGTGGAGCTCGCGCAGGCGGTCGATCGCCTCGTCCAGCGGTGCGTCCGGCGGGAGGTCCAGGACCAGGGGGCGGACCTTCGTGCGGAGGAAGTGGTCCGGGCACGAGGTGCCCAGCGCCGCCAGGCGGGGGTGTTCGGCGCGGGAGACGAAGTCCAGGACGGTGTCGCTGTCCGTGAAGTGGCCGACCTGCGGGCGGTCGGTGGAGGCCAGGCCGCGGATCACCGGGGCGAGCGCGGCGGCGCGGGCACGGCGCTCGGACTCGGGGAGGGTGGTGTGGACGACGGGGCCGAAGGGGTCCGCCTTGCCGCGTTCGGCGAGGAACGCCTCGGCGGTGCGGATGATGCGGAGCGAGTTCGCCTCGCACTCCTCGGAGGTGTCGCCCCAGGCGGTGATGCCGTGGCCGCCGAGGATGCAGCCGATGGCCTGGGGGTTGGCCTTCTTGATGGCGGCGATGTCCAGACCCAGCTGGAAGCCGGGGCGGCGCCAGGGCACCCAGACCACCTGGTTGCCGAAACACTCCTTGGTGAGCGCTTCGCCGTCGGCGGCGCAGGCGAGGGCGATGCCGGAGTCGGGGTGGAGGTGGTCCACATGGGCGGCGTCGACCAGGCCGTGCATGGCGGTGTCGATGGACGGTGCCGCGCCGCCCTTGCCGTGGAGGCAGTAGTCGAACGCGGCGACCATCTCGTCCTCGCGCTCCACCCCCGGGTAGACGCCGGTGAGCGCGCGGAGGCGGTCCAGGCGCAGCGCGGCGAGTCCGGCCGGGGCGAGGGTGCCCAGGTCGCCGCCCGAGCCCTTGACCCACATCAGCTCGACGTCCTGGCCGGTGACGGGGTCGGTGTCGGTGCCCTTGGCGGAGGTGTTGCCGCCCGCGTAGTTGGTGTTGCGCGGATCGGCGCCGAGGCGGTGGCTCCGCTCCAGCAGCGTGGCCGCCTCGGGGTGGAGTTCTGCGGTCATGTCGTCCTCATGTGTGGGGTGCGGGCCTGTCTCAGTGAGTTTCGCGGCGGGGTGGGGCTGCGCCCGGCCGGCGCGGCGGCCGCGGCGCGGATCAGGCGCCCCAGCCGGCCTGTTGGCCGCCCACGCGCTCCGCGACGATCCGTTCCGCCCAGCCGGAGGCCCGGTACGCGGACATCGGGTCGGGGTCGACGCCCAGCTCCTCGCGGACCTCGGCGAGGAGGGGGCGTACGTCGGTGTTGTACGCGTCCATCAGGACCGCGTTGGCGCCGAGGACGTCGCCCGACCGCTGGGCGGCGGCGAGGGCGTCGCGGTCGACCAGGAGCGCCTTGGCGGTGGCCTCCTGGACGTTCATCACGGAGCGGATGATCGCCGGGATCTTGGGCTCGATGTTGTGGCACTGGTCGAGCATGAAGGCGATGTCCGAGGTGAGGCCGCCGCCGCGGTGGACCTCGTACATGATGCGGAAGAGCTGGAAGGGGTCGGCGGCGCCGACCATGAGGTCGTCGTCGGCGTAGAAGCGGGAGTTGAAGTCGAAGGCGCCGAGCTTCTTCTCGCGCAGGAGCAGGGCGACGATGAACTCGATGTTGGTGCCCGGGGCGTGGTGGCCGGTGTCGACGCAGACCTGGGCCTTGGGGCCGAGCTTCAGGCAGTGGGCGTAGGCGGTGCCCCAGTCCGGGACGTCGGTGGTGTAGAAGGCGGGCTCGAAGAACTTGTACTCCAGCAGCATGCGCTGGTCGTCCCCGAGGCGGTCGTAGACGGTGCTCAGGGCCTCGGCGAGGCGGTCCTGGCGGGCGGCGATGTCGTCCTGGCCGGGGTAGTTGGTGCCGTCGGAGAACCACAGCTTGAGGTCGCGGGAGCCGGTGGCGTCCATGATGTCGACGCATTCCAGGAGGTGGCCCACGGCCTTGCGGCGGACCGCCGGGTCGGGGTGGGTGACCGAGCCGAGCTTGTAGTCGTCGTCCTGGAAGACGTTGGAGTTGATCGCCCCCAGCTTCAGCCCGCGCTCCTGGGCGTGCTTGGCGAGTGCCGCGTAGTCGTCGACCTTGTCCCAGGGGATGTGCAGGGCGACGGTGGGGGCGACACCGGTGAAGGCGTGCACCTGCGCGGCGTCGTCCAGCTTCTCCTGCGGGGTGCGGGGGACGCCCGGCTGGGCGAAGACCTTGAAACGGGTCCCGGAGTTGCCGTACGCCCATGACGGCGTCTCGATCGCCTGGCTCTTGAGGGCCGCCTTCACGGCCGGAACGTCAGACATGGGTCTCCTCGGTATGAAACGATTCAAGAAAGCTAATCGCGCAGGTCGGTGCGCGTCAAGAAGCGGTACGAACCCGAGCCCGCGGCGTACACCGCGCAGCCGTCGGACAGCCGCAGGAACCGGGCGCCCCGCTGGGTCACGTCGGATGCGCGGCGCGCGGGCACCCAGATCTCGGCGGTGGTGTTGACCGGTACCGAGACCGCGAGCGTGAACTCCCCGTCCCGCTGCGACCAGCGGGTGGCGATCGGCCCGTAGGGGGAGTCGTGGCGGCCCTCGGCGGAACGCACCTCGCCGCCGGGGCGCGGCCGGATGAGGATCCGGCGGAAGCCGGGGGCGGCGGGGGTGATGCCGGTGATGTTCTGGTACATCCACTCGCCGACCGAGCCGTAGGCGTAGTGGTTGAAGGAGTTCATCCCGACGTCCTGGAAGCCGCCGTCCGGCTTGATGGAGTCCCAGCGCTCCCACATCGTGGTCGAGCCCCGGTCGATCTGGTACCCCCAGGAGGGGAAGGTGCGCTGCTGGAGGAGGCGGTGGGCGAGGTCGGTGTGGCCGGTCGCGGTGAGCGTCGGGAGCAGCCGCGGGGTGCCGAGGAAGCCGGTGGACAGGTGTCCGTCGCGGGCCTCGATCAGGGCGACGAGGCGGTCGGCCGCCGGGCGGCGCAGGGCGGCGGGCAGCAGGTCCATGGAGAGCGCCAGGACGTAACCCGTCTGCGTGTCGCCCTTGATCCTGCCGTCGGCGGAGACGTACGCGGCGGTGAACGCGCTCTTGACGCGGGCCAGCAGGTCCTCGTAGCGGGCGGGGTCCTCGCCGAGGACGTGTGCCGTGCGGGCGACGAGGTCGGTGGCGTGCGCGAAGTAGGCGGTGCCGATGACGTCCTTGGGGGTCTCGGCGTCGACGTTGAGCCAGTCGCCGTAGCCCTCGGCGGGGCGCAGCAGGTCCGAGCTGTGCTTCTCCAGGTACGCGATCCAGCCGCGCATGGCGGCCCAGTTCTCGCGCAGCACCCGGGTGTCGCCGTACGCCTGGTACAGGTTCCAGGGGACGGTCACCCCGGCGTCGCCCCAGCCCGCGGTGCCGCTGCCGAGGCCGCTGACGACCGGTGCCACATCGGGGAAGGCGCCGTCCGCGCCCTGCCCGTCGCGCAGGTCCCGGAGCCATTTGGTGAGGAAGCGGGCCGACTCCATGGTGTACGCGGCCGTGCCGGAGAAGACGTTGATGTCCCCGGTCCAGCCGAGCCGTTCGTCGCGGGCCGGGGTGTCGGTGGGGACGGACAGGAAGTTGCCGCGCTGACCCCAGGTGATGTTGGAGTGGAGCTGGTTGAGCATCGGCACGTCGGTGCGGAAGGACATGGTGAACGGGGCGGCGGTGTGCATGACCCGGCCGGTCACCGCGTCGAGAGGCGGTGTGCCGGGGTAGCCGGTGACCTCGACGTAGCGGAAGCCGTGGAAGGTGAAGCGCGGTTCGTAGGTCTCGGTGCCACCGCCCTTCAGGGTGTACGTGTCGACGGGGTGGGCGGTGCGCAGATTGGCCGTGTACGCGGTGCCGTCGGGGTTCAGCACCTCGGCGTGGCGGATCCGGACCGTGCGGCCGGCCGGTCCCGAGACCCTGAGGCGGACACTGCCGACCATGTTCTGACCCAGGTCGAAGACGTGGACGCCCGGGGTGGGTTCGGTGCGTTTGACGGGGGTGAGCTCGCGTTCCACCCGGGTCGGCGCGTCGACCTGGGCCACCACCTCGGTGGTGACGTTCTCGGCGGTGGTGGCGGGCCGCCATCCGGAGTCGTCGAAGCCCGGTGAGGTCCAGCCCGGGGTCTCCATACGGGCGTCGTACGCCTCGCCCATCAGCAGGTCGGCGGTCAGCAGCGGACCGGTGGCGGCGCGCCACTCGGGGCCGGTGGTGACGCGCTCGGTGCTGCCGTCGGTGTACGTGACCTCCAGCTGGGCGAGCAGCGCGGGGTGGGTGCCGTACTGGTGCTGGCCGAGCCAGGCGACGTTTCCGGCGTACCAGCCGGGGGCGAGGGTCACGCCGAGGGCGTTGGCGCCGCGCCGCAGCGCACGGGTGACGTCGTACGTCTGGTACTGCACGCGCCTTCGGTAGTCGGTCCAGCCGGGGGTCAGCTGGTCGTGGCCGACGCGGACGCCGTTGAGGTGGGCCTCGTACAGGCCGAGCGCCGTGGCGTACAGCCGGGCGCGGGCGACGGGCTTGCCCGCGAGCGTGAAGGTGCGGCGCAGCTGGGCGGGCGACTGCTGGGGCAGCACCCTGCCCCACGGCCCGCTGCCCCAGAGGGCGAGTTCCTTGGCGTCTGTCCAGTCGCTGTCGTCGTGGCCGGGGGAGGTCCAGGTGGCGGGTGGCCGCTGGTCGGTGGTGCGCCAGGTCCGGTCCGTGTGGTGGTGGGTGACGCCGTCCTCGGTGGTGAGCTCCAGGGTGGCCAGCAGACCGGCCGGGCCCTGCTCGGCGTTGGTGGCCGCGATCGCGAGCGTGGCCGCTCCTTGCCGCAGGTGTTCGGTGACGTCGACGGTGACCGGGTGGGCCCACGCCTTGGCCACGCCCAGCGCCTCGCGGGTGGCGACCTCGGTGCCGTTCACGTGGGCGGTGAAGCCGTCGTCGGCCGTCACCACCAGGCGGGCGCGCCGGACGGTGCCGGTGATGGCCCGGACGGTGGTGCGGAACCAGCGGGTGGCCACCGGGGCGTCGGTGGCCGGGTCGCCTTCGGGGAACCAGATCCAGGAGGCGCCGTCCAGTTGCGGGGGCGCGGTCACCTCGGTGGGCGCGGTGATCCAGCGCGCCTGCCACTGCCCGGCGCCGAGCAGCCCGGTCTCCCACCAGTCCGGGGCGGACCACGGGGAGGGGCGGCCGCGGTCGTCCCAGACGCGTACGGACCAGTGGTAGCGGGTGCGGGGGCGCAGGGCAGGGCCGTCGTAGTCGACCAGGACCGACCGGCTCGATGTCCGCTTGCCGCTGTCCCAGACGTCGGGGTCGCCGAGCCGGTCCGGGGAGGTGGCGACCCGGATGCGGTAGGCGCTCTGCGACTGGTCGCGGGCGTCGGATTCGAGGATCCAGCTCAGCCGGGGGCGGGGCGTGTCCAGGCCGAGCGGATGGGTGGCGTACTCGACGGTGGTGCTCCGGATCCGCAGTCCCGCGGTGGGGCGGCTCTCCGCGGCGGCGGTCGGGGTGAGGGCGGGCAGACCCGTGAGGGCCGTACCGGTGGCAGCGGTGGTGGCGAGCAGGTGGCGTCTGCTGATCACGGGCTTCCTCCAGGAACGGCTGGATGAAAACGATTCAATCGAACAGGCGCCTGGACCGTAGGGGCGATGGCCGGGGTGCGTCAAGTGGTCGCGCAGGTACGGGATTTACCTGCCGCGCACCCCCTTGACGGGTGCATGGCTCGGAGCTAGCTTCCCGGAATCCAGATTGAAACATTTCATTCGCGTGCTTCAGGAGACTCCGTGAGTCAGTCTGTTCCGGTCCTCGCCCTCAAGGGGGTGAACAAGTCCTTCGGCGCCGTACGGGCCCTTCGGAACGTCTCGCTGGAGCTCTTCGCCGGTGAGGCGCACGCCCTGGCCGGGGAGAACGGCGCGGGCAAGTCGACGCTCATCAAGGCGCTGGCCGGGGTGCACCGGCCGGACTCCGGCGAGGTGCTGCTGGACGGGCGGCCGGTGGTCTTCCACGGTCCCGCCGACGCCCGCGACGTGGGCATCGCCGTGATCTACCAGGAGCCGACGCTCTTCCCCGATCTGTCGATCGCCGAGAACATCTTCATGGGCCGCCAGCCCCGGCGGGCGTTCGGCCGGATCGACCACAAGGCGGTGCGCGCCTCGACCGCCGGTCTGATGGCGCGCCTCGGTGTCGACCTCGACCCGGACCGGCCCGCGCGCGGGCTGTCCATCGCCGACCAGCAGATCGTCGAGATCGCCAAGGCGCTCTCCTTCGACGCCCGCGTACTGATCATGGACGAGCCGACGGCGGCACTGACCGGCAGCGAGACCGCCCGGCTCTTCGCGGTCGTCGAGGCGCTGCGCGCGGAGGGCGCGGCGGTGCTGTTCATCTCGCACCGGCTGGAGGAGATCTTCGAGCTGTGCCAGCGGGTCACCACGCTGCGGGACGGGCGCTGGGTGGCGTCCGAGCCGCTGGACGGGCTGACGCAGGACGACCTCGTACGCCGCATGGTCGGCCGGGACCTGGAGGAGCTGTATCCCAAGCAGCGGACGCGGGTCGGCGAGACGGCGCTGTCGGTGCGCAGGCTGACCCGGGAGGGCGTCTTCCGGGACGTGTCGTTCGACGTGCGGCGCGGGGAGATCGTCGCGCTCGCGGGGCTGGTCGGCGCCGGGCGCAGCGAGGTCGCGCAGGCCGTCTTCGGCGTGGACCGGGCGGACGCGGGCGAGGTGCGGGTGGGCGGCACGGTGCTGCGGCCCGGCTCGCCGACCGCCGCGATGGACGCCGGGCTCGCGCTCGTGCCCGAGGACCGGCGCCAGCGCGGCCTGGTCATGGAGATGTCCATCGAACGCAACATCGGGCTGACCGGCCTGGACAGGCTGGGCCGCGCGGGGATGGTCAAGCGCGCGCTGGAGCGCGGGCGGGCGTCGGACTGGGCGGTACGGCTGCAGCTGAAGTACGGCAGCCTCGGCGACCACGTCGCGGTGCTGTCCGGCGGCAACCAGCAGAAGGTGGTGCTGGCGAAGTGGCTGGCCACCGACCCGGCGGTGCTCATCGTGGACGAGCCGACGCGCGGCATCGACGTCGGGACGAAGGCCGAGGTGCACCGGCTGCTGTCGTCGCTGGCCGCCGACGGGCTCGCGGTGCTGATGATCTCCTCCGATCTGCCCGAGGTGCTCGGCATGGCCGACCGGGTGCTGGTGATGCACGAGGGCCGCATGGTGGCCGAGATCCCGCGCGCCGAGGCCACCGAGGAGTCGGTGATGGCCGCCGCGACGGGACTGAACGGGAGGGCTGCATGACGGTCACGGTCGACAAACCCGCACCGGCGGCGGATGCGGACCGCTCGGCTCGCTCGCTCGTCGACGCCGTCTTCCGGGCGCGGGAGATCAGCATCGCGGGCGCGCTGGTGCTGCTGGTGCTGTTCACCTGGGTCGCCGAGCCCCGCTTCCTGAACGACCAGGGCATCAAGGACCTGCTGCTGAACGCCGCGATCCTGGTGCTGCTCGCGGTCGGGCAGTCCGTCGTGGTCATCACCCGCAACATCGACCTGTCGGTGGGCTCCGTGGTGGGCCTGTCCGCCTTCGCCTGCGGGAAGTTCGTCTCCGGCACGGACCACGGCGTGCTGACGGTGCTGCTGCTCGGCGTCGTCGTCGGCGCGGTCTGCGGCCTGGTCAGCGGATCGCTCGTCAGCTTCGGCAAGGTGCCCGCGCTGGTGGTCACGCTCGGGATGCTCTACATCATCCAGGGCCTGGACTACTGGTGGGCGCAGGGCGAGCAGATCAACGCCGCCGACGTGCCGCAGTCCGTGCTGGACCTGGGCAGCGGCAGCGTGCTGGGGCTGCCCTATCTGCCGCTGATCTCCTTCGTGGCGCTCGCCGGGACCGCGTACTTCCTGCGGACGTACCGCAGCGGCCGGGAGCTGTACGCCATCGGCTCCAGCCCCGAGGCCGCCCGGCTCGCCGGGGTGCCCATCCGGCGCCGGGTGCTCGGCGCGTACCTCTTCTCCGGCGCCGTCTCGGGCTTCGCGGGCGCCCTGTGGCTGGCCCGCTTCGGGACCGTCGTCGCGGACAACGCGCACGGCTGGGAGCTGACCGTGGTCAGCGCGGTCGTGGTCGGCGGCGTCGCCATCGTCGGCGGCACCGGCACCGTGTGGGGCGCGGCACTGGGGGCGCTGCTGCTCACCACCATCGGCAGCGCGCTGGCCGTGCTGAAGGTCGACTCCTTCTGGGCGGACGCCATCGCGGGCGCGCTGCTGCTGGCCGCCATCAGCGTGGACCGGATCGTGAACGTGCGCATGACCCGTGCGCTGAGGAAGAGGAGCGCGCGATGAAGCCGAGGTGGGACACCGCCGTCGGGGTGCTGCTGGTGGTCGTCTTCGTCACCGGGCTCGCTACGACGGACGGCTTCGCGAGCCGCGACAACCTCGCCTTCGCCTTCAACGACATCGCCGAGGTCGCGCTGATGGCGCTGCCGATGACGCTGCTGGTGGTGGCCGGGCAGGTCGATCTGTCGGTGGCCTCGATGCTGGGGCTGTCCAGCGCGCTGGCCGGTGAACTGTGGGACCAGGGCTGGGCGTTCGAGACCATCGTGCCGGTCGTGCTGCTGGTCGGCGTGGCGGGCGGGCTGCTCAACGGCTGGCTCGTCACCCGGGTCGGGCTGCCGTCGCTCGCCGTCACCATCGGCACGCTCGCGCTGTACCGGGGGCTGGCCTCGGTGGTACTCGGCTCGAACGCCATCACCGACTTCCCCGAGACGTACGCGAAGTGGGCGGTCGACACCACCACCGTGCCCGGGACCTTCCTCACCTATCCGGTGGCGCTGTTCATCGTGCTGGCCGTCGTCGCCGCCGTGGTGCTGCACTCCACGAGGCTCGGCCGGTCGCTGTTCGCCATCGGCGCCCAGGAGGACGCCGCGTACTTCGCGGGCATCCGCGTCAAGCGGGTCAAGCTGCTGCTGTTCGTGGTGGCGGGGCTGGTCTCGGCCTTCGCCGGGGTGGTGTTCACCCTGCGGTACGGGAGCGCCCGCGCCGACAACGGGCAGGGCTTCGAAATGCTGGTCATCGCCGCCGTCCTGCTGGGCGGCGTGGACTTCGACGGCGGCAAGGGCACCCTGTTCGGCGCGGTCGCCGGGGTGCTGCTCATCGGCGTCCTGAAGAACCTGCTGACCCTCAACGACGTGGCCAACGAGGTCCAGGTGATCGTCACCGGGCTGCTGCTGGTGGCGTCCGTCCTCACGCCCCGCATGATCACCACCGTGAGCGCCTGGCGCCATCGGCGCGCCGCCACGACGAGTTGACACAGATACAGCCTGAAAGGTCACCCATGATCCAGCGCTCCGCCCTCCCGTCACCCGCCACCACCCTCAAACGAGGCGCTGCGCGCCGCAGCCATATTCCAAGGCGCCGCGCCGCCGCCACCGCCGTCGCGGTCTGCGCCCTCGCCGTCACCCTCGCCGGCTGCGGCGGCACCACCAAGAAGGACACCGACAACAGCGGTCCCGCCAAGAGCGATGCCAAGGCGGACCCCGACGCGCCGCTGAAGAAGGGGCTGAAGCTCGCCTTCCTGCCCAAGCAGATCAACAACCCGTACCTGAAGATCCTGGACACCTCGGGGATCGGCGCCGCCCGGGAGTTCGGCGGCAAGGGCAAGGAGGTCGGCCCGTCCGACGCCAGCGCCTCCTCCCAGGTGTCGTACATCAACACCCTGGTCCAGCAGCGGCAGGACGCCATCCTCATCGCCGCCAACGACCCCAACGCGGTGTGCGGCCCGCTCAAGCAGGCCATGAAGAAGAACATCAAGGTCGTCGCGTACGACTCGGACACCGCCCCGGCGTGCCGCCAGGTGTTCATCAACCAGGCCAGTTCGGAGGAAATCGGCCGCAGCCAGGTGAAGCACCTGGCGAAGCAGCTCGACTACAAGGGCGAGATCGCGATTCTCTCGGCCACCCAGAACGCGACCAACCAGAACACCTGGATCGGCTTCATGAAGGACGAGCTGAAGAAGCCCGCCTACAAGAACATGAAGCTGGTCAAGACGGTGTACGGGGACGACGACGACCAGAAGTCGTTCCAGGAGACCCAGGGCCTGCTGAAGGCGTACCCCAAGCTCAAGGGCATCATCTCGCCCACCACGGTCGGCATCGCCGCGGCCGCCCGCTACATCAGCGACTCCTCGTACAAGGGCAAGGTCGTGCTGAACGGCCTCGGCACGCCCAACCAGATGCGCAAGTACGTCAAGGACGGCACCGTCGAGCAGTTCGCGCTGTGGGACCCCAAGAAGCTGGGGTACCTGGGCTCGTACGCCGCCGCGGCGCTCGCCTCCGGGCAGATCACCGGGGCCGAGGGGGAGAAGTTCAAGGCCGGGAAGCTCGGTGAGTACACGATCGGCAAGCAGGGCGAGGTCATCCTCGGCCCGCCCACCGTCTTCGACAAGTCCAACATCGACAAGTTCCACTTCTGAGGCGGTCGGCGATGCGGCGTGTGTGTTTTCTGCTGAAGGTCCGCCAGGAGCGGCTGGCCGAGTACCGCCAACGGCACGAGGCCGTGTGGCCGGAGATGCTGGAGGCGCTTTCCGAGGCCGGGTGGCACAACTACTCGCTCTTCCTGCGGGAGGACGGGCTGCTGGTCGGCTATCTGGAGACCGAGGACTTCGCGGCGGCGCAGGCCGCGATGGCCGCCACCGAGGTCAACGCACGGTGGCAGGCCGAGATGGCGCCATTTTTTGAGAATGAGGGGGGCTTTGAAGCCTTGGACGGCGCCAAGCCGGATGAGGCCATGACACCGCTCACCGAAGTGTTCCACCTCGCTTAAGGACACGGAGACCTACGGATATGAGACCCCTGGCCGTAGCCGTGCTGGCCACTGCCCTCCTCACCGCCGCCACCCCGGCCGGAAACGCGGCCGCCGCTGCCCCGAGCGCCCCCGGCCCGGCCGTCAGCAAGGTCGCCGACACCCAGCTCGACCCGAAGGCCATCTACTTCGAGTCGTACAACGGCCTGGTCAACAACAACGCGTTCCAGAAGAACGGGCTGCTCACCTACAAGGGCTATCAGTACGCCGTCTGGTACACCGCCGACCGCACCGCCGTCATCGGCCGCCGCGCGCTGGGCCGGGCGGACTGGCAGACCGTCCGGCTGGCGCACCAGCTCACCGCCGACGACTCCCACAACGTGATCTCCATGGGGATCTCGCGCGTCGACGGCCGGCTGCACCTCAACATGGACTCGCACAGCAGCGGCTTCTTCTACGTGAAGTCGGTGGCCGGGCTGCTGGACGACCCCGCCGGACACGCGTGGAACAGCGCCCAGTTCGGCGCCGTGCAGACCACCCTGGACGGGCTCGCGCTCACCTCCCGGTTCACGTATCCGCAGTTCGTGGCCACCCCCGAGGGCCGCCTCCAGCTCAGCTACCGGGTCGGGGTGTCCGGGAACGGCCGCAACGCGCTGGCCGAGTACGACGGCACCAAGTGGACCGCGCTCGGCGAATGGTCCGCGTCCACGGGCACGTACACCAGCGAGCACGGCTCCAGCACCGCCCGCAACATGTATCTGCACGGCATCGACTACGGCGCCGACGGCCGACTGCACGCCTTCTACACCTGGCGCGAGCAGAACAACGCGGTGATGTGCAATGCCGGTGGCCTCACCAACCACGACACCGGCTACGTCTACAGCACCGACCGCGGCCGCACCTGGCGCAACGCGGCGGGCACCGTGGTCGGCACCACCGGCGGCGCCGACCAGGTGACCGTGAACGACACCGGCACGGTCGTCGATCCCCTCAACCCCGACCACTCGCTGATGAACCAGGAGAGCCAGGCCACCGACTCCGCCGGGCGCCCGCACGCCGTCATCAGCTACGTCCCCGGCCGCTTCGGCCAGTGCACCACCGACTACGTGGCCGACCGGACCACGAACGGCCGCGCCTTCCACCTCTTCAAGGACGCCGCGGGCGCCTGGAAGAAGACCGAGATCCCGGTGGCGCTCAACTCCAGCCAGCGCACCCACCTGGCCTTCGACAAGTACGACAACGCCTACGCCGTCATGCCCTACGGCCGCATCGTCGCCGCGTCCAGCGCCTCGGGGTACACCGACTGGAAGACGCTCTTCGACGGCAGCGGGCTGAACGCCTTCGGCGAGGTCGTCGTGGACGACACCCGCCTCGCCCAGGACGGCGTGCTGTCGTTCATGTACCAGCGGAAGTCGAGCGGCACCACGCCCTCCGCCCTCCGCGTCATCGACTTCCGACTGCCGGGGTAGGGGGTTGCGAGCCCATGCGGTAGGCATCAAGGAGGTGGCGAAGGAGGCCGGGGTGTCGGTCGGCACGGTCTCCAACGTCATCAACCGCCCGGATTCGGTGTCCGAGGAGACCCGGGCCCGGGTGCTGTCCACCATCGAGCGGCTGGGGTACGTACGCAGCGAGTCGGCGCGTCAGCTGCGCGCGGGCCACAGCCGCATCGTGGGGTTGCTGGTGCTCGACATGGCGAACCCCTTCTTCGTGGACGTGGCGGGCGGCGCCGAGCGCGCGGCGCGCGAGGCGGGCCTCGGGGTGATGGTGTGCAACAGCGCGCAGAGCGCCGAGGAAGAGGCCGACTACCTCTCGCTCTTCACCGAGCAGCGGGTGCGCGGCGTCCTCGTCACCCCCGCCGACGCCACCGGCCGCAACCTGGCGTCGTTCCGGCGGCACGGCATTCCGTTCGTCTTCGTCGACCGCGAAGTGCCCGCCGCCGAGGGCTGTTCGGTGTCGGTCGACGACATCGAGGGCGGCGCGCTCGCCGCCCGCCACCTCCTCGGCCAGGGCCATCGCGCGCTGGCGTACGTCAGCGGCCCGATGCACCTCGCCCAGTGCCGCGACCGCCGCACCGGCGCGCTGAACGCCCTGCGCGAGGAGGGGGTCGCCGAGACCGCGCTGCGCCATGTGGAGGTGGAGCGGCTGGACGTGGCGGGCGGCCGGGACGCGGGGGCGCGACTGCTGGGCATGGCGCCGCGCCCCACGGCGGTGTTCTGCGCGAACGACCTGCTGGCGCTGGGGGTGTTGCAGGCGCTGTACGCGGCGGGGGTGTCGGTGCCGGGCGAGGTGGCGCTGGTGGGTTACGACGACATCGAGTTCGCGGCGGCCGCTGCGGTGCCGCTGACGTCCGTACGCCGGCCGGCGTTCCGGATGGGGCGTACGGCGGCGGAGCTGCTGATCGACGAGACGGGTGAGGGGTCCGATGACCATCGCCACCGGCGGATCGTCCTACGACCCGAACTCGTCGTCCGAGGATCGAGCCTGACCCGGCTGCGCGGCTGACCAAGTCCGGATTCGCGACGTCCATTGACACCTTCGACGGGCTGAGTACATTCCACGATGGTCTGAACCTTTCGGCGCATACATCGGATCACCGTGAAGTGAACATCCAGCGATATGCGAAGGAGAAGGAACAGTGAAGAGAATCGCCGCGTCAGCGGCGCTCATCCTCGCCATCGTCTTCGGGTCCGCCCAGGCGCCCACCCTGGCCGCGCCCCTCGCCAAGCCCGCAGCCACCTTCGACGTCAAGGACTACGGGGCGAAGGCCGACGGGTCCACCAATGACACCGGCGCGATCGAGAAGGCCGTCAACGCGGCGGCCGCCGCCGGAGGCGGGATCGTGGAGTTCCCCTCCGGACAGTACAAGTCCAAGAACACCGTGCACCTGAAGAGCAACGTCACCCTCCAGCTCGACTCCGGCGCCACCATCCTCGGGTCCAGCGCGGACACCTACGACAAGCCCGAGTCCAACCCGTACGACGACTACCAGGACTACGGGCACAGCCACTTCCACAACGCCATGTTCTACGGCGACAAGCTCACCAACATCGGCTTCACCGGCTCCGGCACGATCGACGGCGCCGGCAACCTCATCACCGGCAACCCGGATTCCGGAGAGGCAGACAAGATCATCTCACTGACCCGCTGCAAGGGGCTCAGCCTCAGCGGGATCACCCTCCGCCGCGGCGGCCACTTCGCGGCGCTCACCAACGGCTGTGACGGCGTGACATCCGACCACCTCACGATCGACACCGCGAGCGACCGCGACGGATGGAACGTCATCAGCACCACCAACGCCACCATCACGGACGCGAACATCGCGGCCAACGACGACGCGCTCGTCTTCAAGAGCGACTACGCCCTCGGCGCCAAGCTCCCCAACGGTCATGTGAAGGTGCGGGACAGCAAGCTCTCCGCGAAGTGCTGCAACGCCCTGATGTTCGGCTCCGAGACCTGCGGCGACTTCACGGACTACGACTTCCAGGGCATCACCATCAACGGCGCGGACAAGTCCGGTCTCGGCATGGTGTCCATGGACGGAGGCGACATCTCCGACGTCCACTACCGCGACATCACCATGAAGAACGTCCACTCGCCCATCATGCAGAAGATCGGGACGAGAAAACGCTGCGGAAACAACCCGGGCGTCGGCCACATCAGCGGCATCACCTACGACAACATCACCGGCACCGGCAACAGCCCCTCCTTCAGCCCCACGCTGTGGGGCGAGTCGGGAAGCAACCACATCAGCGACGTCACCTTCACCGGGGTCGACCTGACCGTGCCCGGCGGCAACGGCACCATGTCCACCGGCGTACCCGGCAACGACGCCAAGGACTACAACCCGAAGAGCATCGGCACCCGCCCCGCCTTCGGCTGGTACCTCCACAACACCGACCGCATCACCTTCACCGACAGTTCGGTGCGGTTCGCGAAGGACGACGGCCGTCCGGCGGTGATCGCCAACAACGGCGGAGATCTGCGCTTCGACCACTTCATCGCGCAGCGCGGCGACGACAGCCCCGCCGACCTCATGTTCCAGAACGTCGGCGGATACTGCCTGACCGGCAGCGCCAACACCTCCGGCGGCGCGCTGCGCGTCAGCGCCGACGGATCCACCGAGAACTGCCCGTAACCCTCTGGCCTCCATGGCCGGGGGCGCACCCGCGGCGGGGCTGGAGGAATTCTCCGCCGCCCACGCCATAGCATGGGTCCCGCGGCCGAGGTGGGCCGCGGAAAGGCGGAGGCCGAGGTCGTGGGACGCATGGTGGGGATCAAGGACGTCGCGCGGCAGGCGGGAGTGTCCGTCGGCACCGTCTCGAACGTGATCAACCGGCCGGAGATGGTCGCCGAGGGCACCCGCGACCGGGTGCAGGCCGCGATCGAGCGGCTGGGTTACGTACGCAGCGAATCCGCGCGCCAGCTGCGCGCCGGGCGCAGCCGGATCATCTCGCTGCTGGTGCTGGACATGGCGAACCCCTTCTTCGTGGACGTGGCCAGCGGCGCCGAGCGCGCCGCCCGGGACGCGGGCCTCGGCGTCATGGTGTGCAACAGCGCGCAGAGCGCCGACGAGGAGGCCGACTACCTGGGGCTCTTCGCCGAGCACCGGGTGCGCGGCGTCCTGGTGACCCCCGCCGACGCCACCGGCGGCAACCTGGAGAACTTCCGCCGCCACGACATCCCCTTCGTCCTCGTCGACCGCGAGGTGCCCAGCGCCGACGGCTGTTCGGTCTCCGTCGACGACATCGAGGGCGGCGCGCTCGCCGCCCGCCACCTGATCGCTCAGGGCCACCGCGGGCTGGTGTACGTCAGCGGCCCGATGCACCTGCCGCAGTGCCAGGACCGCCGCGCCGGGGCGCTCGCCGCGCTCGCCGAGGAGGGCCTGCCGCCGGAGGCGCTGCTGCACATCGAGGCCGAGCGGCTGGACGTGGCGGCGGGCCGCGACGCCGGTGCGCGGCTGCTGGGCATCTCGCCCCGGCCGACCGCGGTGTTCTGTGCGAACGACCTGCTGGCGCTGGGTGTGCTCCAGGCGCTCTTCGCGGCCGGGGTGTCGGTGCCGGGCGAGGTGGCGCTGGTGGGGTACGACGACATCGAGTTCGCGGCGGCCGCGGCGGTGCCGCTGACCTCGGTGCGCCAGCCCGCGTTCCGGATGGGGCGTACGGCGGCGGAGCTGCTGATCGAGGAGACGGGCGAGGACGCCGACGCCCACCGCCACCGGCGCATCGTCCTCCAGCCGGAACTGGTCGTACGGGACTCGACGCTGGCGCCGAAGCCGGGCGCGTGAGCCGCGGGCTGTTCCCGCCCGTCAGACCGCAGCCGGGACGGAGGCGGCGTCCAGCAGCGCCCGGATCTCGCGTACGGCGGCCCGGCCCGCCCGGTTCGCCCCGATCGTGCTCGCCGACGGCCCGTACCCGACCAGGTGCACCCGCGGATCCCGGACGGCCCTGGTCCCCTCGACGGCGATCCCGCCGCCCGGCTCGCGCAGCCGCAGCGGGGCCAGGTGGTCGATCGCGGCGCGGAAACCGGTGGCCCAGAGGATGACGTCCGCCGCCACCGTGCGACCGTCCGCCCAGCTCACCCCGTCCGGGGTGATCCGGTCGAACATCGGCAGCCGGTCCAGCACGCCCCGTGCGCGGGCCCGCTCCATCGCCTCCGTCATGGGCAGCCCGGTCACCGACACCACGCTCTGCGGAGGCAGCCCCCGCCGTACGCGCTCCTCCACCAGCGACACCGCGGCCCGCCCCTGGTCCTCGCCGAACGGACCGCTGCGGAACACCGGCGGGCGGCGGGTGACCCAGGTGGTCGCGGCCGCCACGTCGGCGATCTCCAGCAGATGCTGCACCCCGGACGTCCCGCCCCCGACCACGACCACCCGCTGCCCGGCGAACGCCTCCGGCCCCGGGTACTGGGCCGTGTGCACCTGCCGCCCCCGGAAGGTCTCCTGCCCCGGGTAGCGCGGCCAGAAGGGGCGGTCCCAGGTGCCGGTCGCGTTGATCAGCGCGCGGGCGGACCACGTCCCGGCCGAGGTCTCGACCAGCAGCCTGCCGTCGTCGGTGTCGCGTACGGCGGTGACGTGGACAGGGCGGACAACTCGCAGGTCGAAGGCGCGCTCGTAGCGTGCGAAGTACGCCGGGATCACCTCGGACGACGGCCGCTCGGGGTCGGCATCGTCGCTGGTCAACCGCATCCCGGGCAGGTCGTACATCCCGTGCACCTTGCCGTACGTCAGCGACGGCCACCGGAACTGCCACGCGCCGCCGGGGGCGGGGGAGTGGTCGAGCACCACGAACCCGGTCTCTGGTTCGTACCCCGCCCGCCGCAGGTGATAGACGCTGGACAGCCCCGCCTGCCCGGCGCCCACGACCACGACCTCCACGTTGTTCATGCTTCTACTAACTCGGCTCCGGCGCCGGATCTTCCCGGTCCTCCAGCCGCATGCCCCGGCTCTCGGCCACCCGCAGCGCGTCATGCAGCGCCTCGGCGAGCCGGTGCCCCACGAAGCGCAGCTCACCGGCGTGCGCCTTGCGGTCCCGGAGGAGCGGGCGAGCGTGCGCCAGCAGCTCGGCTCCGGTGCGGAGCTGCACCGTCTCCATCTCGTCGGCGAGCCGTGAGATGTAGCCCGCGCCGGAGTCGTCGGAGACGAGGTAGCAGGGCTTGCCGTTCTCTGCGGGCCAGGGGAGGAGGCGTGGGCGTGGGGATGGCATGGGGCGGCTCCATGGAAGGGGGACGTGATGGCGGAAACAGCTTCGAGGCTGTGAGAGTTGTCCTGCAAGAGCGATTGAAATTCTCGCTTGAGATGGCATATATGACCGAGTGAGCTGTTGTCAGAACACGGCGGATTCCCGGTGCCAGACTCTGAACTCGCACCACGACATGGCAGACTCAACCCACCGGGAGGCGTACTCGTGGCAGCACCAACAGGACCCACTGTCCGTCGCATGCAACTCGGCCACGAACTCAAACAATTGAGGGACAGAGCCGGATTCACCCTGGCGGAGGCGGTGGATGGGTTGACGTTCTCCCCTTCGAAGCTCCACCGAGTGGAGAATGGCCTGACCGGGCTCAAGACAGCCGCGGAACTCCGGATCCTGCTGGACCGATATGGGGTTGACGACGAGGAGGATGTGGAATTCCTTCTCGACGTCCACCGGGAGTCGAGCAACCGGGGTTGGTGGTCCGTCTACCGCAACGTCATGCCGTCCGGGATGGCGCTGTACGTCGGCCTGGAGACCGGCACCCGCAGTAGCCGCGCCTGGCAACCGAACGTGGTTTTCGGCCTGCTGCAGACCGAGCGGTACGCCCGGGAGATGTTCCTGTCCGCCAAACCCGTGCACGAGTACACGACTGAGTTCGTCGAGCGCAACACCCAGATCCGTATGGAACGCAAGAAGGCGTTGCACCGCAGGGGCGACCCGCTGGAGCTTTGGGTCGTCCAGGACGAAGCCGCGCTGCGCCGGGTGCTCGGTGGTCCCGACGTGATGCGTGAGCAGTACGAGGAGATCGAGCGGCTCGCCCAACTCGACAACGTGACAGTGCAGATCCTCCCGATGGCCACCGCGACCTACCGCTCGGCCTCCAACTTCAGCCTGTTGGACTTTGGTGTCCCGCTGCCGACGATCGTGCAAATCGATGCGGCCCAGGGGACGGAGATCAATGACAAGGACACGGCTGTGTGGTCCTTCACCCGCAGGTTCGACGCTCTGCGGGCGGGCGCCCTCGCCCCATCCGAGACACCGGCATTCCTGCAACGACTAGCCCGAGAGGTTTGAGATGACCCGCCTGGCACGCGATATCGCCCCAGAGAGCTGCTGGATCAAGTCCTCCTACAGCCAGAACGAGGGAACCGTATGCGTGGAGATCGCCCACCTCACCCACACCGCCGAGGTCGGTATCCGCGACTCCAAGGACAAGACCGGCCCCGCCCTCGTCGTCCCGGCCGCCGCCTGGGCCGAGTTCGTCACCGAAGCCCGAAGGAGCTGATGCAGAGCATGCCGGCGTACGTAATCTCCGAGGTCGAGGTGGTCGATGAGCCGCGAGCCGACACCTACCGCGAGCTGGCGGCCGCGTCGATCGCCCGCTACGGCGGCCGCTACCTCGCACGGGGGCGTCAGCCGTTGGTACGAGTGGCCTGAGTACGCCGAGGCGCTGGAGATCCGCAAGGACGCCCTCAACCGCAGGCTGCTGTTCGTCGACGGCGGGCCCTGACTCGCGGGGCCGGTGCGAAGCTCCACGGTGCGGGTCTGCCGACAGCGGTCACCGGCGTGCGTCGCGCAGGAGCGTGTCGACGATGCGGTCGACGAAGACGGTGAGGTCCCGCGCATCGTGCCGCTCGAACGTGGAGGTCCACAGGGCGAAGCGGCCGAAGAGGGCGGACCACAGGTGTATCGCGGTCTGTTCGGCGCCGTCCGGCCAGTCCAGCCCCGCATTTTCGCAGGTGTGGATGGCGTCCAGCCACTGCTGCCACAGCAGGCGGGCCGGGTGGGTCTGGTCGGGCTCGCCGAAGCTTGAGGAGTTGTGGCCGAACATGAGGCGGATGACGCCGCGCTCGGTGCGGGCGAAGGTGCAGAAGGCGTTCGCCTGGGCGCGGAGGCGTTCGCCGACGTCGGCTCCGAGGGCAGCGGCCTCGGTGTCGGCGTCGCGCATGGCCGCGACGACACGCTGGTAGCCGTCCTCGGCAACGGCGCGGGCGAGTTGGTCCTTGTCGGCGAAGTGCAGATACATGCTCTGAGCGGCGATGCCGACTTCGCGTGCCACCTCCCGGAGAGACACCGGGAGGTGGTTGTCGGTGAGCTTCTGGTCGAGGAGCCGCGCCACGGCAGCCAGAATGTCCGCGCGGAGCCGGTCCCCCTGGCCGCGGGGATTGCGCCTGCGGGTGGTGTCGGCCGCGGTGTCCTCGTTCATGGATCTCATTCTGCGGTACCCGGGGGGCCGTGCGGATTCCCGGTGCCCTGTCGGGGTTCGGCGAGGTGCGGCAGCATGGCCAGTGCGGTGACCGCGGTGGTGCCCGCGTCCACCGGTATCACCGCGCCGGTGATCCAGCGTGATTCCGCACCGGCGAGGAAGAGGACCGCCCAGGCGAGATCCCAGGCCGTGCCCTCGACACCGAGCAGGTTGGCGGCGCGGCGCATCCGGCGGCCCTCTTCGCCGCCGTGGTCGCCGATGGGGGTGTGCAGGTGGCCGGGTACGAGGCAGTTGACGCGGATGTTGTCCCGGCCCCAGCTGTAGGCCAAATCGATGGTCAGCGACTGGAGCGCGCCCTTGCTGGCCCCGTACGCGCCGCTGCCGAATCCGCGGACGGCCGCGATGGAGGAGACGTTGACCACGGATCCCCCACCGCCGCGCACGAGGTGGGGGTGTGCGGCGCGGGCCACCTGCATGGCCGCGGTGACGTTGAGGGCGAAAACCCGGTCCCAGCCCGCGCGTGTGGTGGCCGCGATACCGCCCTCGCCGCTGATGCCCGCGTTGTTGACGAGCGCGTCCAGGCGTCCGGCCCGGTCCGCGAAGTCGTCCACCGCGGCCCGTGCTGCTTCCTCATCGGTGATGTCCGCGGTGAGGGCGATCGCCCGGCCGCCGCTCTCCTCGATGCGCCTCACGGTGTGCTCCGCGCGCTCACCGCTGATGTCGAGGATGCCGACGGTGGCACCCTGGGCGGCCATCAGGATCGCCGTGGCCGCTCCGGTGCCCAGGAAGTCGCCCGAGCTTCCGGCGCCGGTCACCAGCACGGTTTTGCCCGGCAGACGGGTGCCGTGGCCGTCGGCGTGCCCGCCGACCTCGAACGACTGGTTCTCCGGTGTGCCGCTCACCAGGTGACCGGGAGGGACGTGAGGCCGTAGACGATGGAGTTCTTCTTGAACGGCAGCTCGTCCTCGGCGACGGCGAGCCGCAGGCCGGGGATGCGTTCGAAGAGCCGTGGCCAGGCGACCTGCATCTCCACCCGCGCCAGGTTCTGGCCCAGGCACTGGTGGGTGCCGAAACCGAACGCCACGTGGTGGCGGGCGCGGCGGCCGATGTCGAGCGTGTCCGCGGGGCACTCGCCCTCGTCGGCGCCGAAGGCACGCGGGTCCCGGTTTCCGGCGATGAGGGAGACGATGACCCCTTCGCCCTTACGGACGAGCTGCCCGCCCACCTCGACGTCTTCGAGGGCCACGCGTCGTGGATCGGTGGAGACGATGCTCCAGTAGCGGAGCATCTCCTCCGCGGCACTGGGAGCCAGCTCGGGATGGGCCCGCAGCCGGTCGCGCTGGCCGGGGTTGAGCAGGAGCGCGACCGTCCCCAGACCCAGCATGTTGGCGGTGGTCTCGTGCCCGGCGCCGACCAGGATCCCGACCAGAACGGGCAGCATCTCCGGTGTGAACCCGTCCGGGCCGGTGTGGTCGGCCAGCAGCCGACTGATCATGTCGTCCGCGGGTTCACGCCGTTTGCGCGCGACGAGGGCCGCGTAGTACTCGAACGCCTCCCGCTGCGTCCGTGCGCGCTCCTCGTGGCTGACGTCCAGGTCGGTGCCGGCGTTGGCGTGGCGCTCGAAGAGTTCGTGGTCCTCGTAGGGGACGCCGAGGATGAGGCAGATGGCCCGGGAGGGCAG
The DNA here is from genome assembly GCF_042958345.1 of Streptomyces sp. NPDC007983. Lineage (NCBI taxonomy): Bacteria > Bacillati > Actinomycetota > Actinomycetes > Kitasatosporales > Streptomycetaceae > Streptomyces > Streptomyces sp. NPDC007983. The sequence continues at coordinate 112,607 of NZ_JBIBJI010000015.1, forward strand.
GGGAAGCGCGAAGTCCCGGACGAAGTCCGCCTGTCCGCCCTTGGCGAGCATGGCGTCGATCAGCTCGTCCGTGATCTCCAGCAGCTTCTCGCGCAACGCCCGGGTGCGCTTGACGCTGAACTCCTTGGTGAGCATCTGCCGGAGGCGGACGTGCTCGGGGTCGTCCAGGCGCAGGAACAGACCGCCCTCGTGTTCGGGCTGGTTGGAGTGGACCAGCGGGAAGCCGGGATGGCGCACGTCGGCGCTGAAGGACGGGCTGGAGAGGACAGCGCGGATGTCCGCGTGCCGGGTGGCCAGCCAATGCCTGGAGCCGTCCCAGATGGTGACTTTGTGCAGACCGCCGGCTTCCCGGAAATCGGCGTGCCGCGGTGGCGCGCTGAACGGACAGGTGCGGGGGGCGGGGAAGAACGGTGCTTCCTCGGTGGAAGCGGGCTCGGATGCGGTGGTCGTCATGTCGCCTTCCTCGTCCAAGAGCTGATGCTTCGGCGGGGGAGCCGACGCGGTGACCACAGAAGCGGGCCAGGAGACTCGGACGAGTACGGGCTTGGCGCGGCGAGCACCGATGGCCGGGGATCCCGCGGCCGAACCATCGGGCACGACGATCCGGCGAAGCCCCTCAGCATCCTCGTCCCGTAGGGCTTTCCGTTCCCACTCAAGGTCACGTGTGTCACCTTACGAGTGTCACCTTACGGGTGCAAGGGAGCCAAGTCGCCGTCGGTGGACCAGAACTGGAGCCGCCCAGCGGCGCCCGGAGGCGCCGCTGGGCGGTGAGCCTCGTCCGTCAGCGGCCCCCGGCGACCAGCAGCGGTGCGGCGCCCGTCCCCGGGGCCGGGCGGGCGTCCGTCAGCAGGCCGCGTGCCGCCAGCTCCGGGGTCACGCCCTCGCCGAACCAGTACGCCTCCTCCAGATGCGGATAGCCCGACAGCACGAAGTGCTCGATGCCCAGCGCGTGGTACTCCTCGATCCGGTCGGCGATCTCCGCATGGCTGCCGACCAGCGCCGTTCCCGCGCCGCCGCGCACCAGCCCGACCCCAGCCCACAGATTGGGCGCGATCTCCAACTGGTCGCGTGAGCCGCCGTGCAGCGCCAGCATCCGCTGCTGGCCGACCGACTCGCTGCGCCCCAGCGCCTGCTGCGCGGAGGCGATTGTCTCCGGGTCGAGGTGGTCCAGCAGCCGGTCGGCGACGGCCCACGCCTCGTGCGAGGAGTCGCGGGCGATGGTGTGCAGCCGGATGCCGAAGCGGACCTCGCGGCCCTCCCGCTCCGCCAGGCCCCGGATCCAGTCGATCTTCTCCTTGACCTGGGCGGGCGGTTCGCCCCAGGTGAGATAGACGTCCGTGTGCCGGGCGGCGACCGGTCCGGCGGCCGGGGAGGAGCCACCGAAGAAGATCTGCGGCAGCGGGTCGGGCGGCACCGCGGTCAGCCCGCCCCCGATCCGGTAGTGCTCGCCGTCGAAGTCGTAGGGCTTGCCGCCCCACACACCCCGGACGACCTCCAGGAACTCCGCCGTGCGCGCGTACCGCTGGTCGTGGTCGAGATGGTCGCCGAAGCGCCGCTGCTCGGCGGAGTCGCCGCCGGTGACGATGTTGAGCAGCAGCCGCCCGCGGGTGATCCGCTGGTACGTGGCGGCCATCTGCGCCGCCAGCACCGGTGAGATCAGCCCCGGCCGGAAGGCCACCAGGAACTTCAGCCGTTCGGTGTGCTGGGCGAGCGCGGCCGTCGTCAGCCACGCGTCCTCGCACCAGGTGCCGGTCGGGGTGAGCACCGCCTCGAACCCCAGATGCTCGGCGGCCTTGGCGATCTGCGTGAGGTAGTCGATGTCCGGCGTCCGGACACCGCTCACCGGGGTGATGCGCGAGCGGTCGCCACCGCTGTAGGCGTGCCGGTCGACGAGGGTGCGCCCATCGCCGCCCGTCGGCAGGAACCAGTGCAGGCGGACGGACATCAGGAGCCCTTTCCGAAGGTGCGCGGCGCGGTGCTGGACGGCGGCAGACCGCCGTTGAAGCGGGTGTCCACGTAGTCGGCGAAGTGGAAGCGGCGCGGGGTGAGCTTCAGCTCGGCGAAGGTGTCCGCGATCTCCTGCTCGGAGGCGATGGCGGACTTGTCGACGGCGGTGTACACCCGGGTGCCGTTGGTCCGCTTCACGGCGTCCAGCGCCACCTCGTACGGCAGCCCGGTCTCCCGGCCCCACACCTTGGCCCACGCCTCGGGGTGCTTGTAGACCCACTTCTGGGCGCGCCGCAGCCGCTCCAGGTAGTCCTTGATGACCTTCGTCTTCTTCTTGTCGTCGAGGGAGGAGGGGTTGGCGACCTGGAAGTTGAGGCCGTTGGTCACGCCCTTGCCGGTGGTGAGGACCCGCGCGTGGGTCTGGCGCTGCGCCTGGGCGGTGTACGGGTCCCAGATGGCCCAGGCGTCCACCTTGCCGCGGCTGAACGCGGCCAGTGCGTCGGCGGGCTGCAGGTAGCTCACCTTGACGTCCTTGATGGACAGGCCGACCTTACGGAGCGAGGCGACCAGCTGGTAGTTGGCCGAACTGCCCTGTGCCACCGCCACCGTCTTGCCCTTGAGGTCGGCGGTCTTCTTCAGCGGCGAGTCCTTCCTGACCAGGATCGCCTCGCCGTCGGTCGTACCGTGCTTGGCGCCGACCACCTTGATGTGGGACTTGGCGGCCGCGGCGAAGACCGGTGGGGTGTTGCCGACCCCGCCGATGTCCACCGCCTTGGCGCTGACCGCCTCCAGGATCGGCGGACCGGAGGTGAACGTCGACCATTTGATCTTGTAGGGCAGGTTCTTCAATTCGCCGGCGGCGCGCAGCACCGCCTCGTCGTTGCCCTTCTGGTCGCCGACGTTGAGGGTCACATCGCCCTTGCCGTCGGTGTTGCCGGCGGCGCCGGACTTGTCGGCCGAGTGCGAGCTGACGCATGCGGACAGCAGCAGGGGGAGAGGGAGGAGCAGGGCGGGGACGATACGCCGTCGCATGGCAGCGGGTTTCCGTTCGTGAGGGACGTACAAAGAGGGTGTGAGGTGCGGTTACGCGACCTTCTCGACCTCGGCCGGCTCCGGGGCTTCCACGCCCAGCCGGTCCAGCAGTTCGGTGCGCAGTTCGGCGAGGTACGGATCGGCGATGTCACGCGGGCGGTCGCGGTCCACCCGGATCTCGTGCGCGATGACACCGCCGTCCATCACCAGCACCCGGTCGGCGAGCAGCAACGCCTCCTCGACGTCGTGCGTCACCAGCAGCACCGCGCAGCCGCGGCTCTGCCACAGGTCGGCCACCAGCCGCTGGGCCGTGATCCGGGTGAGCGCGTCCAGCGCGCCGAACGGCTCGTCGAGCAGCAGCAGATCGGGTTCGCGCACCAGCGCCCGGGCGAGCGAGGCACGCTGCGCCTCGCCACCGGACAGCGTCTTGGGCCAGGCGTCGGTCCGGTGGCCGAGACCGACCTCCCGGAGCGCCTTCTCGGCGACGTCCCGCCCGGGGCGGCCGGGAAGCCCGAGCAGCACATTGCGCCACACCCGCTTCCACGGCATCAGCCGCGGCGCCTGGAAGGCGACGGCCTTGCGCCGCGGCACCAGCACCTCGCCCTCGATCTCCCGGTCGAGCCCGGCCAGTACGCGCAACAGCGTCGACTTGCCGCAGCCACTGCGGCCGAGGAGCGCCACGAACTCGCCCTTCCGGACGGTCAGTTCGAGGTTGTCGATGACGGCCCGGCCGTCGAAGGAGCGGGTGAGCGAGCCGACCCGTACGGCCGCGTCAGTCGTCTCCCGGTGTGTCACTTGCCGGTGAAGGTCGGTCGCCATTGCAGCAGCAGCCTCTCCAGAGTGCGGACGATGAAATCGGCGAGCAGGCCGAGGACGGCGTAGACGATGAGGCAGACCACGATCACGTCGGTCTGGAAGAACTCCCGCGCACGGTTGAGCAGGAAGCCGATCCCGTCATCGGCGTTGATGGTCTCGCCGAAGACCAGCGCCAGCCAGGCGGTGGCCAGCGAATACCGCAGCCCGGTCATGGCCCCGGGCAGCGCCCCCGGCAGCACCACATGGCGGATCAGCCCCCAGCGCCCGAGCCCGAGGGAGTTCCCGGCCTCGATGAGCTGCGCGTCCACGCCGCGGATGCCCGCGTACACGTTCAGATACAGATGGAAGGCGACACCGAGCGCGATCAGCGCGATCTTCGGCGCCTCGCCGATGCCCATCCAGATGATGAACAGCGGGATCATCCCGACCCAGGGGATGCTGCGCAGCATCTGCACGGTCGCGTCGACCAGGTCCTCACCGAGCCGCGACAGACCGGAGATCAGCGCCAGCCCGACGCCGACGACCCCGCCTATCAGCAGCCCGTTCAGCACCCGCTGCACCGACACCAGCATGGCGTGCGGCAGCGTGCCGTCCTGGAACAGGCCGGAGGCGGTACCGGCGATGGTGCCGGGCGAGGCGAGCGCGTCGGAGGGCAGCACGCCGGTCGCGCTGCACACCTGCCAGAGCACCAGCAGAAACAAGGGACCGGTCGTGCGGCGCAGCCAGCGGGGTACGGTGCGGCGGCGCGCGGACAGGGGCACGACCGGTTCGAGAAGAACCGGGGACACTTCGGGCTCCAGAAAAGGGGTACGCCTCGGTACCCGCGCGACATCAGCGCGGCACGGCGAGAGCGAGAAGGAGAGAGAGGTGAGAGAAGGTCAGCAGGCGCCGGGACACGTGGCGGACGCCACCCGCAGCAGGTCGATGTGACCGCGCGTGGTGAGCAGGGCTGACGTAGACATGCCCCTGAAGCTAGCCAGCGGGTCCGGCCCGGGTCAACGCCGTCTTGCCCCTCGGACCTTTGTTGCGGCAGTTTTACAGCAGCACGTACGAGGATGGAGTCATGGCTACTTTCCGCACCCACACGCTCGACATCACCACCGGCACCTCCGAGACCGTCGCCGACCTCACCGCGGACTGTGAGGCGTATCTGCGCGAGGTGGCTCAGGGCGGCGATGGCCTGCTCAATGTGTTCGTCCCGCACGCCACTGCGGGTATCGCGATCCTGGAAACGGGCGCCGGCAGTGACACCGACCTCCTCGCCGCCCTCCGCGACCTCCTCCCCGCCGACGACCGCTGGCGCCACCGCCACGGCTCCCCGGGCCACGGCCGCGACCACGTCCTCCCGGCCATCGTCCCGCCCCACGCCACGCTCCCCGTCCTCGGCGGCAGGCTGGCCCTCGGCACGTGGCAGTCGGTGTGCCTGGTCGACACGAACCGGGACAACCCCAACCGTCAGGTCCGGTTGAGCTTCCTGGGCTGACCGAGCCCGTCACGCTGTATGTGCGTCAGGCCCCGGGGAAACCGGCGGTGCTCCAGACCTCGCCCGTCACGGTGATGCCCAGCGCCTCGTACCCGTCCAGCGCCTCGGTCCAGGCGCGGGCCCCGGTGCCCATGGCGAACGCGGCCGTGGCGTAGGCGTCGGTCCGGGTGAGGCCGGGGCCGGTCAGGGTGAGGGAGGCCAGGGCGGTGGCGGGCTCGCCGGTGTGCGGGTCCGTGACGTGGGTGCCGCGTTCGGCCGTTCCCGAGGTGGCGACGGCCAGATCGCGGCCGGTGACCACGGCGGCCAGCTCGCCGGGGCGGGTGGGGTGGGCGATGCCGATCCGCCACGGTGTGCCGGGGGCGGCCTCGCCGCGCGCCTGGATGTCGCCGCCGCCGTTGACGCACGTGTTGGGCGCGCCCGCCTCGTACAGCATCTGCGAGGCCCGTTCGATCGCCCAGCCCTTGACCATCCCGGACGGGTCGAGCCGGCCGGCCGGGGTGTGGCTGAACCAGCCGCCGGTGGCGCCCGCCGCGTCCTCGCACAGCGCGAACACCTCGGCCACCTCGGGCCGGTACCGCTCCGGGACCGGCTCGCCGCGGCCGAGGCGGCTGATCGCGCTGTCGGGCCGGTAGGTGGAGAACACCTCGTCCACATGGTGCAGCCAGGCCACGGCCTCCTTCAGGGCCTGGTGGACGGATGGGGTGACCGGGTCGCGGAGGTCGAAGGAGAACACCGTGCCCATGGCGTGCTCGACGTGGCGCAGTCCCCGCGCGGGGGCGGACGCCTCAGACACCGGCCTTGTCCAGTGCGCTCTGCAGGGACCGGGTGTACCCCTCGCTGGTGTAGGTGGCGCCGGAGACCGCGTCGATGTGCGCGCTCTGGGCGCTCAGCGCCTCACGGGTGAGCTGTGGCACGGCAGTTGCGGCGATCTCCTGGGACCGGGGCCGGTCGGACGGTGTCCGGAGCGCCTTGACCTCGGTGATCCTGCCGCGCGAGAGCGTGACGGACACCTGGACCGGCCCGTACGAGGTGTTGATCACGCTTCCCGTGAAGGTGCCGGAGGTGCCGGAGGCGCCGCCCGGGGTGTGGGTGGCGGACGGGGAGGGCGAGGCGGATCCGGTGCTGGACGGCGATGCCGACGGTGAGGACCCCGCCACGGTCGCGGCGGGGCTCTGGTGCGGTTTGAGCGACAGCAGCAGGATCACTCCCGCCACCGTCGAGACGGTGGTCACGGCGGCTTTGCGCACGGCCTGGCTCCTGTTCATCGAGGTCAGAACGAGAACGACTCGTGGTGGATGTGCCGACGCGGCACCCCGGCCCCGCGCAGGGCCGTGACCGCCACCTCGGTCATCGCGGGCGGCCCGCACAGATAGACGTCGCGCTCGGCGAGATCGGGCACCAGACCGCGCAGCGCCTCCGGGGTCAGCGGTGAGGAGTACGCGGCGGGCTCGTCGACGACGTAGTGGACGGCCGCCCCGCGCGCGGCGGCGAGCGCGTCGATCTCGCCGCGCAGCGCCAGGTCCTCGGGGCGCCGGGCCCGGTAGATCAGGGTCACCTCGCCGGGCAGCGTCTCGAAGAGCGTGCGCAGCGGGGTGATGCCCACACCGCCGCCGAGCAGCAGGGTCTTGGCGGCACGCCGGCGGCGCGCTGTGAAGGCCCCGTACGGCCCCTCGGCCAGCACCCGCGTGCCGGGCCGCAGCCGGGCGAGCGCCGCGCTGTGGCCGCCGGACGCCTTGACGGTGATGCGCAGGTACGCCGGGTGCGGGGCGGCGGACAGGGAGTAGGGGTTGGCCGCCCACCACATGCCCCGGGCCAGGAACCGCCAGCGGAAGAACTGGCCGGGCTCGGCGCGCAGCTCCTCCAGCCCGCTGCCCGACAGGTACAGCGACACGATGCCCGGGGCCTCGGGCCGGACCTCGGCGACGTACAGCCGGTGGCGCAGCGCCCGGCGCACCGGGACGGCGAACCGGTACCAGGCCAGCAGCGCCGCCACCCCGAGGTAGAGGCCGTACCAGGCGAGCTGGGCGGGGCGGTTGCCGGTGAAGTCGGCGCCGTTGGAGAGCTGGTGCCCGAAGACCAGGAACACCGCCAGATAGGTCGCGAAGTGCAGGAAGTGCCAGGTCTCGTACGCCACCCGGCGGCGCACCGCGCGTGCGGACACGATCCCGGTGATCAGGAACAGCAGGAAGCCGATCGTGCCCTTGAGCAGGTCCGGGTAGTGGAGGACCAGGGTGGTGGTCTGATCCACGACGCCGGTGTGCGATTCGAGGGAGTAGCCCCAGATGATCAGCAGGACATGGGCGGACGCGAGGGAGATCGTGTAGCGGCCGCCCATGGCGTGCCAGCGGGCCAGCCGGTCGGTGCCGACGGCACGGTCCAGCAGCGGTACCCGCGCCATCAGCATCAGCAGCATCGCGCACGCGTAACCGGCCAGCAGCCCGGTGATCCGTCCGGCGCCGGTGACCCAGCCCGCGGCGCCGACCACGGAGGTGGTGTCGCTCCACCACAGCGCCAGGACGGCGGCGGCCCCGCCCCAGATCAGCAGGTGAGCGAGGGCCGGGACGGGGCTGGGCGGGCGTGGCGCCGACCGGGAGGGGCGGGCCATGGCCGGGGCCCGCGGCGGTGTCGTCATGGTCATGGGAGTCCTCTCGGCGGATGGCCCGGCCAGACTCCCCGGCGAAGCTCTGAGGACCCTATGAACGGCCCCGGGCGCCTCGGATTCAGAGGAAACTCAGAGGAAGGGCGGACCTCGGCACGGCGCGGCACGAGGGATGCTTGATTCATCATGGATACGCACACCACCGGCCGTTTTCTGCTGCGGCCCGACGGCGCCCGGGTCCGCGTCCTCGTCGTCGACGACGAGCCCGATCTGACCGAGGTGCTGTCGGGGGCGCTGCGCTACGAGGGCTGGGAGGCCCGTACCGCCGCCGACGGCGCGTCCGCGCTGGCTGCCGTACGGGCCTTCCACCCGGACGCGGTGGTGCTCGACTGGATGCTGCCGGACACCGACGGGCTCGCGCTGCTGCGCGCGGTGCGGGCGGAGCTGCCGGACGTGTGCGTGCTGTTCCTGACCGCGCGCGACGCGGTGGAGGACCGGATCGCGGGGATCACGGCTGGCGGCGACGACTACGTGACCAAGCCGTTCAGCCTGGAGGAGGTGCTGGCCCGGCTGCGCGGGCTGCTGCGCCGGGCCGGGATGGCCCGGGAGCCCGGCGACGACCGGCTGGTGGTCGGGGATCTGGTGATGGACGAGCAGGCCCGGGAGGTGACCCGCGGGGGAGTGGCCGTGGAGCTGTCCCGCACCGAGTTCGAGCTGCTGCGGTTCCTGATGCGCAACCCCCGGCGGGTGCTGTCCAAGGCGCAGATCCTGGACCGGGTGTGGAGCTACGACTTCGGTGGCCAGGCCCATGTGGTCGAGCTGTACATCAGCTATCTGCGCAAGAAGATCGACGCGGGGCGGGCGCCGCTGATCCACACCGTGCGCGGGGTCGGCTACGTCTTGAAGGCGGAGGCTCCGTGAGGCGGCCGCTCCTGGCAGGACCGGCCCGGTGGCTTCTCCGTACGCTGCGTGCCCGGCTGACCGCCGGGCTGGTGGTGCTGCTGGCGGTGGCGTCCCTGACGGTGGGGCTGACCACGGTGTTCGCCCTCGAAGGGTTCCTGGTGCGCCGGCTGGACCAGCAGCTCACGGCGGCCGGCGGCCGGTTCCCGGCCAGCCTGGAGCACGCCGAGCGGCCCCCGGACGCCGACAACCGGCCCGACACCCGTGGCCAGTCGGACCGCACCTTCGGGGCCCGGCTGCTGCACGGCACGACGACCGACGCGGCGGTGGTGCGCGACCAGACGGATGCCGCCGTACCGCTGACCGGCGCCGACCGGCGGGTCCTGGCGGGGGTGCCGGTGGACGGCGGCGGCCACACCGTGCACCTGTCCGGGCTCGGCGGCTACCGGGTGGCCGCGGTACGGGGGGACGACGGCGACGTCCTGATCACCGGCCTGCCGCTGCGCCCGGTGGAGGAGACCGTGCACCGGCTGGAGACCGTGGAAGCCGTGGTCTTCGGCAGCGCGCTGCTGGTCACCGGGGTGGCCGGGGCGCTGTGGGTACGGCTGTCGCTCCGGCCGCTGCGGCGGGTGACCACGACCGCCGCCGGAGTGGCCGAGCTGCCGCTCGCCAGCGGTGAGGTGGCCATGCCCCCGCCCGTACCGGACGCCGACCCACGCACCGAGGTGGGGCAGGTGGGCACCGCACTGAACCGTATGCTCGGCCACGTCGGGGACGCGCTGGCCCGCCGCCAGGCGAGTGAGGAACGGCTGCGGCACTTCTCCGCGGACGCCAGCCACGAACTGCGCACCCCGGTGGCCTCCGTCCGTGGCCACGCCGAGCTGGCGCTGCGCCACCCGGGGCCGGTACCGGAGGAGGTGCGGCACGCGCTGGAGCGGATCCAGGCCGAGTCGGAGCGGATGTCCACGCTCGTCGACGATCTGCTGCTGCTCGCCCGGCTGGACGCGGGGCGGCCGCTGGCCCGCCGCCCGGTGGATCTGACCCGGGTGGTGCTGGACGCGACGGGCGACGTGCGGGCCGCCGGGCCCGGCCACCACTGGACGCTGGAGCTGGCCGAGGAGCCGGTGACCGTGCTCGGCGACGAGCACCGGCTCCAGCAGGTGATCGGCAATCTGCTGGCCAACGCCCGGACCCACACCCCGGCCGGAACCCGGGTCACGGTGCGGCTCGCGGTGGCGGACGGCCATGCCGAGCTGACGGTGGCGGACGACGGTCCGGGCGTCCCGGCCACGCTCCAGGGCGAGGTGTTCGAGCGGTTCGCCCGCGCCGATCCCGGCCGGTCGCGGGCGGGCGGCGGTACGGGTCTGGGGCTGGCGATCGTCCGGGCCGTGGTCGCGGCGCACGGCGGCACGATCACGCTGACCAGCAGGCCGGGAGCCACCGTCTTCCGGGCCCGGCTTCCCCGCCGTACCGCGCCGCCCGCTCCGGGCCTCCTGTAGACCGTGCGGACGGTGCGGGCGCGGGACCGGCCCGGTCCCGCGCCTGTGTGCGGTGTTGCCGGTGGATCAGCAGGTGGAGTTGGTCTGGGTGAGCAGGCCGAGGCGCCAGGGCAGGCTGTTGTAGTCGCCACCGGCGTTGGGGTCCTTGCCCTGGTAGAGGTACTGCAGCCGGCACGGGTTGATGGTGAGGGTCTGGTCGGTTCCGGCGCGGATCATCTCGCCGTGGCTGATGTCCTTGGTCCAGGTGCCCGCGGGGAAGGCGGTGTTGCTGGCCCGGGCCAGGGGGTTGCTCTCGGAGGCGGCCAGGGGCGTCCACGAACCGGCGATGCTGCCGGAGGTCCAGGACCGGAAGTAGCGTTTGCCGTCCGATCCGATGGCTTCGACGATCAGGAGGTACTGGTTGCTGTCCTGCACCTTGTAGACGTTGCTCGCTTCGAACATCGCGTATTTGTTGGAGTCCTGGGCCGCGATGACGGTGTTGGTGAATCCGTTCGGGAACTGGGCCAGGGTCGTCTGCGAGCGGTACAGATGTCCGTTGTCGTCGGAGGAGAACAGGTAGCAGTTGGCGCTGTCACAGATCACCCACATGTCCACCCAGTAGCCGTTGCCGATGTTCTGCTTGATGATGTCCGGCATCGAGGAGTAGAAGTTGCGCGGGGCGCTCCAGCCGTTGGGGTTGCTGATGTCGGAGTTGGTGGAGTACGAGGCGTTGCCCGTCTGGTACACCAGGTACCACTTGTTCTGCGGCGCGAAGTAGAACACCTGCGGCGCGGCCCGGTAACCGGTGCCGATGGCTGTCCGGTCCAGGTAGTAGTGGGTGGCCGAGGCCGCCTGGGACCAGTCGGTGAAGCTCAGGTACACCAGGCTGTACCCGGAGGAACTGGCCACGCTGGCGAAGACGTGCCACTTGCCGTTGTAGCGGACCACGGTCGGGTCCTTGAGCCCGGCGATGTTGTGGGTGGCGTCCGGCTTCGGGGACATCAGGATTCCGCTGGAGTTCCACCGGAAGCTGCTGGGCAGCGAGGCGGCCGGTGCGGGCGTGGCCTTGGTGGTGACCGCGGGGGTGCCGCCGAGCGCGGTCAGCGTGGCGTTGTACGCCGCCTTCTTGTTGCCGTTGTTGTCGAAGAGCAGGGGGTTCTCCCCGGCGCGCCAGGAGTCGCGGTCCCGGATGCCCCAGACCGTGATGCCGGTGCAGCGCGGGACGTTCATGCAGGCCCGGACCGTGTTCGTGTACGCGTTCGCCGGCGCCTGCGCGATGTCCAGCTCGGTGATCTGCACGTCCACGCCGAGGGCGGCGAAGTTGGACAGGGTGGTCTGGAAGCTGCTGGGCGGTCCGCCGGTGCCGAAGTGGGCCTGGAAGCCCACGCAGTCGATGGGCACCCCGCGCGCCTTGAAGTCGCGCACCATGCGGTAGACGCCCTGGGTCTTCGCGTCGGTCCAGTTCTCGATGTTGTAGTCGTTGTAACAGAGCTTGGCCGCCGGGTCGGCCGACCGGGCGGTGCGGAAGGCCTGCTCGATGAAGCCGTCGCCCAGCAGGTTCTGGAACACCGAGGCGCGGTGCTGACCGCTGCCGCCGTCGGCGAACGCCTCGTTCACCACGTCCCAGGCGTAGATCTTGCCCTTGTAGTGGGACACCGTGGTGGTGATGTGGTTGTTCATCACGCTGCGCAGGGTGTTCGCGTCGCCGATGGAGCTGACCCAGCCGGGCAGTTGGGAGTGCCAGACCAGGGTGTGCCCCCGTAGGCGCTGGCCATGTGAGGTGGCCTGGCCCACGATCTGGTCGGCGGGGCCGAAGTTGAACGAGCCGCGGGACCGCTCGACGGTGTCCCATTTCATCTCGTTCTCGGGCGTGACCATGTTGAACTCACGGTTCAGGATGGCCGAGTACGTGCCGTCGCCGAGCTTGCCCGCGGCCACGGCGGCCCCGAAGTACCGCCCGGACTGGGCGGCCTGCGCGCCCAGGGTGGAGGCTCTGACGGAGCCGGTCGCCGACTGGCCCTGAGCCGCCTGCCCTTGAGCCGCCTGCTTCTGAGCCTTCTGCTCCTGAGTCGTCTGCTCCTGAGCGGGGCCGGTCGCGGCACTCGCGGTTCCGGCCATCGTCATGACGGTGGCGGCCAATAACCCGAGCACCGAGGCTCGGCGTCGGCCGCGTCGTTGGGTAAGGGGCATGTCTCTCCTCGATGAGTCAGAGAGTGGGAGCGCTCCCATGTGACGTTCCATCCTGACATGAACACGACTCTCATGGAAGCGTTCCCACCGCTCATCGGTGACACAGCACAGCACCCTGAGACGCCTCGGCTCGCCCCTCCGGTGGTGAACCGTTCGGCGGCCCGTATCGTCTCCATGGTCGATGTGGTGTCTCGGCGAGAGATGCCTCGGGGTGACATCGGACCGTATGGATGTCTACTGGAAGGACCCCTGAAAGGGTGTCAGTGCGTTACGGAAACAGGGCCGCCGGCTGGATCGCGGGGGCCGCGGTGGTGGCGGCCGTCGTGGGTGTCACGGGCTGCTCGAAGGAGGCGGAATCGGAATCCGGCGCGGAGAAGAACCCGGCGGCGAACAGTTCGACCGCTGCCGAGCCGGGGAAGGCGCAGCAGGGAGAGAAGAAGGGGGAGGGTTCGGCGGATTCGCAGTCCTCGGCCCCCCGCCATGCCACGGCCGAGGAGGCGGTTGCCACGTGGGTGACCGCGGTCATCAAGGGGCAGCCGAAGCGGGCGTGCCTGGTGATGGCGCAACCGGCCACCGGTTCGTCGTCCGCTCAGCCGGGCACCCCCTCGCGGTGTAACAGCAACGCGCCCGAGGCACGGGAAATGCGCAAGAACGTCGGGCGGTTCCGTGAGTCGTTCACGCCCAAGCAGTCCACGGGTGAGCCGAAGGTGAACGTCGCCAAGGTCCCGGCCACCGGTGACAAGACGGTGGTTCCCGCCGACAAGGTCACCGTCGACGGGCAGACGCTCGACAAGGTCATCCTGTCGAACTCCACCGGGCTGAAGCCGGGGCAGTTGGACGTCAAGGTGGAGTCCACCAAGATCGACGACGCCTGGTACGTGAGCAACGTCGACTTCAACATCGGCTGATGTCGTGACCCGGCGCCTCTCCGCCCGCCTGTGCTTCCGGTGGGCGGAGAGGCGCGCTCGCGTCGCGGAGGTGACGCGTCGTCATGAGTCGTGGAGCGTCCGGCGTGGTGACCGGCCGTACGCCTCCCGGTAGACGGCGGCGAAGCGGCCCGGGTGCCAGAAGCCCCACCGGGCGGCGATCTCGGTGACGGTGGCCTCCCCCTCGGGGGTGGCGTTCAGCAGGTCGTGGTGGGCGCGGGAGAGACGTACCCGGCGCAGATGGGCGAGCGGCGTGGTGTCCAGATGCCGGCGGAAGGCGTACTGCAGTGCGCGCACGGTGACGCGTGCCGCGGCGGCGATGCCCGCGACGGTGACGGGCCGGTCGGCGTGGTCGTCGATGTAGGCCAGAGCGCGGCGCAGCATGGCCGGGTGCGCGTCCCGGCCGTCCGACGCGGTGGGCTCGGTGAGCGCGGTGTTGGGGAACGTGGTCAGGACGCTCGCGGCCAGGTGCTGCGCGGCGGTGGAGGCGACCAGCGGCTGCCCGGCCACGGCGGGCTCGCTCAGGACATGGTCGCGCACGTAGACGATCGTCTCCCGTAACCGCCGCGCCGCGGCGGGGGAGTGGGGTCGGTGTCCGATGAGGCGGACCGGGCCGGTATCGGCTCTGTCGGCGGTGGCGGCCACCTGATCGAGCAGGGCGGGGTCCAGCATGGTGATGTTGTAGCGGGCGCTGCAGATGCGTCCCGCGTAGGGCAGCTCCGGCGGGGCGAACGACACCACGTCACCGGGGCCGAACGAGTCCTCGACCCCCTGGAACGTGTGTTTCTGGATGGTGCCCTCGTGGACGAGGCACAGACAGATCCGGCCCAGCGGCGTGACGGCGTAGCTCATGTCGAAGTTCAGATCCAGCTCGTCGATGCTGAGGGAATCGATGGCGCTGCGCGAGACGCGCGCCCGGCTGGTCTCCGGAGTGCCGTTGCCGATGTGCATCTTGGCGTAGGCGCGGCTGAGGAACTCCTCGGTCTGTTCGAGGTCGTCACTGTCGAAGGTGAGGGTCTGCATGGTGGCGTTGTCCGTTTCGTTTTCTGGACTGCTGCCCGCGATGCCGTTCGCTACGCGTCTGGTCCCGGCGGCTGTCGCGGTCCCAGGGTGGGAGCAGAGCAACACGGCGCTGACGTCCGTGGACATCGTGACCGCGGGACGGAAGTGGAGATGACGGCCGGACACATGACCGACGAGAAGGATCCGGAGGAGAAGGCCGCCGCCCTTCAGGAAGAAGTCGACCAGCTCCGCCGGGCGGTGGTCTCGCACGCCGTGATCGACCAGGCGATCGGAGTGCTGATCGCGGTGACGGGCCTGCGGCCCGACGAGGGCTGGAACGTGCTCCGGGAAGTCTCCCAGCACACCAACATCAAGGTGCGCGAGGTCGCCCGGCACATTCTGCGGTGGGCGCACAGCGGTCGGCTTCCCAAGGAGATCCGGCCGAAGCTGCACGCCGCGGTGATCCGCGCGCGCCGGGCACGGCGCGCGAGCGAAGCCGCCTCCCGGCAGGGCGGCGGCGCGGAATAGGCCGCGTCAGCCGAATCGGCCGATGAAGCGGGCAACGCCGGGTCAGACGGGTGGCCAGTTCCGCAGCGCCACGTCGGCCACCTGCTGGAGTTCGGAGCGGGTGGCGCCGCCGGCGGCCTGGACGGCGATGCCGTTCGCCACGGTCATGATGTATCGGGCGAGCAGTTCCGGGTCCGCGCCGGGGGGCAGATCACCCTCGTCGACGGCCTGCTGGAACCGGTGGCGGAGGCGCGCACGGCCGTCATCGCGCCAGGCGGTCAGGGTGTCCTGGGCCACCCGTCCGGAGTCGCCTGCGGCCAGCGAGCCCTGTACGCCCAGGCATCCGGCGGGGCAGCCGGGGCGGGTGGTCGTGTTGACCGAGCCGGTGAGGAACGCCGTGGCCACCTCCCGGGCGCTCGGCTTCTCCATCGCGCGGGCCGCATAGGCGGCGGGGCCTTCGGTGTAGCGCTCCAGGGCCTTGTGGAACAGTTCCTCCTTGTTGCCGAAGGCCGCGTACATGCTCTTGCGGGTGATGCCCATGGCGCTGGTCAGGTCGGTCAGGCTGGCGCCCTCGTAGCCCTGCTCCCAGAAGACCATCATCGCCCGCTCCAGGGCCTCGTCCGCGTCAAAGCCTCTCGGCCGGCCGATCGGTGCTTTCCGGGTGATCTCCACGGCCCCATCCTACCTTCCCGATACCGATCGGTGCAGAAGTGCTACAGTCGTGTTCTGCACCGATCGGTATCTAATTTTGGGGAGTTCAAAGCCATGGGACAGATGGAAGGCAAGACCGCGGTCGTCACCGGCGGCAGCACCGGGATCGGCCTGGCCACCGCCGCGCGGCTGGCGTCCGAGGGCGCCCACGTGTTCATCACCGGCCGACGCGAGGACGCGCTCGAAAAAGCCGTCGAGTCGATCGGTTCCGCGGTCACCGCGGTGCCGGGCGACATAGCGGTGCCGGGCGACCTGGACCGGCTCTACGACGCGGTCCGTGACCGCGGCCGCGGCCTGGACGTGCTGTTCGCGAACGCGGGCCTGGCCACGCTCGCGCCGCTGGAGCAGGCCACCGAGGAACAGTTCGACCAGATCTTCGGCATCAACGTCCGGGGCACGCTGCTCACCGTGCAGAAGGCGCTGCCGCTGCTCGATGACGGCGCCTCGGTGATCTTGAACGACTCGATCCGCGCCGACGACGGCTGGGAGAACTTCGGCCTGTACTCGGCGTCGAAGGCCGCGGTCCGGTCCCTCGCGCGGACCTTGGCCAACGAGCTGAAGGGCAGGGGCATCCGGGTCAACACGGTCGCGCCGGGCGCGGTCGACACCCCCGGAGTCGACGCCGCCGTCGGCGCGGAGAACGCGGCCGCCGCCAAGGCCGGCCTCGCGACGGGAGTGCCGATCGGCCGGATGGGACGCCCGGAGGAGGTCGCCGCCGCCGTGGCTTTCCTCGCCTCCGCGGACAGCAGCTTCATGTTCGGCACCACCCTGTACGTCGACGGTGGCGAGAAGCAGTTCTGACGCCGCCACGCGGAGTCCCGGCCGTCGCGGGCGGGCCATGGACGCAGGACGCCATGAGGCCAGTATGCGACGTGCCACGGACACGCCCTATGGCTTCGCCCTGACCAGCCCGGTGTCGTACGCCATGATCACGGCCTGGACGCGGTCGGCACGACGACCGGGCCGACCCCAGCCCGCCACCCCCGAACATCTCACCGGGTGCCGCTGAGCCGACCGCGCAGGGCGAGTGCGGCGGGGACGACGGACGCGACCACGGCGAGCAGCGCGCATACGCCCACGGCCGCGGCGACGGCCGTCCAGGGGAACCGGATCGTGGTCGGCGCCGACAGCAGGGCCAGAGCGCTGCCCATGCCCATCAGGTTGAGCCCGGCCACCAGGACGCCCAGAACCGCGCCGACCGCGACCACCATCAGCGCCTCGGCGCCCACGAGCCGCAGCAGTTGCCACGGGGTGGCCCCGGCCAGCCGCAGCACGGCGAGGTCGCGGACGCGGTCGGAGGTGGCCATGGCCATCGTGTTGGCCAGGGAGATGCCGGTGTAGAGGAGGGCGATGCCGAGGACCAGCAGGAGGCCGATCCGGGTCGTGTCGTTGGTCTCGGGGTAACTCGCCGCCACCCATTGGCCCTTGCCGAGGACCCGCCCGCCCGCGGTGCGCAACGCCTTCCGCAGCCCGGTGGCCACGGCGCTCGCGTCGGCGCCGTCGGCGAGGGTGACGTCCACCCGGTCGACGGTCGCGCCCGGGGCGTTGCGCGGAGTGACGTAGACGCCGTTGCCGCCGGTGCCGATGGCCATCACCGCGGCGATCCGCAGCCACTTCCGGGTGCCGTCGCCGAGCCACACATGGACCCGTCGGCCCACGGTGTGCTGTTGCCACTCACCATTGACGATGATCGAGTCGTCGTCGAGATCGCGTGCGTTCCCGGCTTCGACCGGCAGCCGGGTGGTGGCGGCGAGCGGGCCGGGGTCGGCGGCGCGGGCCTCGGACCTCATGAGGGACACCCCGTCCTCCAAAACGTAGACGGCGCTCGGCGCGGTCGCGGACACCTCGGCGCCGGGTACGGCGCGCAGCCTTCGCAGGGTCGCCGCGTCGAAGGCCGCTCCGGCTGCCGGGGTGACGACGAAGTCGGCCGCCGTCCGCTCGCGGACTTCGGTGGCCTTCACCTCGTTCAGCGTCGCGGTGGCGCCCAGAAGCGAGCCGGTGAGGGCGACCGTGACGAGCACGGGCGCCACGATCGCGGCGGTGCGGCGCACACCGGCGGCGGCGTTCTCCCGCACCAGCATGCCGCCCGCACCCGGGAGTTGGGCCGGGAGCCAGGCGACCAGCCGGGTCAGCGGGCGCACCAGGGCCGGAGCGAGCAGCGCCACCGCGGTGATGAGCAGCATCGGGCGGCTCACATAGCTCTTCCGGTGCAGCAGGTCTCCCGGGTCGGTGACCAGGGCCAGGCACAAGGTGACGACGGTGGTCACCAGCAGGGCCAGACCGGACAGCCACCGTCCCCGGGGCATCGACCCGGTGTCCACGGATGCCTCGCGCAGTGCCTGGGCGGGGCGGGTGCGGCCCGCCCGCCGGGACGCGGCCGCCACACCGCACAGCGACACGAGCAGACCGGTCCAGAAGGCCACGTGGTACGGCCAGATGTGGTCGCCGATGGCGAACCAGCCGGGCGCGACACCGCCGTCGACCACCCACCGGGCCAGCCGTGGCGCACCGTACGCGCCGAGCAGACAGCCGGTGGCCGAGGCGAGGACCCCGACCATGAGGGCTTCGCCGAACACCATCCGGCGCAGCTGCCCCGGGGTCGCCCCGGCCGTGCGCAGCAGCCCGAACTCCCGGCGCCGCTGGGCCACCGCGAACGCGAACGTGGATGCCACCACGAACACCGACACGAAGCCGGTGACACCGCCCGCCGTGCCGAACAGGGCGTTCATCGCGGTGAGCGCTTCGCGGTCCCGGTCCGGATCGGGGTCGGCGAGGCGGCGCGCGTCCCCGGTGAGGACGTGGGCACCCTCGCTGCCGCGCACCGCCGCCCGCACGGCTGCCGCCTCGGCGTTCACGACGAGCTGGCCGCTGCGCGGCGACAGGCGGGCGGCGCGCTCGTCGGCGTAGAAGACGGCGTTCTCGAAGCCGCGCCCGGCGGCGTTTCCGGGCCCCCGTACGGTCCCGACGACCCGTACGGTGCCGCCGTCACCGGTCCGTACGCGCTCGCCCGGCTTCGCCCAGTCGCCGCTGATGACGACCTCGTCGGCCGCGCGGGGCGGGCGCCCCGCGCCGATCTCGTACCGGGCGAAGGCGGCGGTGGACCAGGGGTGGCCCACCAGATCGCCCGGCCCGCCCCGCGCCCGTACGGCGAACGACCGGTCCTCGACCACGGGCCCGAGCCTCCGCAGTCGCGCGACGACCCCGGCGGGCACGGCGCGCGGATGCGCGAGCTTCTGCGCCCGGGTGCCGCTCTCGGTGCGCACCCGCAGCGCGTCGGCTCCCCTGACCACCACCGGCGCGGCGGCGAACCGCTCGGGTCGCCGGTCGGGCGCGTCAAGCGACGAGGCGAGGGCCAGGCCCATGACGGCGATCAGCGCGACACCCAGCGACAGGGCGACGAAGCTGCCGGCGAAGGTGACCCAGCGCGTGCGCAGAGTGCTCAGGGCGACGCTCAGCACGGCACGTCCTCCAGAGTGGTCATGCGTGCGGCGATGGCGTCGGCGCCCGCCCCGGCCAGCTCGCCGCCGAGCCGTCCGTCGACCAGGAAGACCACTCGGTCGGCATACGAGGCGGCCACCGGGTCGTGCGTGACCATGACGACCGTCTGGCCCTCGCCGTCGACCATGCCGCGCAGCAGGGCCAGCACCTCGCGGCCGGTCCGCGTGTCGAGGGCACCGGTGGGCTCGTCGCCGAACAGCACCTCGGGGCGGGTGATCAGGGCGCGGGCCAGGGCGACGCGCTGCTGCTGGCCGCCGGACAGCTCGGACGGCCGGTGGCGCGCCCGCTCGCCGAGCCCGACCTGCCGAAGCACCTCACGCACCCGGGCCGCGGAGGGGCGGTGGCCCGCGAGCCGCAGGGGCAGCGCCACGTTCTGCTGGGCGGTCAGGGACGGCAGCAGGTTGAACGCCTGGAACACGAAGCCGATGCGTTTGCGCCGCAGCAGGGTCAGCCGGGTCTCGCTCAGCGTCGTCAGCTCGGTTCCGCCCACGGTGACCGACCCCGACGTGGGGCGGTCCAGCCCGGCGGCGCACTGCAGCAGGGTCGACTTGCCCGAGCCGGAAGGGCCCATGACGGCGGTGAACGTCCCCGTGGGAAAGGAGAGCGAGACCTGGTCGAGCGCCGTCACCGCGCCGTCGCCGGAGCCGAAGTGTCTGCTGACGGAGCGCAATCGGATCGCGTCGTGGTTCATCTGTCCCCACTCATTCGGATGTCGAGGATGCCCAGGCCTTCCAGGAGGCCCAGGCCGTCGAGCGCCACGAAACCGCGTGCGGACACCACGGCGCAGTACGGCGGAACCGAGACTTGGGGTAGGGCCAGGCATACCTCCGGTACACCCTCTGGACCGATGGCACCGGCCGGACGGGGCTTCTACGGTGACCTCCATGCACCCTCGGAATGTGTGGCAAGCCATGTCCGGGCCGGGCTTCCTGCTGTCGTCGTGGCCGTGGCGTTCGGCCGGATACCTGCTCACCGGTGCGGTGACCGGCGCGGTCGCCCTCGTGGGGATCGTGACCACGGCCGTGGCGGGCGGCGTTCTCGCCGTCGTGCTGGTGGGGCTGCCGCTGCTCGTCCTCGCCGCGCTCGCCGGGATCCCGGTCGCCTGGGTGGAACGGCGCAGGCTGCGCCTGGTCGACCCGGACCCGGCCCCCGACCCGCACCGGGCGCCCGCGGCCTACGGCCTGTGGGGGTGGCTGACGACCCGTATGAGGGAGCGCGCGACGTGGCGGGAGCTGGGCTACGCCGTGCTGTTCGCGGTGCTGCTGTGGCCGGTCGACGCGCTCGTCCTCGCCGTCGCCCTGCTCGCCCCACTGTCCATGGTCGCCACACCGCTGCTGATGGCCACGGTCGGTGGCGGCCACGAGACGAAGGTGCTCAAGCAGTGGCTCGTCACCTCCTGGCCGGTGGCCTTCGCGGTCGCCGTGCTCGGACTGGTGCTCATGGGCCTGTGCGGCTACGTCCTGGGCGTCGTGGCCGGGGCCAGGGCCGCACTGACGCGGCTGCTGATCGCCCCGCGCGAGGAGGAGCTGAGGGCGAAGGTCACCGAACTCGCCCGCTCCCGGCTGCGGTTGGTGGACGCCTTCGAGACGGAACGGCGGCGCATCGAACGCGATCTGCACGACGGCGCCCAGCAGCGGCTGGTGGCGCTCACGATGGCGCTCGGCCTGGCCCGCCTGGACGCCCCGCCCGGACCGCTCGCCGACCAGCTCGCCGCGGCCCACGATGAGGCCGACAAGGCGCTCGTCGAGTTGCGCGAACTCATCCACGGCATCCACCCCAAAGTCCTCGCGGACTACGGCCTCCCCGAGGCGGTCGCCGACGCCGCGGACCGCTCCGTGATTCCCGTGGACGTGGATCTGGAGCTGACCGGACGGCTGCCCCGGGCGGTCGAGGCCGCCGCGTACTTCGTGGTCCGCGAGGCCCTCACCAACGTCGACCGGCACAGCGGGGCGAGCCGCGCGGAGGTGAGCGGCGGGCACCGCGACGGACGGCTGTTCCTCCAGGTGCGCGACGACGGCCGGGGCGGCGCTGACGCCGGCGCCGGGAGCGGGCTGACCGGACTCGGCGACCGGGTGTCGGCGCTCGGTGGCAGACTCTCCCTGTCCAGCCCGCCGGGCGGACCGACCCTGTTGTGTGTGGAGTTTCCTTGCGAACGGACCGGCGCTTACGCGTAGTACTGGCCGAGGACAGCGTGCTGCTGCGGGAAGGGCTCATCGGGCTGCTCGGCCGCTGCGGCCACGACGTGGTCGCGGCCGTCGGCGACGCCCCCGCGCTGCTCGCCGCGGTCGAGGAGCACACCCCCGACATCGTCCTCACGGACGTCCGCATGCCTCCCGGGTTCCAGGACGAGGGGCTGCACGCGGCGGTGCGGCTGCGCGAGACGCGGCCCACCCTGCCCATCCTGGTCCTCAGCCAGTATGTGCAGCGCGCGTACGCCTCGGAGCTGCTGGACTCCGGCGACGGAACGGGCGTCGGCTATCTGCTGAAGGAACGGGTCGGGAAGGTGGCGGAGTTCGTCGACGCCCTGCGCGAGGTCGCGGACGGCGGCACGGTCGTCGACCCCGAAGTGGTACGTCAGCTCCTGCGCCGCCGCCGCGACCCGCTGGCCCGGCTCACCGCGCGCGAGCGGGAGGTCCTGGCCCTGATGGCGGAGGGCAAGTCGAACGGAGCGATCGCCCGCCAACTGGTGGTGTCCGACGCGGCCGTGGGCAAGCACATCGGCAACATCCTCAGCAAGCTGGACCTTCCCCCGACCGACGCGACCCATCGCAGGGTGCTGGCGGTTCTCGCCTACCTGCGGGGGTGACCCCCGCGGGCTCGTCCCGGTGGCGGGCTCGGCGGGGTACACCTCGGAGCGCTGTTGCTTTCGCGGCTCACGTCGTCGTTTCGGCCGTGCGCACCGGGCGGCGGTCCTCGGCGCGTTGCAGGGCGCGGAAGTCGTCGAAGAAGCTATAGCTCCGCGGGGGCTTTCCGCCCTCGCCTTCCTGGACGGTCAGGTTGGAGTACAGGCTGTTCAGCAGCCACGGCTGCTTGTCGGGTCCGAAGTCCTTCACCATGGCCGGCGCCTGCGCCACGCCGTAGGTGGCCACGGCGAGCTGTCCCGTGTCACGGAACTTCTGGATCTGGTTCCGCAGGTAATGCTTATGGGTCTCGAACCACGGGCTCATGGACAGGAAGTCCTGCCACTTCCGCTGCGGGAAGGGGTGCTCGGTCGCCTGCCTGATCACCTGCCATACCTTGGTGTCCGCGGGCAGCTCGTAGCGCCGGGCGAACTCGGCGGGGATGGTGTCGCGCATGTGCTCCTTCCACAGCAGGACCAGGGAGAACTCGGTGACCAGGAACTTCTGGTCGCGGCGGAGCTTGGGCAGGATGTAGTCCAGGTACTTCTGCGAGTCCTCGATGGCGGCCACGTGCGGGTGGATGTCCACGCCCTCGATCTCCGGGGTCTCCCGGGCGAACGTCAACCAGCGCTCGGTCGCCTGGGTACGCCAGTCGGGCCGGTCGAGGTGGTTGAGGGAGCCCATGTACAGGCGTGTCCGGCAGTGCTCTCCGAAGCGCTTCTCGCGGTACGCGATGACGTGCCGCGCGACCTTCTCGTAGAAGGCGTTCAGCGTCCCGTGGTGGTCCTTCTCCAGGCTCTCGATGAAGGGCTCATTGGCGATCGCGAGGATGTCCGCCTTGCCCATGGCGGCGTCCAGCACCTTGTCCACCCGGGCCAGTTCGGCGTCCATGTCCGCGCTGTCCACCGAGGGCATCGGGCGGTGGTTGTAGGGGAACTTCAGCGACAGGATCGTGCCGTACCCCTTGTCGTGCGCGGCCAGCAGCGTCTTGATGGCCTCCTGCTCGGCCGGGGCGGTCTCGTCGATCTCCGGCATGGGCACGAAGCCGCGCAGCCAGCCCGCGGAGAGGCCCTCCAGCATGGAGAAGTCCATGGTGGAGGGGTCCTCGTTGAAGTTGGCGCCCAGCGCGCCGCTCGGGACGACCGCCCGGTGCTCGGATGTGTTCTCGCCGTTCTCGCTCTGCCCGCCGCTCTCGCTCTCCCCACCGGTGTCCTTGCAGCCCACGGTGAGGAGGGCCGCACCGGAGACACCCAGGAACCACCGGCGCGACACCGGCCCCTGCTCACCGTACGTCCTGGCCTCGACCGCGCGGTCGCTCTGCATGCGCACGCTCCTGATTCGCTGTCAGCTTGCTCGTCCTCCGCCGACAGGCGCAGGACCGTTCATTCGTAAAGGAGGGGAACGAGACACGGCAAGGAGTACGCGGGGCGGTCACGTGCACAAGATCCTCACCGGGGGCAGCAGGCGCCGCCCCCGCGTTCATCCGTTCAGCGGCGGAAGAGACGGAGCGGAAAGGCGTCGGCCATCACGCGGTAGCCCTCGGGGTTGAGGTGCAGATGGTCACCCGTGTCGAGGTCCGGGCGCAGGCGGCTCGGATCGGCCTGGTCCCGGGTCGCCTTGTCCAGGTCGACGACCGCGTCGAAGCGGCCGCCGGTCCGGATCCAGTCGTTGACCCGCTGCCGTGCCGTCTCGCGGTGGCCCGCCGCGTCGTCGTAGGGGGTGCTGCCGCCGAACGGTGTGAGGGTGGCGCCGTAGACGCGGATGCCCTGTGCGTGGGCGCGCAGGATGATCTGGCCGTAGGCGGCGATGAGACGGTCCGCGACGTCCCGCTGCGCTTCGGGAGTGGCAGGGGCGGTCCCGATGTCGTTGATGCCCTCGAACACGATCAGCGAGGTGACGCCGCTCTGCGCCAGGACGTCACGGTCCAGCCGGGCCAGGCCGTTCGGGCCAAGACCGTCCTGGAGGACCCGGTTCCCGCCGGCCGCCTGGTTGAGCACCGCGGTGCCGGCCGTCCTGGGGTCGGTGCGCAGCCGGTCCGTCAGCCGGTCCGTCCAGCGGTCGTTGTGGTTGCTGGTGGAGCCCCTGCCGTCGGTGAGCGAGTCGCCCAGCACGGCGGTGGCCCTGGTGCGCGCCGGTGACCACACCTCGACACCGCTGACGAAGTACCAGTGCTCCACCGAGACCGCGCCCTCGAGGTCCGTGGCGTCGGCATGGTCGCCGCGCAGCATGTGGGAGGCGGTGCGGGAGCCGGGGTGGGAGGTGATGGCGGTCGACTGCTGCCCCGTGGCCAGGTACATCGTCACGGTGAGGTTCGAGCCCGCGGGCAGCCGGAAGTCCAGCGGATCGGAGACCACCAGCGCGCCCGTCGGCACCGTCGTGGAGGGGCGGCCGTCGAAGGTGACGGGCCGGGAGGTGCCCGGTTCGATGGCGCTCACCCCGGCCCGGCCGCCCTCGGGACGGGCCACAAGGACGCGGGTGATGTCCAGGGGCGCCCCGCCGAAGGCGTTGGAGAAGCGGAGCCGCAGGTTGCGGCCGCCCACCGAGACGTGCACGGTCTGCCGCAGTGTGCTGTCGGTGAGGACCGCGCCGCCCTCGGTGTACGGCGGGGGCGGCATGTTGCCCGGTTCGGTCAGTTGCGGCATGGCCGCCCAGGTGCCCACCCAGTGGCCGCCCGGACGCGGCCCGCCTCCCTCATCGGGCGACGCGGTGCGCCCCCGGCTTCTCTCGGCTCCCTGGGCCACGGACACCAGGGCCACGGTGAGGAGAACCGCCACCAGTGGACCGAGTCTTCGAAGAATGCCTCGCACAGAACGCCCTCTCCCTATAGGGGACTTGACGCACCCACCCTGCCCACCGGGGCGCCGGGGTACCCCGTACGATCGGTATGTCACATGAGCCCGTTCCAGGGGAGGCACCTCATGCCCGCGCCGACCACGGTCAACCGTGCCGACACACCCGCCGTCGCGCTGGGCCCCACCGCACTCGTCCTCGGTGTCCTCTCCGTCGCCGGTTTCGTGCCACCCCTGCTGTCGTTCTTCACCCTCCCCCTGGCGCCCATCACCGGGGGCCTCGCCGTCACCCTCGGCGCCATGGGCATCCACCACGCCCGGCGCGGTGCGGGCCGCCTGTGGATGGCCGTCGCCGGAACCGCCCTCGGCGGTCTCGGCTTTGTGGGCGTCATCGTTCTCCTCTGCATGGTCAGCGTGTAACTCCCCGCCGCACGGCGAGACATCGGTTGGCTGACGCCCGTTGTCGGCGGGCTTACCTCATTCACCTGCGTAGATGTGACGCGCCGATTTCCGATACGTCGGAGGTCTTCCCTTGATGCCCCGACCCCTGCACCATGCCGGGTAGTTCATCACCAGGTATGGGAGGCACATACGTGACCCCGACGACAGGGAACGGGATCTCTCGAAGAGGTGTGATCGGCACGGCGGCCGCCGTCGGCGCCGCGGGCTGGCTGACCGGATCCGGCACCGCCTGGGCCGCGCCCGAGCGGTCCGGCGGGGCGGAGGATCTGACCGAACGGATGGTCAGGGCCGCTGCCCCGCGGTGGCGCCGGATGCCCGGCGACTGGAAGGACGGCCCCTTCCTCGCCAACGGGCTGCTCGGCGTGCAGGTCTACCGGGGCGCGACGCCCAACTCCGTGAAAGTCATGGTCAGCCACAGTCAGGTGCAGGACCAGCGACCGCAGTGGCGGGCCCCGTACGGCTTCTCGCGGCTGCCCATCGGCCACTTCGACCTCACCCTGGCCGGCGAGGTGACCGGCGTCGACTGGACCCTCGACCTCTGGGACGCCGAGCTGCGCGGCACGGTCACCACCACCCGGGGCAGCGTCCGCTTCTCGATGCTGGTGCACAACACCCGTACCGCGCTGCTGATCTCCACCCGGCCCAGCGCGGGGGAGCGGGCAGCGGCCTGGTCGTTCACCTGGATGCCCGCCGCCTCGCCGCGCACCAAGGACAAGCCCGCCGACTACACGGGCAACCCCGACCCGCGCACCGGCTCCGCGCGAGACACCGAATACGTGGAGCAGCCGCTCATCGCGGGCGGCGGGTGGACCACCGCGTGGCGCGAACGGCGCGTCGGCACCGGGCGGCTGCTGGCCGCGCACATCGTCTACCGGTACCCCGGGGACCTGTCGCGCACCACCGAGCTGGCCGTCGCCGAAGTGGCCCGCACCCTGTCCGCCGCCCCCGACGACCTGGTGCGCGAACACCGCGCCTGGTGGCACCGCTTCTACCGGCGCAGCCTGCTGTCCGTACCCGACAAGCGCATCCAGGACTTCTACTGGATCCAGCTCTACAAGGCGGCCTGCGCCACCCGCGCGGGCGGCCCCTCGATGTCCGAGTGGGGGCCGTGGTATCCGGAGACCGGCGG
This sequence comes from Streptomyces sp. NPDC007983, assembly GCF_042958345.1. Classification (NCBI taxonomy): domain Bacteria; kingdom Bacillati; phylum Actinomycetota; class Actinomycetes; order Kitasatosporales; family Streptomycetaceae; genus Streptomyces; species Streptomyces sp. NPDC007983. The sequence continues at coordinate 138,916 of NZ_JBIBJI010000015.1, forward strand.
CAGCTGGACCGCCGTCTGGTGGAACCTCAACGTGCAGATCGCCACCTGGCTGATCCAGGGGTCCAACCACCTCGAACTCGACTCCGTCACCTCCACCTTCAAGGACTTCGAGAAAAACCTGCCGCTCTCGGTCCCGCCGGAGTACCAGGACGGGCAGACCTACGCCCTCGCCCACCCCTCCGACTGGATGCTGCGCCCCGGCGCCAAGACCGTCGGCATCCCCGGCACCGCCACCAAGACCGACAACAACGGCAACCTCATCTGGGCCATGCACAACGTCTGGCTCAGCTACCGCCACACCATGGACACCCGGATCGTGCGCGACGTCCTCTATCCGATCCTGGTCAAGGCGGTGAACTTCTACGACCACTTCCTGTACGAGGGCGCCGACGGCAAGCTGCACCTTCCGCTCACCCGCTCACCCGAGTGGGCGGACGCCGAGGACTGCACCTACGACCTCTCCCTGGTCCGCTGGGGCTGCGCCACGCTCCTGGACTGCCTGCGGATTCTCCGTACGGACCATCCGCGCGCCGCGCGCTGGCGCGAGATCCTGGGGCGCCTGGTGGACTATCCGCGCGACGCCACCGGCGTCATGATCGGTGCCGGGAAGCCGCTCACCGAATCCCACCGCCACTTCTCCCACATGCTGTGGCTGTACCCGCTGCACGAGCTGGACTGGGACCGGCCGGGCGACCGGGACATCATGCGGACCACCTTCGACCACTGGACCAAGGACCGTGCCCTGTGGGCCGGTTACAGCTACGCCGCCGCCTCGTCGATGGCCTCGCGGATGGACCGCCCCGAGGAAGCCCTCGACTTCCTCACCTACTTCACCGGCGGCAACGTCATCAACAACGCCTGGATGACCCCGAACACCATGTACGTCGAGGGCGGGAACCTGGGCACCGAGAGCCCCCTGACGGCGACCCAGTCGGTGCTCGACATGGCCGTGCAGAGCCACGGCGGCGTGGTGCGGGTCTTCCCCTCCGTATCGCGGCGCTGGCCCGACGCGTCCGTGGCGTCCCTGCGCGCCCAGGGCGCGTTCCTCGTCGACGCGGACCGCTCGGGCGGCCGCACCCGGTGGGTGCGCGTCCACAGCGAGGCGGGCGCGCCCCTGGTGCTGGACCACGGCATCCGCGGCGCCGTGGACGTGACGGACGAGCGCGGCAGGCGGCTGCGGTACCGGGAGACGGCGCCGGGCCGTATCGAGATCCCGCTCGGCCGGGCGGAGACGGCCGTCGTCGCCCCGCGCGGCGCCCACCCCGTCCCGGGCCCGCGCGACGTACCGGCCGTCGGCGACGCGAAGCCGTGGGGGCTGCCGGACTGAGCTATCCCGCGTCGGAGAGCCACTCCAGGGCGAACCAGAGTTCCATGCGGACGGCCGGGTCCTGGAGGTCGGCGCCGAGGAGTTCGGCGAACCGGGTCATGCGGTGGCGCACGGTGTTGCGGTGGACCCGGAGCTCGGTGGCCGTACGGTCCCAACTGCCGTGGAACGTCAGCCAGGTGCGCAGGGTGCCGAGCAGGACGGCGGCGCCCGGCGGACCGGCCCGGTCGAGCGCGGCGAAGCGGGCGCGGGCGAACTCCTCGGCTTCGGCGGGCGGGACGAGGCTGTGAACGGCCGGTGCGGTGGCCTCGTGCACGACGGCCGGCACCCCGGCGGCGATCGCGCGCCGCAGGGCCCGTTCGGCTCTGGCGTCGGCGCGGGACAGGCCGGCGGCGGGGGAGGGGGTGCTGAGGCCGAGGGTCCACCCCAGGGCGGCGGCCTGGGCGGGGGCCTGCGGGCGGGTGCCCGGCGCGGCGGGGACGAGCGCCCTCAGGGCCGGGCCGTCGATGTGCACGTAGGGAGTGCCGAGGGCCGTCCCGAGGGCGGCCAGCTGGGCGGGGTCCTGACCCTGACGCGACCGGTGGGGGTCCTGACGTCCGTGGACGACGACCCAGTGGTCGTGCGCCGGGTGTTCGGAGGGTACGAGGACGGGCGCGACCTCCGCCGGGGTGGCGCCGAGCATGAGCCGCACGAGCGCCCCGGCGCTGCGGCTGTCGGTGTTCAGGGCGTGCCGCGGGCTGGTGAGCAGGGACAGCAGGACGGTCGCCGTGCCGGTCACCTGGCGGTGGACCAGCGGCAGGGCGCCGGTGGCGGCCTGGCCGAGGGCCAGGGTGGTGGTGCCGTCGGCGCCGGGCAGCGTGTGCACGGTCAGATGCACACCGTCGTGGTGAAGGGCGGCCGCCGAAGGAGGCGGCGGCCCGCCCGCGGCCCGGCCGGTGGCGGGGCGGGACGTCGTACGGACGGCGAGGTCGCGCAGCAGACCGGGCACCGGCTCCGCAGGACGCCTCCCCGCGCGGAACAGTTCGTTTCCCCGGCCGTCGAAGAGCACCGACCAGGTACCGGTATGGGCGCTGAGCTGGGTGAGCACGGCCTGCAGCGCGTCCGGACGGGCGGCGGCCGAGGCGAGGGCCGACTGCGCCCGCGAGATCGTCTTCAGATCGCGGTTGCGGGCCTCGGCGATGGCGGCGTAGGCCGCCCGGCCGACGGCGACGAACGGGGTGTGCGGCGGCAGCCGCAGCAGGGGCAGCCCGTGGCGGTCGCACGCGGCGACGAGATCGGCCGGCACCTCCTGGTGCACCGGGGCGACGCCGAAACCGAGGGCGGCCACCCCGGCCGCCACCACGCGCGCCACATAGGTGTCGATGCCGTCCGCGTCGTGCGGCAGCCGCACTCCGGCGGTGAGGAGGAGTTCGCCGCCGACGAGGTAGGGCGTGGGGTCCTCGATCTCGGTGGTGCCGACCGTGCCGACGCGCCGGTCCTCGGCGGGACCGGCGACCTGGCGCAGCCCCAGCGAGGGATCGGCGAGCAGCACGCCGAGGGGGACGGACGGTGGATCGTGCTCGGTCACAAGCCAGGGATCCTCTCATCCCGCGGCACCCCGCCGGGGTGTCGGATTCGTCCAACGGACGGTCTCACATCGGGCGAATCCGCGGGTTCAGCGCCAGTGTGCACCGTGGATAAGGTCACGCATCACCGCCGCCCACGCCGTACTGCTCCGGAGGACCTGATGGCCGTCGACTACCTCGTCATGCTCGGATATCTGCTGGCCATCGTCGGTGTCGGCTGGTGGGGCAAGAGACTCGCCGCCTCCAAGAGCGACTTTCTGGTGGCCGGGCGGCGGCTGGGCCCGCTGATGTACACGGGCACGATGGCCGCCATCGTCCTCGGCGGCGCCTCCACCATCGGCGGGGTGCGCCTGGGCTACACCTACGGTCTCTCCGGCGCCGCGATGGTCTTCGCCATCGGCCTGGGGCTGCTGGCCCTCAGCGTCTTCTTCTCCGCCCGGATCGCCCGGCTGCGCGTCTACACCGTCGCCGACATGCTCTCCCTGCGCTACGGCGACGCGGCGAGCGTCATCTCCGGCGTGGTGATGTGGGTCTACACCCTGATGCTGGCCGTGACCTCGACGATCGCATACGCCGGCGTCTTCGACGTGCTGTTCGACGTACCGCGCTGGGTCGCGGTCGTCGTCGGCGGGGCGATCGTCGTGGGCTATTCGGCGCTCGGCGGCATGTGGTCCATCACGCTCACCGACATGGTGCAGTTCGTGATCAAGAGCGTGGGTGTGCTCGTCCTGCTGCTGCCCATCGCGGTGGTCAAGGCCGGGGGCTTCGCCGCGATGGCGGACCGGCTGCCGCACGGCTACTTCTCCCCGACCTCCATCGGCGGGCAGACCATCTTCACCTATGTGCTCATCTACACGTTCGGCATGCTGATCGGGCAGGACATCTGGCAGCGGGTCTTCACCGCCCGCAACGACCGGGTGGCCACCTGGGGCGGCACGGCCGCCGGGGTCTACTGTCTCGTGTACGCCCTGGCCGGGGCCTTCATCGGCATGGCGACCAAGGCGCTCTACCCGCATCTGGCCGACGCCGACCAGGCGTTCGCCACCATCGTCCAGCACACCCTGCCCACCGGTGTCAGGGGGCTCGTCCTCGCCGCCGCCCTGTCGGCGATGATGTCCACCGCCAGCGGCGCCCTGATCGCCTCGGCCACCGTGGCCCACAACGACATCTGGGCGCGGCTGCGGCGTGGCTCCCCCACCACGCAGACCGACGAGCGCGACGAGATCCGCTCGAACCGGTGGGCCATCGTCGTCCTCGGCGTGACCGCCATCGTCATCGCCTGCGTCCTGGGCGACGTCCTGGCCGCGCTCACCGTCGCCTACAACCTCCTGGTCGGCGGCCTGCTGGTGCCCATCCTCGGCGGGCTCGTGTGGAAGCGCGGCAACCTGCCCGGCGCCCTGGCCGCGATGATCGCGGGCGGCATCACGGTGATCACGCTCATGGTGACCGAGGGGCTGCTCGCCAACGAGCCGATCTACTTCGGCCTGCTCGCCGCCCTCGTCGCCTACGTGGCCATCAGCCTCGCCACCAAGCCGACCGAGGACGCCGCGGTCGACGCCTGGCGCCGCCGCGTGGCGGGAGAGACAGAGGCCACCGCGCCCGCACCCGCCCCGGCGTCCGTCTGATACGGATCAACTCCTCCGTCACCCCCACGACCGAAGGACACACCCCGTGACCGCTTCCACGCCCCACCACGCCGAGGAACGACGGCTGCGCCGCGAACTGGCCGCGGTCTACCGCCTGGTGGCGCACTTCCGGATGACCGACCTGATCTTCACGCACATCAGCGCCCGTGTCCCCGGCCCGGAACTCCACTTCCTGATCAACCCCTACGGTCTCCTCTTCGAGGAGATCACCGCGTCGAACCTGGTCAAGGTCGACCTGTCCGGCCACCCCGTCGAGGAGACCCCGCACCCCGTCAACCCCGCCGGGTTCGTCATCCACAGCGCCGTCCACGCCGCCCGGCCCGACGCCCACTGCGTCCTGCACACCCACACCAGGGCCGGCTGCGCCATCGCCGCTCAGGAGGAGGGGCTGCTCCCGCTCAACCAGATCTCCATGGAGTTCCACGGCAGGCTCGGCTACCACGACTACGAGGGCGTCGCCCTTAACCTCGCCGAACAACGGCGGCTCGTCGCCGACCTCGCCGGCCACCCGGCGATGATCCTGCGCAACCACGGCCTGCTGACCGTCGGGGAAACCCCCGCCCAGGCCTTCCTGCGCATGTACTACCTGGACAAGGCGTGCGAGATCCAGGTCGCGGCAACGGCCGGGGGCGCGAAACTCGTCATGCCGCCCCCGGACATCCGAGAACTGACCGCCCGTCAACTCGCGGGTGAGGGCGAGGGCTCCGACTTCCAGGACGACAAGGCGTACGACCTGGCCTGGTCGGCGCTGCTCCGGCTCGTGGAACGCGTCGCCCCCGACTACAAGGACTGAGCAAGGGCCGGGAAGGGACCGGAAGGGGGCGGGGAAGGGTCAGGAGCGCGGCGGGCCGGGCTGGTCGGCGCGCTCCGCCTTCTCCGCCTTCTCCGCCTTCTTCTCCTTGATCCGCGCCGCTTCCTTCCGTACTTCGGCCTGGGTGGCGCGCTCCTTCTCCAGCCACTCGGGGCGCTCCGCCTTCAGGGCTTCGATCTGCTCGGTGGTCAGGGGCTCGGTGATGCCACCGCGCGCGAGACCCGCGATGGAGGTGCCCAGCTTCGCCGCGACCACCGGCCGGGGGTGCGGGCCGTCGCGGCGCAGCTCCCGCAGCCACTCGGGCGGATCGGCCTGGAGGGCGTTGAGTTCGGCGCGCGAGACGACACCCTCCTGGAACTCGGCGGGCGTGGCCTGGAGGTACACACCCAGCTTCTTCGCCGCGGTCGCGGGCTTCATCGTCTGGGTGGTCTGGTGCGACTTCATGGTGTCAAGGGTATCGAGCGCGTACGCGGCCCCGGACCACGGCCTCCGGCCGCGCGACCGGTAGCCTGGCGGGGTGACAGGCTCGGAAGAATCCCCTTCGTTCCGGCTCGCGTATGTCCCGGGGGTGACGCCCGCCAAGTGGGTGCGGATCTGGAACGAGCGCCTGCCCGACGTCCCGCTGCACCTCGTCGCGGTGTCCGCCGCCGAAGCGCCCGATGTGCTGCGCGGCGGCAGCGCCGACGCGGGGCTCGTACGGCTGCCGGTGGACCGTACGGTGTTCAGCGCGATCCCCCTCTACACCGAGACGACGGTGGTCGTGGTGCCGAAGGACCACGTCGTGGCGGCGGTCGACGAGGTGTCCGCCGGCGATCTGGCCGAGGACATCGTGCTGCATCCCCTCGATGACGTGGTCGGCTGGGAGCGCCCGCCGGGGCTGCCCGCGATCGAGCGCCCCGCCACGACGGCGGACGCCATCGAGCTGGTGGCGGCCGGAGTGGGACTGCTGATCGTGCCGCAGTCGCTCGCCCGACTGCACCACCGCAGGGACCTCACCTACCGGCCGGTCACGGACGCGCCCCAGTCGAGCGTCGCGCTGTCGTGGCCGGAGGACGCGACCACCGACCTGGTGGAGGACTTCATCGGGATCGTCCGCGGGCGGACCGTCAACAGCACCCGGGGCCGCACCCCGCCCCCGGCGCAGCAGAAGCGCAAGCCCGCGGCGGGGAAGGCGGGGTCGGGCAAAGCGGGGGCGGGCAAGGCGGCGGGCAAGCCGGGGTCCGGCAAGGCGGCGGCCGGGAAGAACCCGCGGGGCCGTTCCGCGACCCCCAAGGCCGGCAAGCGAGGCAAGCCCCGCCGCCGGTCCTAGCCGGTCCCGACCCTCCTAGCGCCCCGGCGCACCGGCGCGCAGACCGTCCATGACCAGGTCCAGCAGCCGTCCGGCGCGCGACTGCCAGTCCCCGTGCGGATCGATCTGCCACAGCCCGGCGATGGCGAGCATGAAGTCGTCGGGGGTGACCCCCGGGCGGATCGTGCCCGCCTCCTCGTTCGCCGTCAGCAGGAGCCCGACGGCCGAGGTCAGCGGGCCGCGCGCCACCTTGACCAGGCTGCCGTGCCCGCTGGTGGCCTTGTGCAGCGCGTCGGCCAGGCCCGCCTTGGTCATGGCGTACCGGGCGAGGCGGTCCATCCACTCCCGCAGCGCCCGGTCCGGTGCGCGGGTCCGCAGCAGCTGGGCCGCGGCGTCGGCGACCTGCTGCACCTCGTAGTGGTAGACCTCCAGGACGAGGGCCTCGCGGCTGGGGAAGTTGCGGTAGAACGTCCCCTGCCCGACGCCCGCCTTCCTCGCGATCGCGCTCAGCGGTGCGCACGCCGAACGCGTCAGCTCCGCCAGGGCCACTTCCAGGATGCGCTCGCGATTCCGTTGCGCGTCCGAGCGCAGTGGGGCGTGGGGGGTGTCCTTCCGCTCCCGCACTCGTCCTCCTCTCCGGCATCGCGTTCCGGGAATAGCCGCCGGGCCGCCCTTGCTGACCGGACAACTGTCCACTAAGTTCAAACCTGCCGGACAGTTGTCCGCTTAGGGCTACGATAGCGGCAGAACCTGCCGGTGCGAACGGCCGGTGCCGCTCGCCACCCTTCTGCCCCCTTCCGGGCCCCCGTACCCTCTGCCCGGATGATCTCGCTCGACGCGCACCAGCTATGCGAAAGAAGGCTGACCATGGCCCCAGCCCCCTCCCCGACGTCCAGCGCCGTCACGCTGAATATCAACGGCGAGAAGCACACGCTGCCCGTCGACCACCGCACCACCCTGCTCGACGCCCTGCGCGAACGTCTCGATCTGACCGGCACGAAGAAGGGCTGCGACCAAGGTCAGTGCGGTGCCTGCACCGTGCTGATCGACGGACGCCGAGCCGTCTCCTGCCTGCAGCTGGCGGTGGCCGCCGAAGGGCGCGCCATCACCACCATCGAAGGCGTGGCCGAGGGCGAGGACCTGCACCCGGTGCAGCAGGCGTTCCTCGACCTCGACGGCTACCAGTGCGGTTACTGCACGCCCGGGCAGATCTGCTCGGCCATCGCCGTGATCGAGGAACACGCGGCGGGCTGGCCGAGCGCCGCGACCCAGGACGTACGGCCCGAAGCGGGGGCGCAGCCGCTCACCGCGGAGGAGATCCGGGAGCGGATGAGCGGCAACCTGTGCCGCTGTGGCGCGTACGTGTCGATCGTCGAGGCGGTCGCGCGGGCGGCGGAGGCCGCGCAGCCGCCATCCGGCGGCTCGGGTGACGGCATGGGTGCGACGGAAGCGGAGGCAGCGGTATGAGGGAATTCGGATACGAGCGCGTGCACGACGTCTCCGGGGCGGTGGCCCTGCTGGGCGCCGACCCCGACGCGCGCTACCTCGGCGGCGGCACCAACCTCGTCGACCTGATGAAGACCGGGGTGGAGCGGCCCGCGCGGCTCATCGACGTGCGCGAGCTCCCCCTGGACCGGATCGAGGCCACGCCGGACGGCGGCCTGCGCATAGGCGCGACCGTCACCAACAGCGATCTCGCCGCCCACCCCGATGTGCGCTCCCGCTACCCGGCACTGGCCCAGGCCGTGCTGGCCGGCGCCTCCGGACAGCTGCGCAACATGGCCACGGTCGGCGGAAACCTGCTCCAGCGCACCCGCTGCGGCTACTTCACCGACACGTCCAAGCCGTGCAACAAGCGCGTCCCCGGCAGCGGTTGTCCCGCCATCGAGGGTGAGCACCACAACCACGCCATCCTCGGCGCATCCGAGCACTGTGTGGCCATCCACCCCTCGGACATGGGCGTGGCGCTGACCGCCTTCGACGCAGTGGTCCATTACGAAACGGCGGACGGGCCGGGCGAGTTGCCCATGTCCGCGTTCTATCTGCCGGTGGGGGACACCCCGCATCTGGAGACCGCCCTGCCGCCCGGCGCGCTGATCACCGGCGTCAGCCTGCCGCCCGCTCCGGTCGCCACCGTCTCGCGCTACCGGAAGGTGCGCGAGCGCGCCTCGTACGCGTTCGCGATCGGCTCGATCGCCGCCGCCCTCGACGTCCGGGACGGTGTCGTCCACGAAGTGCGCCTGGCCTTCGGCGCGGTGGCGTCCCGGCCGTGGCGCGCCCGCGAGGCCGAGCGGGTGCTGACCGGGGGACCGGTGAGCGGTGAGGCGTTCGCCGCCGCCGCGGACGCCGAACTGGCGGCCGCCGAGACGCTGCCCCAGAACGGATACAAGGTGACGCTGATGCGCAACCTCGTCGTGGCCATGTTGACCGAACTCTCCGAGGAGGCCGTCCGATGACCACGACGACCGGAACCGCCGCCGTCACCCCGTCCGTCGGAGCCGCGCACACCCGCGTGGAGGGCCGCGAGAAGGTCACCGGAGCCGCCCGCTACGCCGGTGAGATCCCCTTCGCCGACCTGGCCCACGGCTGGCTGGTGGTGTCCACCATCGCCCGCGGCCGCATCCGCGCGGTGGAGACCGAACCCGTCGAGGCGATGCCCGGCGTCCTCACCGTCCTGCACCACGGGAACGCCCCGCAGGTCGACGGCAGTTACGTCGGCCTGCTGGGCAAGCCCGACCCGACCATCACCCTCTTCCAGACCGACCGGGTGCCCTTCGTGGGCTGGCCGGTGGCGCTGGTCGTCGCGGAGACGCCCGAGCAGGCCAGGGAGGCCGCCGAGGCGCTGGTCGTCCGGTACGACGAGGAGCCGCACGACATCGCGTTCTCCGCCGGGCGCCCCGGTACGTACGTCCCGGAGGGCTCGCAGGCGGAGACCGCGAAGGGCGACATCGAGGCCGGGCTCGCCGCGGCGGCCGTCGTCGTGGACTCGGAGTACACGACTCCGGAAGAGCACCACGCCATGATGGAGCCGCACGCGGCCACCGCCCGCTGGGAAGGCGGCCGGCTGGAGATCGTCGACTCCAACCAGGGCAGCATGTGGGTGGCCGACGAGCTGGCCAAGATGTTCTCCCTCGACCTCGGCTCGGTGCGGGTGCGCTCCGAGCACGTCGGCGGCGGCTTCGGCTCCAAGGGGGTCCGCCCGCACCAGGTGGCGGCCGTGATGGCCACGACCGTCCTGCACCGCCCGGTCCGGGTCGTCCTGACGCGCCGCCAGATGTTCTCCATCACCGGCTACCGCAGCCCCACGGTGCAGCACGTCAGGCTCGGTGCCGACGCGGACGGGCGGCTGCGCGCGTTCGACCACCAGGCCCAGAGCCTCACCTCGACCGTGCACGAATTCATCGAGCGCAGCGCCGACTACGGGCGCGCGATGTACGACGCCGACGCACACCACACCGTCAACCGCGTCGTGGCGCTCGACGTGCCCACGCCGACCTTCGTGCGCGCGCCGGGCGAGGCGCCGGGCTCGTTCGCGCTGGAGTCCGCGCTCGACGAACTCGCCGAGAAGTGCGGCCTGGACCCGATCGCGCTGCGCGCGCGCAACGAACCCGAGGCGGGCCCGGTGTCCGGGCTGCCGTACAGCACCCGCCGGGTGATCGACTGCTTCGAGGAGGGCGCCCGCAGGTTCGGCTGGGCGGACCGCGACCCGCGCCCCGGGCTGCGCCGCGAAGGCCGCTGGCTGCTCGGGACGGGCACGGCGGCGGCCACGTTCCCCTCGAACGCCATGCCGTCCACGGCGGCCGTGACCGCCGAGGCGGACGGCACCTTCACGGTACGGATCACCGCGGCCGACATCGGGACCGGCGCCAGGACCGCGCTCACCCAGATCGCGGCGGACGCGCTGGAGGTGGAGCCGAGCCGTATCCACATGCGCATCGCGGACAGCGACTTCGGCCAGGCCATGATCGCGGGCGGCTCCATGGGCACCCGCTCCTGGGCCTGGGCGGTCACCTCCGCGGCCAAGGAGCTGCGCGAGCAACTGGCCCTCGGCGGCGGCATTCCGGAGGAGGGCATCACCGCGCGGTCGAACACCGCCGAGGCCATCGGCGCCCTCGCGCAGAAGGAACGCCACTCCTTCGGGGCGCAGTTCGCCGAGGTCGCCGTGGACGCCGCCACCGGCGAGGTCCGGGTGCGGCGCATGCTGGGCATCTTCGCGGCGGGCCGGATCGTCAACCCGCTGACGGCGCAGAGCCAGCTCCGTGGCGGCATGGTCTGGGGCCTGTCCATGGCGCTGCACGAGGAGGCGGTCAGGGACCGGGCGTTCGGCGGCCACGTCGGCCCCGACCTCGCGGGCTACCACGTCGCCGCGCACGCCGACGTGCCGCCCATCGAGGTGGGCTGGGTGGACGACCCGGACCCGGAGGACCCGGTCGGCATCAAGGGCATCGGCGAGGTCGGGATCGTCGGAGCGGCCGCGGCGGTCGCCAACGCCGTCTGGCACGCGACCGGCGTACGCCACCGGCACCTGCCGATCCGCCCCGACCGCGTTCTGCTGGCGGGCACCGCGCCGGGTGGGGACGGGGATGCTTGACATAGCCGCCGAGCTGGACCGGTGGGTCGAGGAGGGCCGGGACTTCGCCGTCGCCACCGTCGTGGCCGTCGGTGGCAGCGCGCCACGGGGTCCCGGCGCCGCCCTCGCCGTCGACTCCGAGGGCACTGCCATCGGCTCGGTCTCCGGCGGCTGTGTGGAGGCGTCGGTGTACGACCGCTGCCTCCAGGCGCTGGAGGACGGCGAAACGGTGCTGGAGCGGTTCGGCTACAGCGACGAGGACGCCTTCGCGGTGGGGCTGACCTGCGGCGGTGTGCTGGAGGTCATGGTCACGCCGGTGCGGGCGGACGCGCCGGCCCGGGCGGTGTTCGCGGCGGCCCTGTCGGCCGCCGCCCGCGGGGAGACGGCCGCGGTCGCCCGGGTGTCCCGGGGCCCGGCCGAACTCCTCGGCCGGGCGCTGTTCGTCCGCCCCGACGGCTCGTACGAGGGCGGCCTCGGCGGCGATCCGGAGCTGGACCGTACGGCGGCGGACGAGGCGGGCGCCCTGCTGGCGGCGGGCCGCACCGGTGCGTTCACCCTGCCCGGGCACCAAGAGGCCCCGTCCGGCCTGACGGTGTTCGTCGAGTCGAGCGTGCCGCCGCCCCGGATGATCGTCTTCGGCGCGGTGGACTTCGCCGCGGCACTGGCCCGCACGGGCAAGTTCCTCGGCTACCACGTGACGGTGTGCGACGCCCGTCCTGTCTTCGCCACCCGGGTCCGCTTCCCCGAGGCCGACGAGATCGTGGTCGACTGGCCGCACCGCTATCTGCGGCAGACGGCGACCGACGGCCGAACGGTGCTGTGCGTGCTCACCCATGACGCCAAGTTCGACGTCCCGCTGCTGGAGGAGGCCCTGCGGCTGCCGGTCGCGTTCGTCGGCGCCATGGGGTCGCGCCGCACCCACGAGGACCGCACCCGCAAGCTCCGCGAGGCGGGTCTCACCGATCGCGAACTGGCCCGGCTGCGCTCGCCGATCGGCCTCGACCTCGGCGCCCGTACGCCCGAGGAGACCGCCCTGTCCATCGCGGCGGAGATCGTCGCGGCGCGGCGGGGCGGCACGGGCGTGCCGCTGACCGGCTCGGGGACACCCATCCACCGCGACGGGGAGGCGGGGGCGCACGTGGCCGCCTGACTCCTCGGCACCCGACGAAGATCATCTCTGGTTGACAGCGATCCGGCGTGACGGAAAGGCTCGTCACGTCGTGCATCGCCTGCAAACCAAGGAGTGATCCTTCCCGGATGCCTTCGTACTACGTGGCTTCCGACATCGGTGGCACCTTCACCGACACCGTCGTGATCGATGACACGGGACGGGTGGGCCGGTACAAGTCCTCCACCGTTCCCGCCAACCCCGCCGAAGGGGTGCTGAACACCCTGGTCGACGCCGCCGACGCGCGCGGCGTCGACCTGGCGGAACTGCTCGCGGACGTCGAGATGTTCGCCCACGGCACCACGATCGCCACCAACGCCATGCTCGAGGGCCGCACCAAGAAGGTCGGCCTGATCCAGACCCGTGGCTTCGGGGACACCCTCACGACGATGCGCGGATTCAAGGGGACCGGGCTCGAAGAGGAGGAGATCAAGCGGTTCCGCACGCTGGTGAAGCAGCCCCCGGCGGTGCCCCGTTCGCTGACCGAGGAGGTCACCGAGCGCGTCGACTACGCGGGCCGGGTCGTCTGCCCGCTGGACGAGGACGACGTGCGGCGGGCCGTGGCGCGGCTGCGGGACGCCGGCGCCGAGGTCTTCGCGGTCTCGCTGCTCTGGTCGTTCGCCGACGACGCCCACGAGCGCCGGGTCGGCGAGATCGTGGCCGAGGAGGTGCCCGGGGCGAGCGTCACGCTGTCCAGCGAATTCCTGCCGCGGATCGGGGAGTACGAGCGCACCCTGACCACCGCGGTCAACGCCGGTCTGCGCCCGCTGCTGGGGGCGTCGCTGGACAGCTTCGAATCCACCCTGGCCGCGGCGGGCCTGCGGACCGGGCCGCTGCTCATGCAGTCCGGCGGCGGGCTCGCGACCTTCGCCGAGGCGGAGAAGCGCGCGGCGGCGGCCGTGATGTCCGGGCCGGTCGGCGGCGTGGTCGCCTCCCAGTACCTGGGCAGCCGCGACCAGCACCGCAACATCGTCACCACCGACATGGGCGGCACCAGCTTCGACGTCGGGCTGGTGCTGGACGAGCGCCCCGTCATGTCCAACACCACCCTCATCGGCCGCGACCGGCTCGCCCTGCCGTCCGTGGCGGTGCGCGCCATCGGCGCCGGGGCCGGTTCCATCGCCTCCGTACGGGGCGGGGTGCTGGCCGTCGGCCCCGAGAGCGCGGGCGCCCACCCCGGACCGGCCTGTTACGGGCGCGGCGGCGAGCGCCCCACGGTCGCCGACGCGGACCTGGTGCTCGGCTACCTCAACCCCGACAACTTCCTCGGCGGGCGGCTCACCCTCGACGTGGAGCGTGCCCGCGCCGCCATCGAGGAGCACATCGCCCGGCCGACCGGGCTGACCGTCGAGCAGGCCGCCGAGGGCATCAAGACCATCGTGGACGCCCGGATGGCCGACCTGGTGCGCCAGGTGACCGTGGAACAGGGCTACGATCCGGCCGACTTCGCGGTGTTCGCGTACGGCGGCGCGGGCCCGCTGCACGCCTTCTCCTACGGCGCCGAGCTGGGCTGCCCGCGGATCGTCGTCCCGCTCACCGCCTCCGTCCACTCGGCGTTCGGCATCGGCAGCTCCGATCTGACCATGGTCGAGGAGCTGTCCAAGCCCCTCCAGGCGCCGCCCGGCACCACCGACTACGGGGCCGCGCTGCCGCCGGAGGAGATCGAGGCGGCCTTCACCGCACTGCAGGACCGGGCCGTCCAGGGGCTCGTCGCGGCCGGGGCCGACCGGGAGACGGTGACCTTCACCCGGTCCGTCGAGATCCGCTTCCGGGCCCAGATCCATGTGCTCACCGTCGGCTTCGACAACGGCCCGATCACCGGCGCGGAAGTCGACGCCATGGTCGATCGGTTCATCGACGCTTACGAGGGCCGGTTCGGCAAGGGCTCGGCGTTCCCCGAGGGCGGCGTGGAGATCACCACCTTCCGGGTCGTCGCGGCGAGCCCCGTCCCCCGCGCCGAACTCGACGCCGTACGGCGGCCCCAGGACGCCGGGACCGTGGCCGGGCCGGACACCCGGCGGGTGTTCAGCGGCGGCGAGTGGACCGACGCCACCGTCTACCGCGCCGACCACCTCCACGAGGGCCTGCGCATCGACGGCCTGGCCATCGTCGAGCTGCCGGACACCACCGTCGTCATCGCCTCCGGCCAGGAGGCCGTCGTCGACCGGCTCGGCGGCATCGTCATCCACAACCGCCCCTGAGCCGCGTCCCGCCCCCGATCAAGGAGCAACGATGAACACCGCCGCACGCACGGAAGCGGCCGCCGCGAACGGGACGGCCGACCCCGTCACCCACGAGGTGATCCGGCACAAGCTCTGGTCCATCAACGCCGAGGGCTCCACCACCGTCGAGCACGTCTCCGGCTCCCCGGTCGTCCACGCCACCGACTACAACTTCGGCATCTACACGGCCTCCGGCGAGATGGCCGTCATCGGCACCTATCTGCTGACCCCCGTCTACACGGGCGCCATGGCGATCCGGGAGTTCCAGCGCCGGTACGACGACATCGAATCCGGCGACGTCTTCATCATCAACGACCCCTACATCGCCGCGATGCACCAGAACGACGTGCAGTTCTGCGCCCCGGTCTTCCGGGACGGCGAACTGGTCGCCTGGCTCGGCTGCATGGCCCACCAGGTCGACCTCGGCGGCATGGACCCCGGCAGCTGGTGCACCACCGCCACCGACGTCTACCAGGAGGGCATCCGGATCCCGCCGGGCCGGATCGTCCGCAAGGGCACGGTCAACCAGGAGCTGTGGGACACCATCGTCGCCAACTCCCGCATGGCCACCACGGTCGCCAACGACTTCCGCGCCTTCCTCGCCGGACTGCGCGTCGCCGAGCGCCGCTTCCACCAGCTGTGCGACCGCTACGGCACCGGCCAGGTGCGCACCACCATGGAGCGCACCCTCGACCACAGCGAGGCCGATCTGCGGGCCATGCTGAGCGAGCTGCCGGACGGGGTGTACGAGCACACCTCGTACCTGGACCGTCCCGACGGCTCGGGGGACGACGGCGACCAGGGCATCGAACTGCTGGAGGTCCCCTGCCGGTTGGAGAAGACGGGCGACCGGCTGGTCTTCGACTTCTCCGGTGCCAGCCCGCAGAGCCCCGCGTACGGCATGACCACCCGCGGCGGGCTGCTCGGCGCCGTGGCCACGCTCATGCTGTGCACGTTCGGCTCGGAGATCCCCTGGAACCACGGCATCATGCGTCCGGTGGAGGTCAGGGCGCCCGACGGGCTGTGCGTCACCGCCGTCGAGCCGATGCCCGTCAGCGGCGGCGCCGCGGGCGCCAACTGGACGGCGACCTGCTCGGCGGGCGGCGCGATCGCGAAGATGCTCAGCTTCTCCGAGCGGTACGAGAGCTTCGCGTTCGGCCCGAGCGACGGCTCGTGGCAGCTGAGCCAGTTCGGCGGCGCCGACCAGCACGGGCAGCCGTTCGCCTCGATGTACATGGACTCGCTGATGTGGGGCGGGCCCGCCTTCTCCTTCCGCGACGGGGTCGACGCGGGCGGCGCGATGGTCATCCTCGGCGGCGGCGCGACCGACGTCGAACAGCAGGAGATGCGGCATCCGCTGATGTACCTGTGGCGCCGCCAGGTCCCCGACTCCGGCGGCGCGGGCACCCACCGCGGCGGAAACGGCATCCAGTTCGCCCTCACCCCGATCGACACCCCGGAGGTGACCGGCGTCCTGGGCACCCATGGCGTCTCGCTGCCCAACCGCACCGGCCTCTTCGGCGGCCTGCCCGGATCGTGCGCCCGCTTCGAGCGCGTCACCGCCGCCGGGCCGCTGGACCGGCTGGCGTCCGGGCAGGCCATCACCCGGCTCGGCGACCTCGACGGCAGCCATGAAACGCTGCCCGGCGTCTCCCCGGCGGCCCGCATCGCCCACGGCGACGTCTTCGAGTGCACCGTCCAGAACGGCGGCGGCTACGGCGACCCGCTGTTGCGCGACCCCGCCCGGGTGGCCGCCGACGTCGAACGCCACGCGGTGACCCCGGAGGCCGCCGACCGGCTGTACGGAGTCGCCCTGACCCCGGCAGGCGGCGTGGACGGGCCCGCGACGGCGGCCCGCCGGGAGCGGATCCGCGAGGACCGCCGCGCCCGCATGACCGCCCCGGCGGGCGGCGCCCAAGCGGTCGCGGGGGAGCCCACCGGGATCTGGGGCAGCGCCCTCAGCACGTTCCCCGGCCCCGACGGGCCGTCCGCCGCCTGCCGCCACTGCGGAGCCGGACTCGGCTCGCTGTCCGGCGGCTGGGAAGGCCTCGCGGGCCGGGTGACGCTCGGCCCGGACGACCTGGGCGGCGATGTCCGCGTCCACGACGCGCTCACCGTCGTCGCCTACGTGTGCCCGCACTGTGTGACGTCTCTGTGGGTCGACACCGAGCCGGTCGCGGGCAAGCCCTGGCGGGACTTCGCCCCGCGCCCCTGAGTGGCGCCCCCTGAGCGGCGTACGCCACGCGGCGTACGCCACGCCCGGTGCCCCCGCCGGGGCACCGGGCGTGGGTGACGTCAGTCCTGCGGGGCGCCCGCGGGGAGCTTGCGCCAGGTCACCGTGGTGCCGGTGTGGTACGCCCAGTCGAGCATCTTCTTCGCGTCCGGATACCGGTTGCTGTCACCGAGGAGCACCCCGACGACCGTACGGCCGCTCCGCTTGACGGCGAACACGATGCACTTGCCCGCCGCGGTACCCGTACCGGTCTTGATCCCGATGGCGCCGTTGTACGAGCCCAGCAGCTTGTTGCTGTTGCTCCAGTAGTAGTACCTGGTCCGGCCGTTGGCCGCCGGGGCCTTCTGCTCGGTGTCGACGGTCTTGACCACCGTGCGCAGGGTGGCGTTGCCGAGCGCGTGCCGCGCCAGCTTCGCCAGGTCGCGGGCGGTCGTGTAGTTGGCGCCGTGCGTGGAGATGCCGTCGAAGGAGTCGTACCGGGTCCTGGTCATCCCCAGCGCGGCCGCCTTCTTGTTCATCTTGGAGACGAACGACTTGGTGCGCTTGGCGGTGGTGCTCCCGCTGCCGAAGGTGTCGGCGAGGGCCATCGCGGCGTCACAGCCGGACGGCAGCAGCATGCCGTACAGCAGCTGCCTGACCGTGAGCTTGTCGCCCTTCTTCAGGTCCGCCGCGCTGCCGCCACTGGTCCTGATGTAGTCCAGGTACGCCTGCTTGACGGTGACCTTCTTGTTGAGGTTCACGCCGCGGGTGTCGAGCACCACGACCGCCGTCATCAGCTTGGTGATGCTCGCCATCTGGCGCTTGGTGTCCGGGCTCTTGCTCCACAGCTTCTTGTTCGCGCTGTTGTCGAGCAGATACGCGCCCTTGGCCCGGATGCCGGACGGACCGGCGGCGGTCTGTGCCGCCGGGGCGGCCGGTGCCGCCTGCGCGCTCGCGACCGGCGCGGCGACCGCCAGCGCCACCGTGGCCGCGATGACGGCCGCTCCCCGGCGGCGGCCCGCGTTACCCCGATGTAATCCCATACGCCCTCGCTCTCCTCCGATGATGGGTGGGCGCCGGTATCGTCTCACCGGGGGGAAAATGACGATGTGTCGGGGTGTCAACCACCGGCCGTCACCCAGTCGTAGGCCACCCGCGCGTCGAACTCCCCCTGACCGCCGCGGAAGATCAGCCCGGCGTGGTCGTACGCCGAGCCGTCCCCGGCGGCGCCCCCGGGATACGGCACGGCGATGCAGCGCATCCCGGCCCGCCGCGCCGCCTCCACCCCGGGCCCGGCGTCCTCGACCACCACACAGTCCGCCGGATCGGTGGCCAGCAGCCGCGCGGCGGCCAGGAAGACATCCGGTTCGGGCTTGCCGCGCCCGATGTCCTCCGCGGAGACGTACAGCGGCAGCAGCGCGTCCAGACCGGTGGCGGTCAGCGCGGCCTCGATCGCGGGCCGGGAGGAACCGGACGCCACGGCGATCGGATGCCCGGCGGCGTGCAGCCGCTCGGCGAACGCCCGCATCTCGCCGAACACGGTGGTGGAGGCGCGGACCAGCTCCAGGTAATGGCCGTTCTTCACGGCCAGCAGTTCGTCCACCGGCGCGTCGATCGCGTACCGCGCGCGCAGGGTCTCCAGCGTCTCGCGGGTGCCGATCCCGATGAACCGGGTGTGCTCCTCCCACGTGAAGCCGGTGATGCCGTACCGGGCGAGGGTGCGCCGGCCCGCCTCGTAGTAGTTGGGCTCGCTGTCCACGAGCGTGCCGTCGAGGTCGAAGATCACAGAAGGGGTCCGCCGGATGCTCATACGGACAGCATGCCAAGGACGTGATCAGGGCCGACGGCGGGTTCCCGCGGTCTGCCCCACGGCGTCGACCAGCGGCAGCATCCGATGCCGCACCCGCTCCCTGAGCACCATCTCGGTGCGGGTGCGGACCACCCCCGGCAGCCGGATCAGCCGCTGCACGACGTCCTCCAGATGCTCGTTGTCCCGCGCCACGACCCGCGTCAGCAGATCACCGGCGCCCGTGGTCGAGAACACCTCGATGATCTCCGGGACGGTGGCCAGCGCGTCGCCCACGTCGTCCAGGTGGCCCTGGGTGACCTCGATGTGCACGAAGGCCAGCACCGGATGGCCGAGCGCGGCGGGGGAGAGCGACGGCCCGTAGCCGGTGATCACGCCCGCCCGCTCCAGCCGGTCCAGCCGCGCCTGCACGGTGCCGCGGGCGACGTCCAGGAGCCGGGCGTACTCGCGCACGCTGGTGCGCGGCTGCTCCAGCAGCAGCCGCAGGATCTTCGCGTCGAGCGCGTCCACCGCGTCCCCCGGTGCGGGCATGGGCCATCGGCTCCCTCATGGTCGGAATCTCCGCCGAATGACTGTACCAATGGCCCAGCCGAACGGTGATCGCTTGAGCCGATGGTAATGGGGTGCTTCTCTTATGGGCAGATGGCGTTGCGCTGGGCTGCGCCGGACGGCAAGGAAGCCGCATCCGGGTCCCCGCAGCGCCTTTGTCATGCCCGGAGGGGAAAGGAACAGGTCACAGCGGTGCTGCGCGACTTTCGGACGTGGGTGGGGCTCGGCGCGAGGATGTTCGCGGCTCCCGATCCGGGGCTGCGGCGGCTGCGGGTCTCGGCGCGGGCCGTGCTCGGCGTCGGCTCGGCGGTCGCCGCGGTCGCGTGGGCCGGGCTGCCCCTGCAGGCCGCGGTCGTGGGCGGGCTCGCGGCGCTCCTCGCGCTGTTCACGGTGGCCGACCCGACCGTACGACGGCAGGCCCTCACCACCGCGCTGCTCCCGGCCGTCGGCCTGCCGGTGCTGGCGCTGGCCGCCGTACTGCACCGGGTGCCGCCCGGGCGCGACGCGGCCTTTCTCGCGGTGGTCTTCTGCGGCGTCGCCGCCCGGCGGTGGGGGCCGCGCGGCAACGCCTTCGGCATCTTCGCGTTCATGATGTTCTTCGCTGCCCAGTTCCTGGGCGCCGGGCCGGGTGAACTGCCCGTGCTGGCCGTGGTGGTGCCGATGGGCGTGGCGGTCGCCGCGCTCGTACGGTTCGGGGTGTGGTGCGTCGAGCGGCACACCCCCGGGGCGCCCGCCGCCGCGCCCGCGCCGCCCGCCACCCGGCAGGCGTTCCAGGCGGCCGCCGCCTGCGGTTTCGCGCTCGCCGTCGGCCAGGCGCTCTCCGGGGAGCGGTGGTACTGGGCCGTCGGCACCGCCTGGTGGATCTTCGTCAACACCGCCTCACGCGGTGAGACGCTGGTACGCGGCTTCCGCCGGGTCATCGGCACCGCCGGCGGCATCGCGGCCGGGCTCGCCGTCGCCGTACCGCTGCACGGCGCCCCGGCGCCCACCGCCGTCCTCGTCGCCGCCTGCGTCTTCGGGATCTTCTACACCGCGCCGCTGTCGTACAGCTGGATGGTGTTCTTCGTGACGCTGATGGCCGGGCTGCTCTACGGCCTGCTCGGCGTGCTGCACCCCGGGCTGCTCGCGCTGCGCCTGGAGCAGACCGCCGTCGGCGCGGCCGGGGCGGGCCTGGCCGTGGCGCTGGTGCTCCCGGTGACCACCCACGCCGCGACGGACGCGTGGATCCGGCGCGCCCTGGAGTCCGTACGGCACTGCGCCGCCGACGCCGCACGGCGGCTCGCGGGCGACCCGGCCGCCGACCCCGCGCCGCACGTCGCCGAGCTGGAGTCGGCGCTGCGGGGCCTGCGGGCGTCGATCGCCCCGCTGCTGCACCCGCTCAGCCCGCTGCGCGCCCGCCGGGCGAGGGCGCGCCAGGTCATGCTGGCGCTCGACGACTGCGCCCGCCAGGCCCGCGGCCTCGCCGCGCTCGCCGCCGACCCGGTCGCGTCCCACGACGCCCGTCCGACCGCGGCGTGCGCGCGGGTCGAGGCGGCGGTGGGCCGCCTGACCGCCCCCGTCGGCCCGTCCTGCGCCGCCCCCGCCCCCGCCGGGCCGCCGCCCCACCCGGCCACCGACCGGGCCCTGGCCCATCTGCACGACCTGGAGGCCGCCCTGACCGGCCTCGCCGACCCGCTGCGCGCACCGGTGCGGGCCTGAGGACCGGGCCGCGGTTCCGCCGACCGGGGCCCGCCGACGGCGCGTCAAGCACGGAATCGTCCATTCCAGAGTCCTGGTCCGGGCCGGGCTGTTAGCGTCGGCCGCAAGCGGAACCGCTGGAGAGGCAGCACGGTGAGCACGGAGCAACGGGCGTACAGGGCGTACATCGGGTCGTTCACCGAGGCGGGCGGAGCCGGGATCACCGTCGCGGACGTCGACCGCGCCACGGGGGCGCTGACACCGCGCTACGCCACGGACGAGGTCGCCAACCCCTCGTATCTCGCGCTCTCACCCGGCGGGGACGTCCTCTACGCGGTGAGCGAGACCGACGACGGCGCGGCCGCCGCCTTCCGGACCGGCGACGACCCCGCCCGCCCGCTCACCCTCCTCGGCGACCCCGTCCCCGTCCACGGCGCGGCACCCACCCATCTCGCGCTCGCCGCCGGGCATCTGCTCACCGCCAACTACGGCTCCGGCAGCGTCAGCGCGCTGCCGGTCGGCGAAGACGGCGGGCCCGGCGAGCCGACGGCGGTGCTGCGCCACGAGGGCAGCGGCCCCGACCACGAACGGCAGAGTGAGCCGCACGCCCACCAGGTGCTGCCGGACCCGTCCGGCGGCTGGCTGCTGAGCGTCGACCTCGGCGCCGACGCCGTCTGGGTGTACGAGCCCGCCGGGCCGAGGGCGCGCCGGAAGGTCCGGCTGCGGGCCGGGAGCGGGCCGCGTCATCTGGCGTTCCACCCGCGCGGCGACCGCGCGTACGTCGTCAACGAGCTGGATCCGACGGTCACGGTGTGCCGTTGGGACGCGGCGTCCGGCACCCTCGAACCGCTCGCCGAGACCCGCGTCGTCCCGCCCGGCACGGAAACCGACACCTTCCCCTCCGAGGCGGCGGTCTCCCCGGACGGCCGCTTCGTCTGGGTCGCCGGCCGTGGCCACGACAGCGTCGCGACGCTCGCCCTCGACACCCCGGGCGACCGCATGGAGCTGGTCACCACCACGCGCTGCGGCGGCCACTGGCCGCGTGACCTGGCCCTCGACCCCTCGGGCAGCCGTCTCTACGTCGCGAACGAACGCTCGGGCGACGTCACCTGGTTCGGCCTCGACCCCACCACCGGGGTGCCGAGCCGCGGCGGTTCCATCGAGGTACCGGCCGCGTCCTGCGTGATCTTCGGCTGACCGCGTGGGCCGCGTGGGCCGCGTGGGGTGCACGGGCCGCGGGGGGCTCGTACGGGGCGTCATGGGGCGGGCCGGGCGCGGGGTGTCGTGCCCCGCGCCTCGCAGGCCCCTCGGCTGCCGAGACGATTCAGCGCAGCCCCGCGGACGCCGGAAGCGTGATGCCCAGCGCGGCCGCGTACTTCGACAGCACCAGCTTGCCCACGGCCGGGTAGGCGCCCAGCGCCTCGGCCGCGGCGCAGCCCGCCTCCTCGGCGGCCGCCTTGGTCAGCTCGGCGGACACCTCCGGGCCGATGAGGTACGGCGCGAGCGCGAGCCGGGCCGAACCGGCGGAGCGCAGCTGCTCGGCGACGCGGACCACGGCCCCGTCCTCGTCCAGCGCGGCGGCCATCACCGGCACGGCGAGGCGCGCGGAGAGCAGCATGCCGGTGATCCCACCGGCGTCGGCCGCCTCGCCGCCGCCCACGGTGGCCAGGATGATGCCGTCCGCGGCGGTCGCCACGGTGAAGAGGCGGGCCCGGTCGGCGCGGGCGAGGCCCGCTTCCGACAGACGGACGTGCAGGCCCTCCGCGAGCAGCGGGTGCGGGCCGAGGACATCGGTGAGTTCGGCGGCGGAGCCGCTGCTCATGACGGCCTGGCGTATCCGGCGCAGCAGCGCGTTGTCCGGGCCCGCGAGCAGCGGGACCACCACGGCCGACGGGCCGTCGGTCGGGACGGAGGGCGGCGGAGGCATCTCCGGGATCTCCTCGCCCGCGGCCTCGGCCGCGGCGATCGCCTCCGCGGTGGCCGCGGCGGTGGCCTTGGCGGCCTCCCGCGCCTGGCGCAGCCGCTCGGTGCGGTCCTGGGCGGCGCGCGCGAGCACGGACTCCAGCTGCGGGAACTCCGCGTTCTCGCCTTCCACGTCCACATAGCCGACCTGGGCGTCGAGGCCGGGCAGCTCGGAGCGGGCGATGCTCACGATCTCCTCGGCCAGGCCCCTGGTGGCGGCTTCCGGGGTCCCCGGAACGGCCAGCACCAGCGGCGGTGCGCCCACGGGTGCGGCCGCGGGCTCCGGGCGGCGGTGCCGTCCGGGCTGGCGGGGACGCGGCATTCGTACTGGCAGGCCGGACGCGGGCCCTGTGGGGGAGCTCATGGCGCCGCATGTTAGTCGCTCTATAGGGTTGGCTGTTCGGGAGGGGGGCGACTGGGCGTTTTCTGTCCCCTTTTGCCGAGCCTCGCTGTTCGATGCTGCGCGGGGGCGAACAGAGCTGCTCGGACACCGGATAGGGTGTCCGTAATGCGGAACCCCCGTCCCGGCTAACGGGCGTTGTCGTCGTGCATCACGTGGTGATGACGCTCAGCAGTCCCGCGTCCAGCGGCAGCCGCAGCTCCCCGGCGGCGAGCGCCGCCGCGACGCACAGGGCGCCGTCCAGCGGATCCCCGGCCGCCTCGGTGACCGGTACCCCCGGCAGCCGCGCGGCCAGCTCGGCGCGCAGGGGCGCCAGCAGGGGCGCGCCCATGCGGAAGAGGCCGCCGGTCAGCGCGATGTCACCGGTCGCGGTGTCACCGGTGGCGATGTCACCGGTGGCGATGTCACCGGCCTCCGGCCGGGGACAGACCGCCGCGGCGGCCTGGGCGATGTGGCGGGCGGCGTCCCGCAGGATCGCCTCCGCGACCGGATCGCCGCCGCCGGCGCACCGGCCGACCTCCGCTGCGAAGGAGGCCAGTACGGCGGGCCGGTCGGGACGCGGATACAGCTTCCCCGGCAGCTCACCGGCCGGGCCGAAGACCGCTTCCAGCCGGGCCAGCAGCGGCCCCGAGCCGCCCTCACGCCCGTCGTACGCGCGCATCGCGGCCTCCAGACCGGCCCGCCCGATCCACGCCCCGCCGCCGCAGTCGCCCAGCAGATGCCCCCACCCGTCGGCCCGCCGCCACCCGGGTACGCGGCCGCCGGTCGCGGGGTCTGCGGTCGCGGGGTCTGCGGTCGTAGCGTCGCCCCCCGCTGAGGGAACCGGCACCGGCAGCGGCACCGCGCCCAGCGCGATCAGGCCCGTGCCCGCGGCGACCACCGCGCCGGGCCGCTGACCGAGCGCTCCGGCATAGCCGGTCACCGCGTCCGCCGCGAGCGCGAGGCGGCGCACCCCGAACTCCTCCGCGAGCGCGCCCGGCAGCGTCGCCCGCAGATCGTCGCCGAGCGAGGCCATCCCCGCGGCGCCCACGCAGACGGCGGCCGGTCGCCGCGCCCCGGCCCGGCGCAGCAGCTCATGGGCGGCGGGCAGCACCCGCTCCAGCAGCCCGGCCGCGTCGATGCCCCGGTCGCCGACGCCGACGGGGGTGGCTGAGGCCCAGGTCAGCGGCGTCTCCGCGGAGCCGCTGAGCAGGGCCTCGGCGCGCGCCACGGCCACCCGTACGCCCGATCCGCCCGAGTCGATCCCGAGCACATGCGTCGCGTCGCCCACCGGCTCAGCCGAACCCGCGCGCGTCCTGCTTGAGCGCGGTGTCCACGGTCAGGGCGGTGGCCACCACGAGGCTCAGCAGCGGATCGGGAAGCTGGCGGTGGATCTGCAGGACATAGTTGTCCGCGGTCGTGAACATGGTCTTCGCCAGACCTTCCCAGGTCTTGGTGATCCGGGCGATCTCGGTGTCGGTGTGGTCGACGATGGCGAAGTTCCAGGCGCGCCAGTTCTCCGCCTTGATGGCGCCGATCTGCTGGCCGTTGACCTGTATCCCGAAGTTGATCTTGCCGATGGCGTTCTGCTGGACGATCTCGCCGACCGGCTGCCCGTCCGGGCGCTCCACCAGCACCTTGGACTTGATGAACTTGGCGGGGCGGGTGAGCACCAGATGCGGCTGCCCGGCCGCGTCCCGGATCTCCAGCTTGTGTGTCATGAACTGGTCGAGGCTCGACACGAACCGCGCGACCTTCTTGAGCGTGCTCTGCCCGACCTGGACCACCGACCCGATGGTGCGGCCGTGCTGGTCGAAGACGCTGTACTCGTTGGTCAGCTCGATCAGCTTGGCCTTCTGGTTCACCACCAGCACCGGCTCGGTGAACAGCGTGCCGCCGCCACCCCCGGCCGGGGCGACATGCGCCTGCTGCTGCACCTGGTGCTGGACCTTGGCCGGATCGGGGTGCGGCTGGGCGGCCTGCCCCGCGTACCCCGGCTGCCCGGCCTGCTGCGGCGCGAACTGGCCCGGCTGCTGGCCCGGCTGCTGAACCGGCTGCTGGCCGGGGTGGGTGTGCTCGGTCCACTGGGCGCCATCCCACCAGCGCAGCTGGTTGGGGGTGCCCTGCGGGTCGGCGTACCAGCCCGCAGGGGTGTTCGGATGTGTCGTCATGGCGGGCAGACTACCCCTCGCCCACCTGGAAAGAAGCGCTCAGGGAAGGCGCCAGTCGACGGGTTGCGCCCCCTGCTGTACCAGCAGCTCATTGGCCCGGCTGAACGGGCGCGAACCGAAGAAGCCCCGGTCGGCCGACATGGGGGAGGGGTGCGCGGACTCGACCGAGGGAAGCGGCCCCAGCAGCGGCCGTACGTTGCGCGCGTCGCGGCCCCACAGGATGGACACCATCGGACGGCCGCGCCCGGCGAGCGCGCGGATGGCCTGCTCGGTGACCTCCTCCCACCCCTTGCCGCGGTGCGCCGCGGGGCGGCGCGGAGCCGTGGTGAGCGCCTTGTTGAGCAGCAGCACGCCCTGCCGGGTCCAGGGCGTCAGATCGCCGTTGGACGGGCGCGGCAGACCGAGGTCGGTGTGCAGCTCGCGGTAGATGTTCTCCAGGCTGCCGGGCAGCGGCCGCACCTCCGGCGCCACCGAGAAGCTCAGCCCCACCGCGTGACCAGGCGTCGGATACGGATCCTGGCCCACGATGAGGACCTTCACCTCGTCGAAGGGCTGCTGGAAGGCGCGCAGCACATTCGCTCCGGCGGGCAGATAGGTGCGGCCCGCCGCGATCTCGGCCCGCAGGAAGTCACCCATCGCCGCGATGCGCTCTTCCACGGGCTCAAGTGCCTTGGCCCAGCCCGGTTCCACAATTTCGTTCAACGGTCGTGCAGCCACACCGCGTCACTCTAGTGGCTCAGCCCGTGGCCCCGTGCCGTCTCACCCGGTCACGGTCTCATCGGTCTCATCCGGTCACCGCCGCTCGCACACAGAGCACATCGGGAAGATACCGGGCGATCTGCCGCCAGCTCTCGCCCTCGTCCGCGCTCGCGTACACCTCGCCGTTGCGATTGCCGAAATACACCCCGACCGGGTCCGCGTCGTCCGTACGGAGCGCGTCCCGCAGCACCACCCCGTAGTGCGGCTCGCCCGGCAGCCCGGCGGACCGCTCCTCCCAGGACGCGCCCGCGTCCTGGGTGCGGAAGACCCGGCAGCGGTAGTCCGGCGGATAGCGGTCCGAGCCGTCGGACACCGGGAAGAGATAGGCGACTCCGCCGCGCCGCGGATGGGCGGCGATCGCGAACCCGAAATCGGCGGGCAGCCCCTCGCCGATCTCCGACCAGTGCGCCCCGCGGTCGTCGCTGCGGTACACCCCGCCGTGGTTCTGCAGATACAGCCGGTCGGGATCGACGGCGTCCGGCGCGATCTTGTGCACGCACTGCCCGAACTCGGGATACGGATCGGGCATGAACTCCGCCTTGAGCCCGCTGTTCGACGGCGCCCAGCTCGCCCCGCCGTCCGCCGACCGGTACACCCCGCCCGACGAGACGGCCACCGTCACCGCGTCGGCGTCCCGCGGATCGGTGACCACCGTGTGCACCGCCTGGCCGCCGAACCCCGCGCCCCACTCGGGCCGCTGCGGGTGGTCCCACAGGCTCCGCACGAAGGTGAACGTCTCCCCGCCGTCCTCGGAGCGGAACAGCGCGCCCGGCTGGGTGCCCGCGTAGACCACCCCGGGCGCGGCGGGCCCGGCCGGGTGCAGCTGCCACACCCGCTCCAGCGAGGTGTCGGTCCCCTCCGGGAACCGCACCGCGGGCCGGGCGGGCTCGTGCCAGCTCTTCCCCAGGTCGTCGGAGCGGAAGACCGACGGCCCCCAGTGGGAGCTGTCCGCACCGGCCAGCAGCCGCGGCGCGCCGGAGCGGCGGGTGTCGATGCCGACGGAGTACACCGCCTGCATGGGGAAGTGCGGACCGGTGAAATCCCAGTCCGGGCCGGTGCGGCGGCGGCCGAGGAAGAGACCCTTGCGGGTGCCGACGGCGAGCAGAACATCGTCCATGACGGACTCACTCCTAGGGACGTAGAAGGAGAGGGAGGGTGAAGAGGGTGATGAAGGATGTGTCCGACATCACCAGAGTCTGCACCCCGCCACCGACAACGGCCCGTGGGAGCGCCTTCCCGCAGGTCAGCGCGGGTGTCTCAGGCCCATGAGTACGGGGGCGGGACCGGCGCGTCCGTGCCCAGCCCGCGCGCGGCGCGCCGCGCCCAGTACGGGTCACGCAGCAGCTCGCGGCCGAGCAGCACCGCGTCCGCCTCCTCGTTCACCACGATCTTCTCGGCCTGCTCCGGCTCGGTGATCAGTCCGACCGCGGCGACCGGCAGCCCGGTTTCGGCCCGGACGCGCGCCGCGAACGGCACCTGGTAGCCCGGGCCGGACGGGATCGGGACCCGCGCCGCGTTGCCGCCGCTGGAGACGTCCAGAAGGTCCACGCCCCGGGCCCGCAGCTCCGCGGCGAGCCGTACGGTCTCGTCGACCGTCCAGCCGTCCCGCTCGTCGGCGTCCGCGTTCCGGTCCCGGCGGGTCTCGGTGAGCCAGTCGGTGGCGGAGACGCGGAAGAACAGCGGCAGCTCGTCCGGCCACACCGCGCGCACCGCTTCCACGACCTGGAGCGCGAAGCGCGTCCGGTTCTCGAAGGATCCGCCGTACTCGTCGGTGCGGTGGTTGCTGTACGGAGAGAGGAACTCGCCGATCAGATAGCCATGGGCGCCGTGGATCTCCGCGACCTCGAAGCCCGCCGCCAGCGCGCGCCGCGCCGCGTCGGCGAACTGTCCGACGATCTCCTCGATCTGCGCGGTGGTCAGCTCCTCCGGCACCGGGTGCCCGGTGTCGAACGGCACCGGGCTGGGCCCGAGCACCGGCCGCCAGCCCTGCTCGCCGACCCCGAGCGGCGCGCCGCCCCGCCACGGCCGGTCGGTCGAGGCCTTGCGGCCGGCGTGGGCGAGCTGGATGCCCGGTGTCGTGCCGTGCTCCTTGAGGAACGCGGTGATCCGGCGGAACGCCCCGGCCTGGGTGTCGTTCCAGAGCCCCAGGTCCGCCGGGCTGATCCGGCCCTCCGGGCTCACCGCGGTGGCCTCGACGAGGATCAGCCCGGTGCCGCCGGCGGCGCGCGAGGTGTAGTGCGAGAAGTGCCAGTCACCGGGCACGCCCGCGGCCGGTCCGGAGACCTCGGCGGAGTACTGGCACATCGGTGCCATCCAGATCCGGTTCGGGACGGTCAGTGACCGCAGGGAAAGGGGCGTGAAAAGGGCGCTCACGGCAGGCTCCGTCTCGTGTCTCCACCAGAATGCTTAATACGATAAGCGTCGTAGTACGGTGGGTGTCAAACTACGAGAAGCTTCGTACAATGTGGATTCCGGAACGACGTGACGAGGAGCGGAGGAGCGGCAGTCGTGCAGACGCACAGCACGCCTGAGACGCAGCCGACGGGCCGTTCGCTGGAGCATCCGCGGCGCGAGGAGATCCGCCTGGAGGACGTGCTGCACGCGCTGTCCGACCCCATGCGGCTGCGGGTGGTGCGGACCCTGGACGAGGAGAGCTGCGACCTGTCCTGTTCGGTGTTCGACCTGCCCGTCAGCAAGTCGACCACCACCCACCACTTCCGGGTGCTGCGCGAATGCGGCGTGATCCACCAGATCTACCGGGGCACCGCCAAGATGAACGCCCTGCGCCGCGCGGACCTGGACGCGCTGTTCCCCGGACTGCTCGACAGCGTCCTGACCGCCATCACCCTCCAGGACGACCGGGCGGGCGACCACGGCTGAGGAGCGTCAGTCCTCCGCGCGGGCCGCGCCCAGCAGCTCCGTCCAGTCCGGGATCTTCACCCTCGTACGCCCCAGCGCCTCCCCGAGCGTCGCCTCCGCCGCCTCGATCCGCAGCCAGCCGGTCCACTCCACCGGCTCCACACCCGCCGCGCGCAGCGCGGCGAGGGGATCCTCGGCCACCGGCCGCGCCGCCAGGACTTCCGCGTCGGCGAGCAGCGAGGCGACCGTCTCCTTGGCGCACGGACGGTTGGTGCCGATCACCCCGGTCGGACCGCGCTTGATCCACCCCGCCACGTACTCGCCGGGCGCGGGCACACCGCCGCGCAGCACCCGCCCCGCCGCGTTCGGCACGGTGCCCCGCCGCTCGTCGAACGGCAGCCCGGGCAGCGGAACGCCCCGGTAGCCCACCGACCGCAGCACCAGCTGCGCGTCGATGTCCTCGAAGACGCCCGTGCCCGCCACCCCGCCCCGCCCGTCCGGCGCGGTCCGCTCGAACCGTACGGCGCGCACCGCGCCCTCGCCGAGCAGCGCCGCCGGCCGCAGGAAGAAGCGCAGATGGATGCGGCGCGGACGGCCCATGGGCTCGCGCCGTGCCCAGTCGCGCAGCACCTCGACGTTGCGCCGGCCGGCCGCCGGCAGCCCCGAGGGATCGCGGTACGCCGGGTCCAGCGCCAGCTCATCGGCGTGTACCAGCACATCGGCACCGGTCAGCGAGCCCAGCTCGCGCAGCTCCTTGGTGGTGAACTTCGCCTGGGACGGACCGCGACGGCCGACCATGTGCACATCGGTGACCCGGCTGTCGGCGAGCGCGCCCAGAGCGAGATGGGGTACGTCGGTGGGCCGCAGCTCCTCCGCCCCGCGGGCCAGGATGCGGGCCACGTCCACCGCGACATTGCCGACCCCGACGACGACGGCGGAGCGCGCGCCGAGCGCGAAGGCGTCGCCGGGGGCGTCCGGATGGGCGCTGTACCAGGAGACGAACTCGGTGGCGGAGTAGCTGCCGGGCAGCTCCTCGCCGGGCACGCCGAGCCGCCGGTCGGTCGCCGCGCCCACGCAGTAGACCACCGCGTGGTAGAGCCCGAGCAGCCGCTGCGGAACCAGCGGCGGGGGCCCCACGTGCACGTTGCCGAGGAACCTGACCCGGGGGTGCTCCAGGACCGCGCGCAGGGTGTTCTGCAGCGACTTGATCTTCTCGTGGTCGGGCGCGACGCCGTAGCGCACCAGCCCGTACGGGCAGGGCAGCCGGTCCAGCACATGCACCGACACCTCGGGTACGGCCTGCTGCTGGACGAGCGCCTGGGCGGCGTAGACACCGCTCGGCCCGGATCCCACGACGGCGACGCGAAGCACGGAGGAGCTCCTTCCGCAGGCTGTCTCCAGCATCGCACCCGGCGGGCGA
This sequence comes from Streptomyces sp. NPDC007983, assembly GCF_042958345.1. NCBI lineage: Bacteria > Bacillati > Actinomycetota > Actinomycetes > Kitasatosporales > Streptomycetaceae > Streptomyces > Streptomyces sp. NPDC007983. The sequence goes on from NZ_JBIBJI010000015.1 coordinate 169,305, forward strand.
CGGCGTCCGGCACTACGCGCCGGGCGACGGAGACGAGTGGCGGAAGGGGCTCCTGGGGCAGGTGAGCCGCCCGCGCGAGCCGCTTACGAGGCCAGCTCAGGCGAGCCCCCGCCTCAGCCGCTCACCCCGACCGCGTCACGCCAGCTTCCGCATCCGGCGGATCTCGCTGCTCTGCTGTGCGATCACATCGGTGGCCATCTCCTCCACCCGCACGTTGTTGCCGCGGCTGAGGACGTCCGTGGCCATGGAGACCGCGCCCCGGTGGTGGGCGATCATCAGCTTGAGGAAGAGCGCGTCGAAGTCTGCGCCCTTGGCGGCGCGCAGTGCGTCCAGCTGCTTCGGCGTGGCCATGCCGGGCATGGAGTCCGACCCGCCGTGGTGGTGCTCTCCGCCCGCCGGGCCGCCGCTGGTCCGCTGCCACCCCCGCATCGCGTCGATCTCCGGCCCCTGCGCCGCCGCGATGCGCTCGGCGATCCGTCTGACCTTGGCCGATCTCGCGCGGTCGGGGGCGAGGCCGGTCATGACCAGGGCCTGCCGATGGTGCTCGATCATCATGGCGACGTAACCGCGGTCGGCGGCGTTGGGGGAGTCGTCGTCGCCCGCCTTCGCCGCCTCATCGGCCGACAGGGTCTTCGCCGCCTCGCCCGGCCGCCCCGGGGCGATCACCGAGGGCTTCCCGCCCTGCGGCCCCTTCCCGGTGTCCTGCCGGCCGCCCTCCGCCTCACAGCCGGTGAGGGCGAGCGCCGCGGCGACGGCCGTCGCCGCGAACGCCAGGGATGCGGCGTGAAGCCTCGTGCGCCGGTACAACACCGTTTCCTCCAGGGAGAGTCGGGAATTTCCGCCATGACCATGGTGCCGTCTGTTGTGGTGTACATGAGAGGCGCGATACTGCCCACGTCCGTGCACCGTTCAACTCCGAGCGGGCACAAGGGACATAAGGGAGGACGCAGTGAAGCCGTGGGAAAGATCCCCGCAGCGGCGCGGATACCTCGGTGCGGCCGTCGCAGCCTTCGGCCTGGTGGCCTCGTTGCTGGCGGCGGGCCCCGCGGCCGCGACACCGGACCCCGGTGACGCGCCGCACAGCAAGCGGGTGACGAAGGACCAGGCATCCGGCACCAGGGCCGCCATCGAGAACGGCGAGATCCCCGGGGTGGACGAGATCGTTCACAGCGACAACGTCAGTCACCTCACCAACATCCCCAAGCAGGACCTCAAGGGAACCAATTCGGACCTCGCGTTCCAGGGCAGGTACGCCTTCGCGGGCAACTACGACGGCTTCGTCATCTACGACATCAGCCGGCCGAAGAGCCCGAAGATCGTCAGCCAGGTGCTCTGCCCCGGTTCGCAGAACGACGTCTCGGTCTCCGGGAATCTGCTCTTCCTCTCCACCGACTCCTCGCGCAGCGACAACTCCTGCAACAGCACCACGCAGCCCGCCACCGAGAAGTCCTCCTGGGAGGGCATGAAGGTCTTCGACATCAGCGACAAGCGCAATCCGCGCTACGTCGCCGCCGTCGAGACCTCATGCGGTTCGCACACCCACACCCTGGCGCCCGACCGCAAGAACGTCTACGTCTACGTGTCCTCGTACGCGCCCAGCGAGACCTTCCCGGACTGCCAGCCGCCGCACGACGGCATCTCCGTCATCAAGGTGCCCCGCAAGGCGCCCGAGAAGGCCGCGGTCGTCGACTTCCCCGTCCTCTTCCCGGACGGCGGCAACCCCGGCGGCTCCACCAACCCGGGCGTCAGCCAGACCACCGGCTGCCATGACCTGACCACGTTCCCCAAGCTGAAGCTGGCGGCGGGCGCGTGCATGGGCGACGGCATCCTCCTCGACATCGCCGACCCCGCGAAGCCACGGGTCATCGACCGGGTCGAGGACAACGTCAACTTCTCCTTCTGGCACTCGGCGACCTTCAACGAGCGCGGAAACAAGGTCGTGTTCACCGATGAGCTGGGCGGCGGCGTCGCCGCGACCTGCAACGACGCGACCGGCCCGACCCGCGGCGCCGACGGCATCTACGACATCGTCGGCAAGGGCGACAAGCGGAAGCTGGTGTTCCGTGGCTACTACAAGATCCCGCGCCACCAGGCCGCCACCGAGAACTGCGTCGCCCACAACGGCTCGCTGATCCCCGCCAAGGGCCGCGACATCATGGTCCAGGCGTGGTACCAGGGCGGCGTGTCCGTCTGGGACTTCACCGACTCCACCCGCCCCAAGGAGATCGGCTACTTCGAGCGCGGTCCGGTCTCGGCCGACACGCTGGTCACCGGCGGCTCCTGGTCCGCGTACTACTACAACGGCTACATCTACTCGAACGACATCACCAAGGGCCTCGACGTCCTGAAGATCGACGACCGGCGCACGGACAGCGCCCGGTCGGTGCGGCTGCACGCGCTGAACGTGCAGACGCAGCCGGACTACCGCTGATCCGGAACCCCGCCGGGCGGCTCCCCGCCCGGCGGGACACCCAGCTCCCAGTCCAGCCCGTAGCGCTGGAACAGCTCCGTCCGCAGCCGCTCCGGCTCCATCGGCGCCCCCGGCAGCAGCACCGCGACCACCGCGCCCATCAACAGCGCGCGCAGCAGCCGGTAGTCGGCCTCGGGGTCCTGTGAGCCGTAGCGGGTCACCGTGTCGCGCAGCAGGGCGGCCAGCCGCTGCTGCTCCGGGCACTGGATGAACCCCTCCGCGACGAGGATCCCGGCCATGTGCGTACGCATCAGCCGCGGTTGGTCCCGGGCGAGCCCGAGAATCGCGTCGATCGCGCGCGCCAGCAGCTCCCGACCGGCGTCCGGACCCTCCGGGCGCGGCTCGCGCTCCAGCGCCCTGGCCAGTTCCATGTGCATCAGCCGGTGCACGGCGGTCTGCAGCAGCTGGCGCTTGCCCGGGAAGTAGTACGAGACCAGACCGCGGGCGGCCCCCGCCCGGTCGGCGATATCGGCGAGCGTCGTCGCCTCGTAGCCGCGCTCACCGACCAGTTCGACCGTCGCCTGCAGCAGACGGGCCTGGGATCGGCGGCGCAATTCCTCATTGACCGACGGGCTGCGGGGGGACATGCTGTAACTCCTGCGTTGGCTGGCTGCGAGCCAATATACTCAGCCGGCAGGAGGCTGTCCGGCGATCTTTCGAGGTTGGCTCGTTACCTCCGCCGGTTCGGGCGACGCGGGGGATCGTCCGAACCGGCGGGTTCAGCCCCGTACGACCTGGTGGGCGAGAGCCACCAGGTCTGGGATGGCCGGATGCCCCACCCCCTCGCGCCAGGCGAGGACGACGGGAACGGCCGGGGCGTCCGCGAGCGGCCGGAAGACCAGCGAGGGGAGCGCGTGGTGGCTCGGGGTCGCCGAGGTGGAGATCCCCACGGCGCGGCCCGCCGCGATCGCGATGAGCCATTCGTCGGTGTTGGCCACCTCGATGGTCGCGGCGGGGCGGGCCGTCGGCGGCCACAGGTCCATCGTCGTGTTGCCGGAGACGGTGTTGACGGCGATCGGATGGGCGGCGAGGTCCGCCAGGGTGATCCGGGGGAGAGCCGCCAGCGGGCTGTCCACCGGCATGACCACCAACCGCTCCTCCGACATCAGCACCTCCGTGCGGAGCCCGGCCGCGGTGACCTCGCCGCGCAGCAGGGCCGCGTCGACCTTCCCCTGGGTGAGGCCCGCCGTGCGGTCGTCGATGCGGAGCAGCTCCAGCGGGGTGCCGGGGTGGGTCTCGTCCCAGCGGCGCAGCAGCGGGACGGTGTGGTCGCCGAGCGCCGCCCACGGGTGGCCCAGCCGTAGCGGCCAGCTCCGCAGGCCACCGGGGTCGAGCGCGGTCTCGACGGCGGCCAGGGCGGCGAGGGCCTTGTCGCGGAACGTACGGCCGCCGGAGGTCAGCTCCAGGTGATGGGTGGAGCGGTCGACGAGGCGGGCGCCGAAGTGATCCTCCAGCTGGCGCAGCGTACGGGACAGCGCGGGCTGGCTCAGATGGAGACGGGCGGCGGCACGGGTGACGTTGCCCTCCTCGGCGATGGCGAGGAAGGCCCGCAGATGCCGCAGCTCGATGGCCATGTCCGAGAAGCATAACCGCAGGGAAACACGCATTTCACGCGGCCTGGTCCGGGTTTCTAGCGTGAGGGCATGACCTCCCCGGTGCCCAGTTCCTCCGCGACGACCGCGACGACGACCCCTCCCGTTCTCTTTCGCCACCCTCCCGGCCGCGGCACGCTCGGCGGCGTCGGCCTGGTGCTGACCGGCACCGTGTCCGTGCAGTTCGGGTCGGCGGTCGCCGCGCTGCTGTTCCCTCGCGCCGGGGCGCTCGGCACGGTCGCGCTGCGGATCACGATCGCCGCGGTGCTGCTGCTGGTCATCACCCGGCCCCGCCCGCGCGGATACACGCGCGCCGACTGGGCGGTGGTCTGCGGGTTCGGCCTGGCCCTCGGCGGCATGAACATCCTCTTCTACCAGGCGATCGACCGTATCCCCCTGGGCACGGCGGTCACCCTCGAAGTGCTCGGGCCGCTGCTGCTGTCGGTCGTCGCCTCGCGCCGCGCCGCCAGCCTGCTGTGGGCCGGTCTCGCACTGGCCGGGGTGTATCTGCTGGGCCACGGCGGCTTCGGCCAACTCAACGCCCCGGGCGTGGCCTTCGCGCTCGGCGCCGGAGTGATGTGGGCGGCGTACATCGTCCTCAACGCCCGCGCGGGCGCCCGCTTCCCCCGGCTGGACGGTCTGACGATCGCGATGTCCGTCGCCGCGCTGGTCAGCTTGCCCCTGGGCGTCGGCGCTTCGGGCGGGGCGCTCCTGGACCCGGTGGCGCTCGGTCTGGGCCTCGCGATCGCGGTGATGAGCTCGGGCGTGCCGTACGCCCTGGAACTGCTCGCCCTGCGCCGGCTGCCCGCGGCGACGTTCGCGGTGCTGACGAGCCTGGCCCCGGCCGTCGCAGCGGCGGCGGGCTATCTGGTGCTGGACCAGGGGCTGTCGCTGCCGCAGTGCGCCGCGATCGCCATGGTGGTCGCGGCGAGCGCCGGTGCGGTACGTACGGGCAACCGCTGACGTAGGCGGAGCGCTCGGACGGCAAGCGGACGACAAGCGACGACAAGCGGACGCCAAAGGGAAAGGCAAGGAGGTTGCCCACTCCTTGCCACTCTCAACCTATAGCGCACCAGGGGCCTTGCGGCAAGGCCCCGTTCGTGCCGCAGAATAACCGGCCCGGCCCGGAACCCGGGCACATGGGTGATGCGCGGAATGCGTACGTGGGTGGGGCTTTCATGATTGACGTGATCGTGGTCGGCAGCGGGCCGACCGGCTTGATGCTGGCCTGCGAATTGCGGCTGCACGGTGTGCGCGTGGTCGTGCTGGAGAAGTTGACCGAGCCGACCGGGCAGCCCCGCGGGCGCGGCCTGCATGTGCGCAGCGTCGAGCTGATGGACCAGCGCGGCCTGCTGGACCGGTTCCTCGCGGTCGGTGTGAAGTTCCAGGCCGGCGGCTACTTCGGCGGCATCCGCAAGCCGTGGCCGGACCGCATGGACACGGCGCATCCGTACGGCCTCACCGTCCCGCAGCCGGTCACCGAGCGGCTGCTGACCGAGCGTGCCCTCGAACTCGGCGCCGAGATCCGGCGCGGCCGCGAAGTGGCCGGGCTGAGCCAGGACGAGGACGGGGTGACCGTCGAGTTGGCGGACGGCACGCACCTGCGCTCGCGCTACCTCGTCGGGTGCGACGGCGGCGGCAGTGTGGTGCGCAAGCGGCTCGGCGTCGGCTTCCCCGGAGAGCCCGCCAAGGTCGAGACGCTGCTGGGGGACATGGAGGTGACCGAGGACCCGGCGACGATCGCCGCCGTCGTCGAGGAGGTCCGCAGGACCGAACTGCGGTTCGGCGCCATTCCCGACGTCGAGGGGAACCAGGGCGTGTACCGCGTCGTCGTGCCCGCCGACGGCGTGGCAGAGGACCGTACGACCCCACCGACCCTGGAGGAGTTCCGGCGGCAGCTGCGGGCCGTCGCGGGCACCGACTTCGGCGCGCACTCGCCGCGCTGGCTGTCCCGGTTCGGCGACGCCACCCGGCAGGCCGAGCGCTACCGGGTCGGCCGGGCGCTGCTGGCGGGCGACGCGGCGCACGTCCATCCGCCGACCGGCGGGCAGGGGCTCAACCTCGGCATCCAGGACGCGTTCAACCTCGGCTGGAAGCTGGCCGCCGAGGTCCGCGGCTGGGCACCGGAGGGGCTGCTGGACACCTACCACGCCGAACGCCACCCGGTGGGCGCCGGTGTGCTGGGCAACACCAGCGCGCAGATCACGCTGATGGGCACCGACCCGGGGGCGACCGCGCTGCGGGAGCTGTTGTCGACGCTGATGGACCTCGAGGAGGTCAACCGGTACGTGACCGGCATGATCACCGCGGTCGGCGTCCGCTACGACGTCGGCGAGGGCCACGAACTGCTCGGCCGGCGGCTGCGCGATGTGGCGCTGAAGCAGGGCCGCCTCTACGAGCGGATGCACGGCGGCCGCGGACTGCTGCTCGACGGGACGGGCCGCCTGTCGGTGGCGGGCTGGGCGGACCGGGTCGACCACGTCGTCGACGTCGGCGGGGAACTGGACGCGCCCGCGGCGCTGCTGCGGCCGGACGGCCATGTGGTCTGGGCCGGCGACGACCAGCAGGACCTGCTCGGCCACCTGCCCCGGTGGTTCGGCGCCGCCGCCTGACCCAGGCGTACGCGGTACGGTAAGCCGCCTTCGACGGCTGGGGCACGGTCCAGATGCCACCGACGTGCCCCGACGGCCTCAGCGCGGGGCGCGTATGCCGTCGATGATGCGGGTCCAGTGGTCGCCACCGTGCCCGTCGTCGATCGCGCGCCGATAGTGTGCCTGAACGGCTTCAGGGAGAGCGAGGTCGAGGCCGAGCGAGGCGCTGGTCTCCACGATGTGGTCGGACGTCGCGCCCATCATCGTGACGGTACTGAGCTCGCCCGGATGCTCCCCGGCATCCAGCGCGGCGCCGGGAGTCTCCTCGCCCGCTCGCATGATCGCGCCGATCGAGTCGGCGAGGGTGAGCAGCTCCGGCAGTGCCTCCCGGGCCTTCATCCCCACGCTGCCGAGCATCGCGGTCGCGTGCATCAGCCCGGACAGAGCGGTGAGGAACACCGTGAGCTGAGCCTGGTACATCATCTGCGCGAGGCCCGGGTCTTCGCCCAGGTGGTTCGGTGTGCCGAGCAGCGTCAGCGCCGCCCGGTGACGCGCCATCACCTCTTGGGGGCCGCTGTAGTAGACGTAGGCCGCCTCCGTGCCGACCATCGGCGCCGGGACCATGACCCCGCCGGTGAGGAAGGTGGCGCCGTGGTCCGTCGCCCAGGCGCTTGCCGCGCGGGTCCGGTCGGGAGTGTCCGAGCTCAGGTTGACCAGCGTCCGGCCCGCGAGCGAACCGGAGGCGCCGCCCAGGATGTCGTACATCGCGCGGTAGTCGGTGAGGCTGAGGACCACCAGATCGCTCGCCTCGACCGCCTCGGCCGGGGAGGCCGCGAGCGTGGCGCCGTCGGCGACGACTCCATCGGCCCGGCTGACGGTGCGGTTCCAGACGGTGACCGGATGCCCGGCGGTGAGGAAGGTGCGGGTCATGGCCTGGCCCATCGGCCCGAGCCCGAGGACGGTGACAGGGCTGTCCTGCCGTGGAATCGGGGTGTGTTGTTCGTTCACCCCTCCATGATCGGAAGGCACCACTATTGTCGGAAGTACCCACTTAATACTGCGGTACTTACCTTTTTGTAAGGGAGAGGCTGGCGATGGCGAGAGCGCCGAGAAGCGGGCCCTACATCTGTGGCATCGACGCCGCCCTGGACGTCGTGAGCGGCAAGTGGAAGGGGCTGATCCTCTGGGAACTCCACGCCCATCGCGTACGCCGCTTCTCCGAGCTCCGTCGCGGTCTGCCGGGCGTCACCGAGAAGATGCTGACCCAGCACCTGCGCGAGATGGAGAAGGACGGCCTCGTGCACCGGGAGGTCTACGCCGAGGTGCCGCCCAGGGTGGAGTACTCCCTGACCCAGCACGGGCACAGCCTCATCGAAGCCCTCGGGCCGCTCGGCGCCTGGGGCGCTCAGCGGATCCGGCGCGAAGGGTACGAGGTGGTCGACCTGGCCGAGTCTGCGTCCTGACCGGCGCCCGGCCGACCGCCTCCCCGCCTCCCCGCCTCAGACGAGAACAGGCAGAGCCGTCAGGCCGTGAACCAGGCGTGTCGGACGCCAGACCAGTTGTTCCGGGGGCACCGCCGGCCGGAGGCCGGGAAAGCGGGTCAGGACCTTCCGGAGGGCGACTTCCGCCTCGGCTCTGGCCAGCGGAGCGCCGACGCACCGGTGGATCCCGTGGCCGAAGCCGAGGTGTCCGGTGGCGTCCCGTCCGAGGTCGAGCCGCTCGGGTTCGGTGAAGCGGGCGGGGTCGCGGTTGGCGGCTCCGATGGCCACCTGCACCGGAGTGCCGGCGGGGATCTCGGTGCCCCCGAGGGTGACGGGCTCGGTGGTGTACCGGAACGTGGCCGTGCTGACGGGGGAGCTGTGGCGGAGCAACTCGTCCAGTGCGCCCGGTACGAGGTCCGGTGCGTGGCGCAACCGTTCCAGATCGGTGGGCCGTCGCAGGAGCGCGAGGAGGGCGCTGCTGATGAAGTTGGTGGTGGTCTCGTGCCCGGCGACGAGGAGGAGAACGGTGAGGGACACCAGCTCCTCCTCGTCGAGCCGGTCTCCGCCGTCGCGGACCCGGATGAAATGGTCCAGAAGGGCGTTGCCGGGCCGGTCTCGTCTCTCGGCGATGAGGCCCGTCATGTACTCGGCCATCGCATGGGAAGCCGCGTCGGTCCGTTGGGGCTGTCCTGCCGCGAACAGGTCGGCGGACCAGCGCCTGACGTCCGGCCGGTCGTCTTCGGGCACTCCGAGCAGTTCGCAGATCACGGTGACGGGAAGGGGCATGGCCAGGTCGGCGACGACGTCGACCTCGCCGTGCGTGGGCCACTCGGCGAGGAGGGCGTCGGTCACCTGCTCGATGAACGGGCGCAGCGCGGCGACGGCCCCCGTGGTGAACGCCTTGGTCACCAGCTTGCGCAGCCGTGTGTGCCGCGGAGGGTCGCTGGCCAGCATGTTCCGCGTCACGGCGGGGTGCAGTCGGCGTGTGGAGCCCTTGCCGGCGAAGAAGGCGGAGGTGTTCTTCGACAGGCGTGGGTCGCCGAGTGCCTGCCTGGCTTCCGCGTATCCGGTCACGAGGTAACCGGTGGGCCCGGAGGAGCCGCTCTCCACGAGCCGGACCGGGCACGCGGGCGGGGGCTTCTGGTGATCCCGCGGGGATTCCTGCACAGTGTCGGGCTCCCATCCGTTCGGCCCCGGGACTCGGGGTGGATCCGCTCGACGCGGTCGCGCTCGGCATGCATGTCCCAGTAAAGGCCGGTGAGGCCGCCCGGGTCGACCAGCGGCCCGCGTCCGAGCGTGTCGGGCAGCCGGCTCCGCCGCGCCCGCGCCGCCGAGTCCTTTTCCCGGGCGTGCCGCCCCACGCCCTCGCCGGATGTCGGAGTTCGAGGACGATGGAGCCGACGGCTTCCCGTGAGTCGAGACGCGCGTATCCGGCCTCGAAGTCGTCGAGGGCGAACCTGCTGTCGATGACGGGCCGCAGTTGTCCGTCACGGCCAGTCGGCCGATGTCGTCCAGGCCCTTGGCGACCTCCTCGTCGGAGTCGCCGTGCACCCCGTAGCCGGCGACGATGCGTTCGCCGGTGAGGAGGTCCAGGACGTCGACCGTGACCAGCGGCGAGGTGCGACGCGTCGTCGCCGACCTCGACCGGGCCGCGGACGTCGTCGGCCTCACGATCGCGGAGTTCGTCCCCCGGCAGGTCATGCGCCTTCAGCAGATCGTGAGCGGCTTCCCTCTGCTGCGAGGCGAGTGACCGGGGGCGCTCACGCGAGCAGGGTGGTTTGCTGCAGCTTTTCGACGGCCTGGACGAGGGGGGCGAGCTCGGCTTCGGTGGAGGCCTGGTCGAGGGCTTCGCGCAGCGCGGTGTTGTGGGTGGGGCGGGCCTCTTCCAGCAGGCGCGCCCCCTTGTCGGTGACGTCGACGTAGATGCCGCGGCGGTCGGTGGGGCACAGGTAGCGCGAGAGCAGGCCGCGGTCCTCCAGCCGGGTCACCAGCCGCGTGGTCGCGCTCTGGCTGAGGACGACGGAGTCGGCGACCTGGCGCATCTGCAGGTGCCCGCCCTCCCCATCGTGCTGGCGGCTGAGGACGTCCAGCAGGGAGTACTCGCGTGCGCTGAGGTCGTGGGAGGCCTGCAGGGCACGCTCGACGCGCCCTTCGATGCGGCCGTGCAGCAGCGACAGGGCGCACCAGCTGTGCGCCAGGGCGGTCATCGCCGGATCGGTGGCAGTCATGATCAGCGCTCTCTTTCCGGTGTCGGCCGGGCTCACCGCTCTCGTCTTCGGACCCACTATACCCGCGCTTGCATTAGTAGGCGTCTGCAATTATTGTCTAAGCGTGTATTCGCCTTGCGCGTGACTTTCGCCGCGCACGCCCCTCAAGCACGTCAAAGGACCCCCTCTCATGCCGCTCGCACTGCTGGCCCTGGCCATCGGGGCCTTCGGAATCGGCACCACCGAGTTCGTGATCATGGGCCTGTTGCCCCAGGTCGGCGCGGACCTCGATGTGTCCGTGCCGACGGCCGGCTATCTGGTCACCGGGTACGCCCTCGGTGTCATGGCCGGCGCCCCGGTCATGACCGCCCTCGGCACCAAGATCTCCCGTAAGAACATGCTCATGCTGCTCATGGGCCTGTTCATCCTCGGCAACCTCATCTCGGCCCTCGCGCCCGTCTTCGCCGTCATGCTGATCGGGCGGGTGGTGGCCTCGCTGGCCCACGGCGCGTTCTTCGGTATCGGCGCGGTCGTGGCCGCCGAACTGGTGGCCCCCGAGAAGAAGGCCGGCGCGATCTCGATGATGTTCACCGGCCTCACCGTGGCCAACGTCATCGGCGTCCCCCTGGGCACCTTCGTGGGCCAGAGCGCCGGCTGGCGCGTCACCTTCCTGATCGTCGCCGCCCTCGGCGTGCTCGGCCTGGCCGGCGTCGCCAAGCTGGTACCCGACCTCCCCAAGCCGGAGGGCGTACGGCTGCGGCACGAGGTGGCCGCCTTCAAGGACGCTCAGGTCGTCCTGGCCATGGCCATGACCGTGCTCGGCTTCGGCGGCGTGTTCGCCGCGATCACCTACATCGCCCCGATGGCCACCGAGGTCGGCGGCTTCGCGGAGTCCTCCCTCACCTGGCTCATGGTCGTCTTCGGCGTCGGCATGGTGGGCGGCAACCTCATCGGCGGGCGGTTCGCGGACCGCAAGCTCATGCCGATGCTCCTCACCGCGCTCGGCGGACTGTCGGTGGTCCTGTTCCTGTTCACCTTCCTCGCCTCGGGCAAGGCGACGACGGTCGCGGCGGTCTTCCTGATCGGCGCGCTCGGGTTCGCCACCGTCCCGCCGCTGCAGAAGCGGGTCCTGGACCACGCCCACGGCGCGCCGACGCTGGCCTCGGCCCTCAACATCGGCGCGTTCAACCTGGGCAACGCCCTGTCCGCCTGGCTCGGCGGCCTCGTGATCTCCGCCGGTCTCGGCTACACCGCGCCGAACGTCGTGGGCGCCGCCCTGGCCGCCGCCGCCCTGGTGCTGGCCCTCGTCTCCCGCCGCCTGGAACTGCGCCCCGCCGCCTCCCGCGTCGCCGCCTCCGGGCACCCCGGGCAGGACCACGCCCCCGCCCCCACCGCCCTGCGGTCCCTCTGAACCCCGGCCCCGCAAGCACCATCAGCACCACGACAGCTACCGAGAAGGGCGTCACCCCATGCAGATCGATCTCACCGGCCGGACCGCGCTGGTCACCGGCTCCACCCAGGGCATCGGAGCGGCCATCGCCACCGGCCTCGCCCGCGCCGGCGCTCACGTCGTCGTCAACGGCCGCGGCGCGGAGCGCGTCGAGCAGACGGTCCAGGCCATCCGCGCCGAGACCGGCAACGGACACGTCACGGGCGCCGTGGGGGACCTGGCGACCGAGGACGGCACCCGCGCGGTCCTCGAAGCCGTCCCGCAGGTGGACATCCTCGTCAACAACCTCGGCATCTTCGGCTCCGCGCCCCCGCTGGAGATCGACGACGCCGAGTGGCGCCGCTACTTCGAGGTCAACGTCCTCTCCGCCGTACGCCTCATCCGCGCCTACCTGCCCGGCATGAAGGAGCGGGGCTGGGGGCGGGTGCTCAACCTCGCCAGCGACTCCGCCGTGGTGATCCCGGCAGAGATGATCCACTACGGCATGACGAAGACCTCGCTGCTCGCCGTCAGCCGCGGATTCGCCAAGGAGGCCGCCGGGACCGGAGTCACCGTCAACTCCGTGATCGCCGGACCGACCCACACCGGCGGCGTCGAAGGCTTCGTCCGCGAACTCGTCGGCGACGAGCTGCCCTGGGAGGAGGCGCAGCACGAGTTCATGGTCACGTACCGTCCGCAGTCGCTGATTCAGCGCCTCATCGAACCCGAGGAGATCGCCCACCTCGTGGTCTACCTCGCCTCACCGTACGCCTCCGCCACCACCGGTGGCGCCGTGCGCGTCGACGGCGGCTACGTCGACTCCATCCTCCCCTGAGCAGTTCCACCCACGGCCGGTGAGCGCCGTAGCCGGCGGGCTTTACCACCGGATCGGGCTCGCCATAAGGCCGCCGTCATGGTGCGCCGGGATCTCGGCACCTCCTGGCCCCAACGCGACGAGAACCCCGCCGCGCCACTCGCCGGTTGAAGCACTCGGTCAGCTCGTGCTGTATGCGGCACGCCAGGTGGCCGGCCGGCCGCCGAGCGAGCAGTAGCCGGCGGCTCGCGGCGGTCAGCTGCAGCAGTCGCACCCGGGGCGGCAGCCGCCGCAGGCGTCCGTCTCCCGTCGTTGGGCGGGGATCGCGGCGGCTGGGGCCGCACAGCATCCCTCGCCCTGCCAGGCGTCGCGACCTTCCTTGACGGCGATGGCGGCGATGACCAGCGCGGCGATGGGGTCGGCCCAGGACCAGCCCACGGTGGCGTTGAGGACCAGCCCGGCCAGGAGGACGGCGGACAGGTAGGTGCAAAGGAGGGTCTGCTGGGAGTCGGCGACCGCGGAGGCGGAGCCCAGTTCGCGGCCCGCACGGCGCTGGGCGGCGGACAGGAAGGGCATCACCGCCAGGGAGAGGGCCGCGATGACGATGCCCGGGAGGGAGCGTTCGGCCTCGGCGGTGCCGGTCAGCGCGCGGACGGCGTCGGCGGCGACGTACGCGGCGAGCGCGAAGAAGGAAACGGCGATGATCCGCAGGGTCGTCTTCTCGCGGGCCTCACGCGCGTGGTGGTCGCGGGCGGAGAACTGCCACGCGACCGCGGCGGCGGAGGACACCTCGATGACGGAGTCCAGGCCGAAGCCGATCAGGGCGGTGGACGAGGCGAGCGTACCGGCGGTGACGGCGGCGATCGCCTCGATGACGTTGTAGGTGATGGTCGCGGCGACCAGGAGCCGTATCCGGCGGGTGAGCGCGTCGCGGCGGGCCGGGGAGGGCCCGAGGGACATCGGTATCTCGGCGGCCATCAGCAGCAGCCCTTCTCCTCGGCGTCCGGGCAGGTGCGGTCGGTGGCGACGGCCACCACGGCGGCGCGCAGGTCGTCGAGTGCGTGGCCGAGGCGTTCGTCGGCCAGCTCGTACCGGGTGCGGCGGCCGTCCGGGACGGTGACCACCAGGCCGCAATCGCGCAGGCAGGCCAGGTGGTTGGACAGCCGGGTCCGCGAGACGCCGAGCGCGTCGGCGAGGTCGGCGGGATGGGCCGGGGCCTGGCGGAGGGTGAGCAGGATGCGGCAGCGGATCGGGTCGGCGAGCGCGCGGCCGAACCGGGCCAGCACCTCGATGTCGGAGGCAACAGTCAGCACCCCTCGACAGTACACGAAAACCTGAATTCAGGAAGTCGTGAATCAGTCCATGTACCCCTGAGGGGATGAGCGCCCCATGCGGCCCGCGCTCCCTGTCCGTCGTCGGACACGCCCGGCGCACCCGATTCGAGACCGCGACCCCGGTGAACCACCCGGGACCGTACTTCCGGGTGAGGGCGCTGAACGCGGCGGGCAAGGCGATCGGCACCTCGGAGGTCGTGAAACGCCACTGGGACCACCACGGCAGCTGATGCCGGCCCGGGGCCGGCCACCGCTCTCAGTGGCCGCTGGGTACCCGCCCGCCGGACACTGGAAGTGGAAACGGCGAGAGGAGGGGCTCGTGCCTCGGACTCCGCACATCGTGAGCGATGTGATGACGCGAACGGTCGTCGCCGTCGGGCGGGACGCGCGGTTCAAGGAAGTCGTACAGACCCTGGGCCAGTGGCAGGTGAGCGCTGTGCCGGTCCTGGAGGGCGAGGGGCGTGTGATCGGGGTCGTCTCCGAGGCGGATCTGCTGCCCAAGGAGGAGCTCCGGGACAGCGATCCGGACCGCTTCGAGCGGATGCGGCGCCTGCCCGACCTCGCGAAGGCGCGGGCGGTGACGGCGGAGGAGCTGATGAGCACCCCGGCGGTGACCGTGCACATGGACGCGACGCTCGCCGAAGCGGCCCGGATCATGGCCGTCAGGCGGGTCAAGCGGCTCCCCGTGGTCGACGTCGAAGGGGCGTTGCAGGGCATCGTCAGCCGGGGCGACCTGCTGAAGGTCTTCCTCCGGGCGGACGAGGACATCGCGGAGGAGGTCCGCCGCACGGTGGTGTCCGACCTGTTCCCCGGCCTCGGGCACACCATCCACGTACGGGTGGACGAGGGCGTGGTCACGCTCAGCGGGCAGCTGGGCGACACCACGCTGATTCCGGTGGCCGCGCGCCTCGCCCGGACCGTGGAGGGCGTCGTCGATGTCGAATGCCACTTCAGGGCTCCCGGACAGGCCGGGGCGGAGAGCCCGTCCTGAAGGCGCGGCTTTCGCGGCGGGTTGAGCGCGACTACGGCTCGATGTCCAGCACGTCCTGCTGCGGCGCTTGGCAGCCGGGGCCGCCGGGCGGAACCGCGGCGCAAAGCGGCTCGGCCGCGTGGCACCGAACCACTGCCGCCCGCCGACTTCGCGATCGTCTGCGTGCTCTCCGGCCTCGGGCACGTCGTCATGCGCGCACAGCGGCGGCTCTTCCCGGAGCGCCCACCCCACGCCCGCTCGGCGCACGGCCCAGCCCGTGGCTGAGCCGGGTCGCCGCCGCGGCGCGATGGGTGTCAGCCCTCGTCCCCGTCGCCGCCGCCCGACGAGGTCTTGGAGAAGGCGTCGTGCCACGCCGCCTTCGCCCCGGAGTCGCCGATGCGGTAGACGTCCACGACGGCTCCACCGGCCACGAGGACCGACAGCACCGCGGCCGCGACGCGCACCGCAGTGCCGGACCCGCGGGCGCTGCCAGGTGTGCCGGATCCGGAAGCGGTGGCCCGGCGGGCCGTCCACCAGACGAGGGCCGCCAGGACGAAGAGGCCGCCGGCCCAGGGGAGCAGACCGTCGCCGAGTTCGGCGTGCCGGCGTACCAGGGTGTTGCTGTCGACGTGCCGCTCCAGCCACTCCCCGGCGTTCGTGGTGAGCGGCACGAGCGCGAGCGTGACCAGGGCGAGCAGGGGCAGCACCACGCCGAGCCGTTGTGCCGCCCTCGGCCGGACGGCGCAGACCACCAGGGCCAGCGCTGTCAGGGGAACGAGCACGACGACGAAGTGCACGAGCAGAACGTGCGCGGGCAGGCCGTTGATCAAGCTCATCGGTGGCTCCTCCGGCGGATCGAGCATGAGGGCGGCGGGCGAGGGCGTCAGCCTGGCACGCGAAGCTCTCAGTTTCCTCTGAGAACGTCACGGCTGACTGCCGGCGGCGCCCATGTCCGGGGCGCTCGCACATGCGAGGGAGCGGTGGTGCGATATGGTTTCGCGGTAGTCCTATTACCGTGAATTCCTGCCTACGCACCTGGAGAGGTCCATGACCCCCACGCCCACTCCCTCGCAGGCCGACGCGGCGACGGTCCCGGCCACGACGGCACCCGGGGCGTCCGCGTCCGAGCAGTCCATGGAGATGCTGCGCCTGCTGTCCGGTTTCCAGCAGTCCCAGGCGCTCTACGCGCTGGTCAAGCTCGGTGTGGCCGCGGCGCTGCACGGCGGTCCGATGACGGTCGGGGAGCTGGCGAAGACCACGGAGACGGACGCCGACGCGCTGGGGCGGCTGCTGCATATCCTCTCCGGCATCGGGGTGGTGGCCCGGCGCGGTGCGGACGCCTTCGCGCTCACCCCGCTCGGCTCCACGCTGGTGGCCGATACACCCGGTTCGGTACGCGACGTGGCGCTCATGTGGATGGAGACGCACTACGCGCCCTTCTCCGAGCTGGTCACCACCGTCCGTACGGGCGTCCCGGCGGCCACGGCACACTTCGGGCAGCCCTTCGCGGAGTGGCTGGGCGCCCACCCGGAACACTTGCCGGTGATGGCATCGGCGATGGCGAACATGACGTACGGCCCCAAGGATGCCGTACTGTCCGGCTACCGGCTCCCGGCCGGCGAGGTGGTGGCCGACATCGGCGGCGCCGACGGCTCCGTGCTGGCCCGGCTGCTGGCCGGCGAACCCGGTCGACGCGGCATCGTCCTCGACATGGAGCACGTGGTGCCTGCCGCACACGCACGACTGGCCGACCAGGGGATGGCCGGCCGTGTGGAGGTGCAGGCCGGTGATTTCTTCGAGAGTGTGCCGACCGCGGACGTCTACCTGCTGTCCACCGTGCTGCACGACTGGGACGACGTGTCGTGTGCGCGCATCCTGGGCCGGATCGCGGAGGCGGCGCCCCACGGAGCCCGGCTGGTGGTGGTGGAGACGGTGCTCTCGGAGGGCGACGAGCCGCATGCGAGCAAGCTGTTCGACCTGACCATGCTCGGCATGGTGCCGGGCCACGAGCGCCGGGAGACGGAGTTCGCGGCGCTGTTCGCCGGTGCCGGGTTCACCCTCGACCGGCGTGTCCCAGGGCCGGTGGACAGCCCGTTCGCGATCTTCGAGGCCACGCTCACCCGGTGAGCAGGGCGGCCGCGGTCTGGTCCCGCAGCCACCGCTCGGCGGTGTCCCAGTTCCAGCCGTTCTCCCGCACCAGCACGCGCCAGGACGACAGGCCGAGGTAGTACCAGAGCACATCCGTCGCGCCCGCCGCGTCGAGCCCCTCCCGCAGGGCGCCCAGCGCGGTGAGCCGGTCGGTGGTGGCCCGCAGCGCGTCACGGAAGCGCTCCTGGGCGAAACGCAGCATCTCGGCGGCGTGCGCGTCGACCGAGGCCGCGTCGAGGAGGATCTCGACGACATCCGCGTGTTTCTCGCTGTCGCGGCGGATGCCCTCGACGGCGAACACGACGACGTCGTAGGCGCTGTCGGCCGCCGCGATCCGCGCGAGGGTTTGTTCGGCGATGGGGTCCTCGACGCCCGCGGTGACCAGGGCGCGCAGAATCTGCGGCTTGCCGCCGGTGTTGGTGTAGACGGTGTTGGTGCCGACCCGGGCCGTGGCGGCGATCCGGGTGATGGTGGTGGCCACGTAGCCGTGGGCGGTGAAGAGCTCCTTGGCGGCATCCAGAATCGACTGCCTGGTCGCGGCAGCGGCCTCCGCGCGGCGGGGCGAGTGGTAGCGGCGGCCTGGCATGTGCCGACCGTATCAAGGGCGCGGGACGGGGCCCCAGCCGTCGCCCGGCGGATACACGGGGCCCGCTGGGGGGCCGGGGTGCGGGCTTCCGTTGGGGGCGGGTGGGGCAAGGCAGGGCAGGTGGCTGATCAGCCGCGGGGGCCGCTTCCGCCGTGGTAGCCGAGTTCGAGGTAGCGGGTGCGGGTGCTCCAGGAGCCGAGGTCGGGCGTGTTGGCCAGGACGTCGTGCCAGGGCGGGGCGCCGGGAGCGGCCGCCTTGCCGGAATGGTCCCCCTCGCCGTGCGCGGGCGGCGGATAGCCGGGGCGCCCGGCCCAGAGCCGCACTCCCGACCGCGCCTCGGACTCGCGGACCGGCTCCCACTCGCCCACCGAGAACATGCCGGCGAGCTGGTGCATGGCGATGAAGCCGGCCACACCCTCCTCGGGGTCGGTGCGGTCCGGGCGCTCGGTGAGGGCGTGCCACAGGAAGTACATGTTCGGCAGTCGCACCTCGGGCTGGAAGCGGTACACGAGCCGGTACAGCCTGATCGAGCCGATGCGCGGCAGCTGTACCCGGCTGAACGGGACGACCTCGCGCTCGCCGCCGGTCCAGGTCAGCGTCTTGTTGCGGCCCATGAAGCCGGGCTCGCTGAAGAGCGTGACGTGAAGGCGTTCCCTGCGATCAGGCCGGCGGTTGTGCAGCAGGCCCGCGCCGACGACGCCGCCTACGGAAGCCAGGCCCGCCAGGAGGATTCTGGTTTTGCGCTTCATGGGGACGCGGCACCTCGCTCATGACGGGACGGGCAACCTCCATCATGCGCCACCGACGGCAGGTTGATCCACCGTCAGGTCCGGTGCGGAGGAGGTGGGCGCCGGGACGCGGCTGGTGATCTGGCGTGGATGTGTCGGACGGTGAGTGGCCGTGGTCCGGCCGCTGCTACCGGTGCCGGGGTGACTACGGAGGCGGGGCGGGCAGTTCCACGACCGGCTGCGTGCCAGGGCCCGCACCCGGGCCGGCCGGGAAGCCGGAGCCGAGTGCGGGCGTGATCGACTCGTGGTTCGACACAGCGCTGGAAGCGGCACTTTGGGCGAAATCAGTTGGCGGGCTTGCCGAACCAGCGGGAGAGGTGGTCGTCCAGGTCCTGCTGATCGTCGCCGATCCAGGCGACGTGGCCGTCGGGGCGTAGCAGGACGCAGGGAACATCCAGTGCCGCAGTGGGGTCCGCGAGGTGATCGACCCGGTCCGACCAGCCGCCGACGGTCAGGCGTTCGGTGCGGTCCAGCAGCAGGCCGCGGCCGCGATGCAGCAGGCCGTAGAGGTGGCCGTGTTTCACGTCGATGTCGGGCAGGCGGCGGCCGAGCAGGTCGGGGCCCTCGCCGAAGTCGTAGCGGATGCCGATCGCGGTGATCTTCTCGATGAGATAGCGGTTCACCTCGTCGAAGTCCATCAGTTCGGTGAGCAGCCTGCGCACGGCCTGCGGGCCCGGTTCGGCGGAGTGCAGTTCCATCTGGGCGCGGGTGTTGTCCAGCACGTCCTCGGCGACCGGATGGCGTTCGGCCTGGTAGGTGTCCAGCAGTGTTTCCGGCGCCCAGCCGCGGATGTGTGCGGCCAGTTTCCAGCCGAGGTTGAATGCGTCCTGAACGCCCAGGTTGAGGCCCTGTCCGCCGGTGGGCGGATGGACGTGTGCCGCATCGCCGGCCAGCAGCACCCGCCCGACCCGATAGCGTTCGGCCAGCCGGGTGGCATCCCCGAAGCGGGACAACCAGCGCGGGGAATGCACGCCGAAATCGGTTCCGGCGATGGTGCGCAGCTGTTGTTTGAAATCCTCGAGGGTGGGTGGTTCCGCGCGATCGCTGACCCCTCCGGCGGGGACTACGACGCTATATGCCCCTTCGCCGAAGGGCCTGAGCCGGAATCGCTTATTGGTCTCGCCGATTTCGGTCACCTTGGCGGCGATCTCCTCCTGCGGCACACCCACTTCCATCTCGCCCATCAGTGTCTCGGTCCGCGAGGGCTCACCGGGGAAGCCGACGCCGAGCAGTTTGCGCACCGTACTGCGCCCGCCGTCACAGCCGACGAGATAGCGCGAACGCAGCCGTTCGCCGTCGGTCAGCTCGACGGTCACACCCTCGTCGTCCTGCTCGAAACCGGCCACCGCACAACCGCGCCGGACCTGCGCACCCCGTTGGGCCGCATGCTCCTCGAGCAGGTGAACGATGACCGGCTGAGGGATGCCCAGCAGATAGGCGTGCGCGGAATCCAGGCCCTGGGGCGCGGGTTTGTCGATGGCGGCGAAGAATCCGCCGGCCGGACGCTGTCTTCCGTGTTCGCGAAGGCGATCCAGGAGTCCGCGCATTGCCATCAGCTCGATACTGCGAATATGCAGACCGACGATGCGGACGAACGACACGGGCTCGGTTTCCTTCTCCAGAACGAGTACCCGCACATCGTGGAGCCGCAGTTCGGCGGCCAGCATCGCGCCAGTCGGCCCGCACCCGGCAATGATCACGTCGTACATCAGGGGCGTGCGATCAGCGCCGGAGGGCGACGACTCGGCGGTGAACTGTGGAGAGTGCATAGGTGTGGCCTTTCGGGAGTGCCTTGTTGTCGAGGCGCTCCCGGCGACACCTACGTCAATCGCCGGCCGTGACGGGAAGGGGGAGCACCCACGTCGATACAGCGTTCATGGGTCTCACCTCCTCGGGTGGTGTCGCGGTCCACTGCAAGCTACAAGCCCGAGCACCACCCGTCCAACCCTTTTCCCGTCACGTGATCACGACTCCGAGCGGGCCCGTGCGGGGTCGGTGGGCTCTGTCGCCCGGGAGCGGGCCGCCGCCAGGCCGGCGAGGAGCCTGAGGCGGTCGTCAGAGGTGCTGCCGGGTTCGGCGGTGTAGAGGTTCAGGTCGTGCACAGCTCGCCGATCAGCTCGCGCAGGGGCACGCGCCAAGGTGGCCCGGCCGGGGGCCGGGCCACCTTGGACCGATGGGATCAGGCGGGCTGCGGTGCGGGCGCCGCCGGAGCGGCCGCGACCGTACGGGTCTCGCGCATCAACAGCAGGCCGTTGACCACCATCAGCGTCGCGGTCAGGCCGTGGACGCCGAGCGCGGTGGCCACGGAGCCGTGGTGGGCCAGCACTGTGGTCATGTCGCCGTAGGCGGCGAGGGCCTCCACCAACAGAACCCAGCCCAGCGCCCGGCGGTGGCCCGTCACCAGCAAGATGCCCAGGACCAGGGCCATGACGACGTCGCGGATTCCCTTGATGATCAGGAAGCCGCCGCCGTCGCCGGACGGCCAGCTCGGCAGGCCGAAGCCCGGCGCCGTCGTCTCCGGGCTCAGGATGAACTCCGTCCCGAACCAGAGGATGAAGAGGATGAAGGCGGCGGTCAGGACGGTGTTGATCTTCTTCAGCGACATTGTTCTTCTCCCTGCGAGTCTTCGTAAGTTGGTGGAGCCGGGTGAGTCGTACGGGGCCTGGTCAGGCGGCGCGGACGCGGCTGATGTGGCGGGCGTGGCGAGGGCGGCCGATGACGTGCCAGATGTCGCGTACCGGCGCGGGGAGGGCGGACAGGGGCGTGGCGCGCTCGGCCGGGTTCGCGCTGGCGCCCGCGTCCTGCGGATACCAGCGGAGTTCGAGGGTGTTGGCGTCCGGATCCTGGATGTGGATGGCGGTGGCGGTGCCGTACTTCGGGCGCACGCCGAACGATTGCGGCTGGCGACCGGGCGGGTGAGCCCGTGGGCTCAGGTGAGGGCGGTGACCAGCAGGGCGAAGGCGGCGATGATGACGGCGACGCGGACGTAGTGGAAGCGGTCCCAGCGGTTCATCTGCTCCTTCCAGTCCTCGGGCCGGTTCTCGGGAGTCCACGTCTTGCCCCGGTTGTTGATCGGGGCGAGCAGCAGGAGCGACATGACCACGCTGAGGGTCAGCAGCGCGCCGGCGGTGACGACGAGGCCGGTGCCGTGGTGGTGCCGTCCGGCGATGGCCCAGACCGCGACGAGGACGAGCGAGCCGATGTACC
This sequence comes from Streptomyces sp. NPDC007983, assembly GCF_042958345.1. Taxonomy (NCBI): domain Bacteria; kingdom Bacillati; phylum Actinomycetota; class Actinomycetes; order Kitasatosporales; family Streptomycetaceae; genus Streptomyces; species Streptomyces sp. NPDC007983. The sequence continues at coordinate 190,922 of NZ_JBIBJI010000015.1, forward strand.
AGACCGGCATCACGGCGCCGAGCATCCGGCCCCCGTGGGCGCGGCCGAGTTGGCCACTGTCCTCGGGCAGTGCGTTGAGGATCGGGTTGATGACGAAGGCGACGGAGAACTCCACCCCCACCATCACGCCGACGATCACGGTGGTGACGACCTCGAGTGCGTTGAGCATCTTGACCCTCTTGGAATCTAGTGCTGCTAGCTGATGAGGCAACACTAGACTGGCGTCGCTCTATTGTCTAGCGCCGCTAGGGGTCGAATCATGTCGGTACGGATACAGCCAGCCCGTCCTCTACAGCCACTTCCGTGGCAAGCGGGAGATCATCGGTGCCGTCGCCCTTCAGGGCGCCACCGAGCTGGCCGCGGCGGTGCGGGCCGCGACCGCCGCCGTGGGACACCTCGGAACCTCTCAAAGATGCCTTCGCCGCGCTGCTGGAGAGCCTCGGCGAGGTCGCCGGAGACGGCGTCAACCCGGGGCTGTTCACCGAGGTGTTCTGGGCGTCCCTGCACGGGCTGGCGACCCTGACCCGGGCGGGACGGCTGCCGCCCGATGATGCCGGGTTCACGGCGGCCCTGCAGGCGATGGGGGCCGCGCGAGCGGTGGGGCAGCAGGTGAGCGTGGCGGTCGGGGCGATCAGTAGAAGCGGCGGACGAAAACGTCCGACTTGCCGTTGGTGTCGCCGGGCACGATGTCGTCGGCCGTGGAATGGAAGACCACGTCGCGCCCACCGGCGCTGACCGCGTCGGTCCCGGCCGAGGCGAGCTGGTTCGAGACGATCTCCTCGGTGCCCGTCTCCAGGTCGCGCAGCGTGAGCGACGGTTCGCTCGTGTCGTGCGGGGCGTACAGCAGATAGCGTCCGGTGGGATCGATGGCCACGCCCCGTACGTTCGGCACCAGTTGGTCGGTGCCCGAGCTCTCGTCGTAGACGTAGGTGTCGGAGCCCGAGAGGTAGACGACCTTGCTGCCGTCCTTGCTGAGCTGGACGAGTGTCGCCGCCTTGGACGGGCCCTCGATCGGGCCGGAGGAGGTGTCGTCGGTACGGTCCCACACGAAGACGTCCTCCGCCTGGCCGTCCTGGTAGGCGACAAAGCGGCCGTCGCCGCTGGTGGACGGCCGGGCCGAGACGGTGTGGTCGAACTCGGCGACGGTCTCCGTGGTGTCGGCGCGCCAGTCCCGTACCTCGATGCGTTGCCGGGACGGCGGCCGAGTGAAGGTGGCGACCTGGGCGATGTAGCGGCCGTCCGCGCTCAGCGACGGCTGGCTGCAGCTGAGGCCCGGGCAGTTGATGCCGATCGTGCTTCCCGAGCGCACCTGGGACAGGAAGGACTTCGTGTCTCTTTGCAACAGCCCCCAAAAAGCAACGTATTGCCCGTCATCGCTGATCACCGGGCCCTGATTGGTTGGGGTGATGCTGCTCATCAGCGTGGTCTGGCTCGTCCGCTGGTCGCGGACGAACACCCTCTCCCATGTCACCGGGTTGGCGGGTGTGAGGTTCTTCGCCAACGACGAGAAGGCGATACGCCGGCCGTCGGCCGTGATCGTGGCGCCGGCGGAATCGCCGTCGCCCTGGGTGCCGTCGGTCGCGACACTGATCCGCTCGACTCCGGCTCCGCTGTCGCTCGCGACGCCCGCCACGGTCATGGGCTCGGCCGAAGCGGCTCCGGGCAGCACCGTCGTGACCGCGCAGACCACGACCGTGGTGCTCAAGGCGGCCCGTACACGTCTGGTGGCGCTCCGATTCGTGTTTCCCCTCATTTTTCCCCCTGAGGCAGGACATGGTCCTTCTCCCCCGTTCCCCGTCGGAGGCCACAAGCATGCAACCGCGATGGCGTTGTGGGGTCAACGTGTCGCATGACTATTGAGAAGCGCGGTTCCGGTCAGGTGAGAGCGGTCGGCTTCGCAACCAGCAGGACCATAGGGCCCGATGAGACGCCGGGTGGGAAGGCCGAGCAGGGACACGGAGTGACGAGCGGAGGCGACCGACGCCGGCTACTCCGGCCACCAGCTCGTTGTGCTGCCGGAGATGGCCTTCTCGGCGTCGTGGCGGGCGCGCTCGCTGCGATGCCGGGGGAGGCCTCGGCCAGTGGGGCGGTGTTGTCGGCCGGCGGCATCAACGTCCTCCACCTGGCCGCCAACGACGATCCGGCGGTTCTTCTCCGCGACCCGGGCGAGCCCGGCCTGCTCGGCCTGGGCGATGAGGCCGCTGGTCTCCTGCCGCTGCTGGCGGTGCTGCTGGAGGAAATCGCCGGTGGTGATGAAGAACGGGCAGTCCAGGCAGCGTTTGGCGTACTCGCAGTCGGTCTGCACCGGGGCGTCGCAGTAGCCATTGGGCAGTGTCACCTTGGCGCGGACCAGGCTCATCTTCGCCCAAGCCGCCCCGGCGAGCGGGTGGTCGGCCGCGAGTTCCTCGCTCAGAGGGAAGAACGCCGGGCGGTCGTGGATCTTGCGGTTGAGCCAGGCCGGGTAGGGGTTGTTCTCGGCGTCCCGGAAGTCGAAGGGCAGCCACCGGGCGTCCTTCGTGCGCAGGCCGCAGGCCATGAGGATCTTCAGCAGCACCCGTCCGTCGTCGGACCGGAACTGCGCGACGGCCTCGAGGGCCTCCAGTTGCCGCATGAGGTAGGTGCTCGGGAAGGAACCGCGGCTTTAGCGCGCGGTTTGGGGGCGTCGTCGTAGATGAACGCGCTGCGGGCCAGTTCGGGTTGCCACTCGTAGCGGTGGACGTCGCGCAGGAAGCCCCCGACGTGGGCGCTGGGGACGTCGGTCTGCAGCGCGGCCAGCCAGGTCTCGATACGGGCCCGGTCGAGCGCCGCGGGTCCAGCGTCGACGCCGTCGATCTCGGCGAAGTGGCAGGCCAGGCCGGTGACTGACTGAAGGTTCAGGGTCAGGCCGGCCGGGCTGTACCCGCACCCGCTGCACCCGCATAGCTCACTGCCTCGCGTAGACGGCAATTCAACGACGAAGACGTCGAAGACGGCACCCAGCGAGCTGCTCATGACCAACCTGTGGTGCGGGCACGCTGAGTGATGGCTCCGTACCGGAAGTCGTCTCGAGAAGTGGTCCGACGAGGCCGTTACGGCACCGACGCGATGCCCCCGTCGACGCGCAGGTTGATTCCGTTGATGTAGCCGGCCAGCGGGCTGACGAGAAACGTGACCGCTGCCGCGATATCGGCCGCGGTGCCGAGCCTGCCGGTCGGGTTCGGGGCGTACTCGGCCACCACCAGCGGTTCCAACTCCGGCCATTGTCCGGGCCAGCCTCGTGCGGCCGCCCCGTCTTCGAACATCTGCCGCATGCTGTCCGTAACGATCACACCGGGGCTCACCGTGTTCGCGGTGATGCCGGATCCGGCCAGATGCTGGGCCAGGCTGGTCGTCATGTTGACCACCGCCGCTTTCGCCGCCGAATACTCGACCATGTTCGGCAACGGTGTCGTCGCGGCCCGGCTGCCCACATTGACCACCCGCCCCCACCCGCGCTCGCGCATCCGAGGCACCAGGGCCCGGATGAGCCGCACCGCGGACAGGACGTTCCCGTTCACCGCGTCCAGCCACATCGCCGGCTCCGCGGTTTCCCAGTCGTGCTCGGCGAAGGGGCCGGCGTTGTTGACCAAGATCTCCACGCCCCACTCGAGGGCCTGCTGGGCCACTGCCCCGGCGGCGTCCTCATCAGCAAGGTCCCCCAGGACGACGTCCACCACCCCACCGGCGGCACGAAGCCGTTCCGCGACCTCGCCGACACGCGCAGGGTCGCGACCATGCACCAACACCGCGCACCCTTCATCGACCAGCCGCTCGGCCACCGCGGCACCGATGCCCCCGCTGCTCCCCGTCACCATTGCCCGTCGTCCCGCCAAGTCCAGGTCCATACTTCGGGAGGCTAGACCAGGCCTGTGACAGCCGGTGCCGACCAGCGGCCCTCTGCCCTGCTCCCTGGGGCACTACCATCGGATGGGCTCAAAGATCCTTTCCCATGAGAACGCACATGGTCTCGTGGCGGCGGATCACCCCGTCAGGCCCTTCCTCGTCCCAGGCATCGGGTTTACGGCCGTACGCGGCGTAGCCCAGGCGCGTGTAAAGGGCGCGAGCCCTGGGGTTGTCCTCCTCCACGGCGAGTTCGGCCCTGCGAAGGCCACGGCTCCGGATCCTCTGTTCGGCGGCTCGGGTCAGCAGCGTTCCCAAGCCGCAGGACTGCAGCGCCGGGAGCACGGCAAGCTGCCACAAGGTCCCGGCGTCCTCAGAGACCTGATAGTCGATGCCGCCGATCGCGACCGGCAGATCCGCAGGAGTGCATACAGCCAGGTAGTCCACCTCGCCGGCCGCGGCGCGGACCAGCTCTCGCTCCACTTGGCGCAGGTGGGTGGCCGACCCCGACCAGGTGCACGCGGGTATGTCTCGGGGCAGTAGGTCGCGCACATTGACGGGTATGACGACGGTGGTATCTGCGGGTTCGTGTGCAGTGATCATGGCCGTGAGCATGCAGACCGGCGCAAGGACACGGCAACGCATTTCTCCTGCCTGGTACCGCGCACAGGGGTCAGTGGTTGGACGCCGGCACCATCGAGACCGCTGGGCCTCCGTCGGCGGCGACTACTACGAAGCGCCTGCGCCGACGAAGACCGAGCTCAAGGTGATCGATGACGGCTGGTAGCCCAGCACTGCCTGCTCACCGACTCGTACCACCACTGCAAGGTCGCACGGTTCGTGCTCTGCCACACGCTGACAGGCGCTTGCGGCACGCCCGGGCAAGTCGGGTGGACCGACCCGCCGCTCTATGGAGTGCGCAGGCCAGGGCGATCAGCTTTCGGTGATTCCACCACAGGGGGACTTCTGTTGGGCGCTACCTGTATCGCCACCTTGGTGCAGGGGGTGGTCGGGCTGTGCGCGGTGATCCGGACCTGCAGTCGACTCGCCGCGGGTGAGAAGTCAGCCTGCGCCTGCGCTACCGCCACGGCCGCGACCAGCGGCTGCGCACCTACACCCTCGACCCCTACGGCCTGGTCAACAAGGCCGGCGTCTGGTACCTGGTCGCCGACCACGACGGTGAACCCCGGCTGTTCCGCACCGACCGTGCCACATCCGCCACCGTCCTCGACGAGCCTGTCCAACGCCGCGGCGGCGTGGAGCTGGCCGAGGTGTGGGACACCCTGCGCCGCCGCATCGACGACATCCCCGCCCCACTCGCCGTCACCGTCCGCGTCCGCGACGAGATCCTGGCTAAGTTCCTGCGCATCCACGAACCCGACCTCGCCGCCCCCGCCCCGTCCGGCTCTCCGCCCGAGCCGGGCTGGACGCGGATCGAACCGCGCTTCCGCGCGCTCGTGGCCGCCGAGATGCTCCTGGCGTTCGGCCCCGACGTCGAAGTTCTGGACCCCGGTGAGCTCCGCCAGGCCCTGGCCCGAAGGGCCGCGGCGACCGCCGCCCGCTACACCCCACCTCCGGCCGCGTGACCGGGAGTCCCGGGCGCAGTCCGCTCAAGAGGCCTGCCGAACCCTGTGGCCGTCAGCTCCTGTTCGCGCAAGCTGGTGAAGTCAACGTCGACCTTGAGGTCGTACGCCTTGGGCGAGAGGCCCTGGCGGGCAGTCAGGGAAGTCAGCGTTGGGTCAGCATGAGTTCTGCCAGACGCTGTCACCGGCGGCCAGACCTGGGACTCGTCACTGTCCCGGTGAAGCGGCTGGAGGAGGGGTGTGCCGCAAGGCCGTTCGGCTTCGGTGGTAGACGATCAAGCGCGCGGCGGCCGCTCACCTCCGGTGCTTCGAGCCGTTTGGGCTGGGGGACGGACAGTTCCCGGATTAGGTTCGGGGCGATCGGAAATCGCTTGTGGTGATCCGATGGGGCGCCGTACGGTCGCCTCCGATGAACGAGACGCCCGAGGTCTTGCCGTTGCCGGACCGGAAACCAGTCGGCGCCGCGGTGGCGGGCAGGTTGATCGCCGCGCAGTTCCCGCAGTGGTCCGACCTTGAGGTCCGGCCGGTCGATGCGCAAGGTTGGGACAACTGCACCTTTCGCCTCGGTGACGAGATGCTTGTGCGGCTACCTACTGCCGAGGAGTACGCGCTGGCGGTTGAGAAGGAGCACCGGTGGCTGCCGGTGCTCGCAGCCGCGTTGCCGTTGGAGGTCCCGGTTCCGCTGGCCGAAGGCGTGCCTGATGAGGGCTTTCCGCACAACTGGTCGGTATATCGGTGGATCGGTGGCGAGCCTGCGGCCCGTGCCGTCGTCGAGGACATGACGGCCTTCGCCATTCACCTTGCGGAGTTCCTCGTGTCCCTGCAGGGGATCGACCCGACAGGCGGACCGGGTCCGGGATTGCACAATTGGTTCCGAGGTGGGCCGCTGACGACCTACGACCGGTGGGCCCGGGCAGCTCTGGAGACGTTGGATGGTCTGATTCGGACCGAGATCGCCGAGGAGATCTGGGAGCGGGCGTTGCGAGCCTCGTGGGACGGTAAGCCAGTCTGGTTCCACGGTGACATGGCCTCGGGGAACCTCCTGGTGAAGGACGGTGCGCTCGCGGCCGTTATCGACTTCGGCACCTGCGGAGTCGGAGACCCGGCCTGCGATCTGTCGATCGCCTGGACGATGCTGACTGGCAAGAGCCGCGCCGCGTTCCGTGATCGGCTAGGCGTAGACGAGGCGACCTGGGAGCGTGGACGGGCCTGGGCGCTCTGGAAGGCCCTGGTCGTCTGCGCCGGAGCGGTTCGCGATGGCGATGGCCTGCCGACGGATGCGTCGTTCGTTCTTGAGGAGATCCTCGCCTCCCATTGGAATCCTTCATGCGTGAGGGGGCTTTGACGTCCACGACGGTCACCAGACCGTCGGCATGGACGAGGAACAGATCGGGGACGTGCCGGCGGACGCGCGTACCGTCCCGGCCGATCAGTTGGAACGGCTGGGCCGCGATCTCCGTGACGTCGCCGGCGAAGTCGGCGATCAGGATGCGTGCGAGTTCCAACCGGCTCTCGTAGGCCACCATCCGGCCCGTCGTCGAGGCGTGATACCAGCCGGAAATGTGCCTACGACCCCGGTACCAACGGAACTCGCGTACGGCGAGCCCGTGCGAGCTCGTCCACCGGGATCCGGTCGAGATCGGCCTCGACCAGCCGTCCGTCGCGCCGCCGATACGTGGCCCGGACTGTCCGGCTATCTGTCGCGTCCTCGCCGCCTGCACCAGTCCCCATGGTCGCTCCTTCGTGTCCGATGTCTTCGACACCAGGACACTGGCCGCCACCAGCGCCAGCCTGAGCGGAACGGAGGACAGACCCAACGAAAGACTGGACCACAGACTGCCGACGTGACGCTGGCGCCGTACCGAGTGGAGACTCCGCCGGACGCGTCGAACGACAAGTTGATGACAAGTCACTTGGAAGACGACATCTCTATTCGGAACCTACAACGTAGGTCAGGCGACGCGACGTGCGACGAGGATGGATGGGTGCCAGTCGGCGAGCCGGGTGATCTTGACGACGTCGCCGGTGCCCGGGGCCTGCAAGATCAGGCCACGCCCGATGAACATGCCCACGTGCTCCGGCCGGGCCGCCGTGCCGCGGGTGAAGAGCAGATCCCCGGCCCTCAGTCGGCCCGGACTGACCGCCCTGCTCTCGACGACCTGCGTGTACGTGGTCCGCGACAGCTTGATCCCACCGGCCTTGTATGACGCCTGCATCAGCGAGGAGCAGTCACACCGGCCCATCGGATCCTTGCCGCGCGCCTCCGCACACGAACCGCCCCACTGGTACGGCGTCCCGAGCTGCCCAGACCCCAACGGATCGACCGTCGGACCGGCTTGGGCGCCGACGCCGGGATCTTGTACCCCTTCGGGGCGGGCGCGTTCGGGAGCGGATCCAAGGACGAACCGTCCTCCCTACTGCACTCGTCCCGGTAGGTCACACCTGGCGCCTCCCGGAACGGCTCATCTCCCTGCTCGTACGCCGCTACGAGGGCGCGCTGACCTTCCTGGCTCCCGGGCCCACAGCGTGGACGTCCTGATCGCCGTCCCCGTATGACTCGGGCGGCTCGTCAGCAGCGAGCGCACGTTGTCCGTGCGAAGCAGATCTCGGAAAAAATAGTGTGCCAAGCGCGCGATTGAAGGGTGGTCCGTCAGTCAGCCACGAGGGCGCCGGGAGGTCGGGCGCCAGCGGCGCTGGCGTGCACGGTCGGGTTGTGCCAGTCGGGCTGGTCGTGAGCGGAAATGGCAGGGTCATGACCACCAGGGGATCCCTGGCGGCTGGTCAGGAAAGTCAGCATTGGGTCACCATTAGTTCTGCCAGAGGCTGTCACAGGCGGCCAAACCTGGGACTCGCCACTATCCATGTGAAGGGGCTGGAGGAGGGGTGCCTCCGCCGCAAGGTCGTTCGGTTTCGGCCGATGATCAAACAGTCGGACGCCGTGCGCCTCCGGTGAAAGCCCAGGTCAGCGCATGCGTCCGCGCGGTTTCAAGGGTACCGGTGGGAGTTCGGGGGCGGGGAGCGGAGGGCCGTCGTAGCCTTGCACGGTGCCGAAGCGGTGGCCCGCCGACCAGTCCTCGCGGGCCTGGGTGATGTCGTCGTGGGACCGCCCGATGAAGTTCCACCACATCACGATCTTCTCCTCGAAGGGCTCACCGCCCAGCAGCATGAACGCGCTGTCCACATCCGCGCGCAGGGGCAGCTCGCTTCGGCCGCAGCCCAGGTAGAGCAGGGAGCCGGGGGACAGGCGCACGCCGTCGACCTCGGCTTCGCCGGACATCGTGAGGGCCGCGTACTCGTAGTCGGGGCGCACCGGGAGGCGGGTGTGGGTGCCTGCCGCCAGGGTGATGTCGGCGCCCATCAGGGGAGTGAAGGTGGTGCCGGGCGAGGTGGCGCCGTCGAGGTCGCCGAGGATCACGGTGGCGCGCAGGCCCCCGCCGCCGGTGACCTGTGGAAGCTCGGTGTGGTGCTCCCAGGCGGGGGCCGTGTGCCGGTCGCCGTCGGGGAGGGCGACCCAGAGCTGGGCGCCGTGCAGGAGGCGGGCGTGGGTGCGGGGGGATTCCTCGGAGTGCGCTATGGCCGGGCCCGAGGTCATCAGCCCCAACTCGCCGGGGCGCAGGGTCTGCAGGCTGCCGAGGCTGTCCCGGTGCAGCACCTCGCCGTCGTGCAGCCAGCTCACCGTCTGCAGGCCCATGTGGGGGTGCGGGGGGATCTGCATGCCCGGCTCGTCGGCGATGTCGTCCGGACCGTAGTGATCGACGAAGCACCAGGCGCCGATCATGCGACGGCCCAGGTTCGGCAGCAGGCGGCGCACCACGGTGGACTCGCCCAGCGGGACCTGCTTGGCGGTCAGCAGTTCGCGCACCGGGCGCGCGGTGACGTCGGTGCGGCCGCCGCATACGGTCGCCGTGGGCCGCGGATCGAGGTTGCTCATGGACGAACTCTCCCATCGGAGGGCGACTTCCGCTCGGCCCTGTGGATAACGGTGTACGGGTACGTGGTGACCGCCCAGGCGACCAGCGCCGCGCCCAGCAGCCAGCCGCCGAGGACGTCGGTGGGCCAGTGGACGCCCAGGTACAGTCGGGTGAATCCGACGCCGAGCACGGAGACGGCGGCCACGGCGGTGGCCAGGCGCTGCCAGAGGGCTGATGCGCCGTGCAGCTTCAGGAGCCACAGGAGCAGTCCGAAGGTGACGGTCGCGGTGAGGGCGTGGCCGGAGGGGAAGGCCGCATAGTGCGCCGAGTCCACCGGGTTCACCCAGTGCGGGCGGGGGCGGTCGAGGAGGGCCTTCACGCCCTGCTGGAGCGCGGTGCCGGCGGCCGCCGTGACGACGACCCACAGGGCGGACGTCCGCTCCCGGCGCAGCAGCAGCCACAGGACCATGACGGCCGTCAGGGCGCGCATCGCCCAGGGGTCCCAGATCCAGTCCGTCAGCACTCTGTTGGTCCCGGTCCAGCCGGGGTGGTCGAGCGCGGAGCGGTGCAGCGGGACGACGACGTCCTGGTCCGCGTCCAGCAGCGGCCCCCAGCGGGCGGCGACGAGAGCGAGCAGCACGACGAAGAGGGCGGTGAGCACCGCTGCGATGCGGAAGGCGTGGGGGTGGCGGATCTGCGGCTGCATGGGTCGATGATCGCCGACGCCGGGCGTGCGGGGCCAGCACACGGGCGAACCGTACCCGTGAGGGTCAGCCCAGCACCCGCAGCGCCGGGACCAGGGTCACCAGCAGGGGGACGACGGGGACCAGCGCGGCCGCGGCGGTGAGTTGCAGACGGCGAACGGGGGAGAAGCGCGCCGCGGGGGCCAGGAGCCGGTCCACGCGCTGCGGAACCTGCGCGAGGCCGCTGGGGCAGGGGCCGAACACTCCCCGGTCCTCGTTGAGTTCCACGAGCGCCAGCGCCGTCGTCGTCCGCCCGAACCGCCGTGAGGCCGAGTCGTCGGCGGCCAGCTCGACCAGCCGGTGCACCTCGTCCCGGAACGCCGCGAACACCGGCACCTGCGGGAAGCCCCCGGCGAGCGCGCCGGCGCAGTGCAGCAGCCAGTGGTGGCGGGCCCGCGCGTGGCCCTGCTCATGGGCGATCACGGCGTCCAGCCGGTGCCCCTTGAGGCGGCGCAGGGCGGCGGTCGTGATGACGAGCTGGGGCATGGGGCCCGGCAGCCACCAGGCGTCGGGCTTGTCGCCCTCCAGGACGACCAGCCGCTCCCCGGCGGGCTCCTCGCCGGGCAAGACGGGGGAGCGGACGAGGAGTTCGGCGCGGTGCTGCCTGCGCCAGGCGCGGGCGCGGCCGATCTCGCGGGTGAGCATCGCGGCGGACCACACGGCGCCGAAGGCCAGGACGAGGGCGACGGGCGCCGCCCAGGGGCCGTAGCCGGACAGCGCGTACGCCTCCACGACGCCGTTGGGCGCGGGGGCGAAGACGTTCCCGCGGACGGCCTCCGAGGCGGCCGCGGCGGTGAGTGCCATGGTGAGCGCGCAGCACAGCAGCACTCCGACGACGACGCATTGCCATACCCACAGTGCGAGTACGGGTTCGCGGTCGACCCATGTGGAACGGGACATCAGGCGCGGCGCCATTGCCGCCACCAGTGCGCCGAGGCCCATCAGCGCGAGCGGGACCATCATGGCCGTCAGCCTATGGTCGGGGCGGTCGGCCCGGGTATGTCCGCGCGGGCGAAGTGACGTACGCCACGGTTTGCGCGGCGGGCGTCATAAGGCGTACGCGGCGGGCGGGCTCAGAGCGTCAGCAGCATCGCGAACATCCCTATGGCCATGGCGAGCCTGCACGCATGCCGCAGTTCGGGCCGCCGCGACCAGCCGACCCGCGCCGCGCCGACGGCCGCCGCCGCGCCGTCCGTCATCGGCAGCAGCCGCAGACCGGAACGGACCGCGTAGACCGCGAAGTAGGCGAGGAGCGCGCCGGTGAGCGCCGGTATGCCGCCGGCCATGCCGTCCGACGCCATGTCACCGCCGGCCGTCATGCCCCCGCCTGCCGCCATGGACGCGTCATGGCCGTGGCCGCCCGCGGGGCCCGCCATCATCGCGAGCGCCATGTACGCCATGGCCAACGCCCCTATGGCGTGGTGCAGATGGTGGTGCCCCGGCCATCCGGCCCCGCGCCGCACCGGCAGCAGCTCCCGTACGGGCACGACGGCCCGTACGGCCGCCACGCCGAACACCGCCGCGAAGGCGGGCGGGCCCCATGGGCGGGGGTCCAGGGCGGCGGACGGCACGGCCATCGCCGCCATCCCCCACCCCATGAACGCCTCGGCGCGCGCGATCCGGCGGCCCGGCCCGGGTGGCTCGCCGCGCATCTGCAGCAGGCAGTAGGCGCCGGTGGCGGCGCACAGCGCGACCAGCAGCCAGCCGATCAGCGGAGGTCCGTGCACGGCACACCTCCCGGTCCGGCAACGCCGCGGACGTATGCCGGGAGACTGCCCGTGCGCGGACCGGGCTACGGGAGCGCATGGGCGCAGTGGGGGAGCGCGCGGATGCCCGGCGGGCGGTGCGGGCGGGTCAGTTGTGCTCGGAGATCAGCACGGCCCGCGTCGCCGGTTCGAGCGCCTCGAAGATATGGGGCAGGTCGGCCGGATAGGCGACGTAGTCACCGGGGCGCAACTCGACCGGGTCGTCCGCGAGGCCGACCCGGGCCCGGCCCGTGGCCAGGACGACGTGCTCCACCACGCCGGGCATATGCGGATCGGAGGCGCGCGCCGCACCGGGTTCGGCGCTGAGGCGGTAGATGTCCCGGCGTGCGCCGGACGGGCTCGCGGACAGCATGGCGGCCTGGTAATCGGCCTGCGCGGAGGTGAGTGTCGCGCCCTCGTCGGCCCTGATCACCTGGACGCGGGGGCGCGGCGGGTCGAGGAGCCGCGAGGGTGGCACATCGAGGGTGACGCACAGCGCCCACAGGGTCTCCAGGCTGGGGTTTCCGCTGCCGGACTCCAGCTGGGAGAGCGTGGACTTCGCGATTCCGGCGCGCCGGGCCACCTCGGTGAGCGACAGCCCGGCCCGGCCGCGCTCGCGTCGCAGTACGGCCGCGATCGTGTCCATAGGGACCTTGGCCGAAGCCCTTGAAGCCACCGAAGGCGCCGCCGGTACTTCCTGTGCCATCCGTTCGCTCCAGACGTTTACGTGTTCGGTTTGACGAACGCTGTGCGGTGTGTTCATTCTATGCGTCATGCATTCGATATGGAGAACACTCGATCGTGTGCTGCTTCGGAACATCGCGCTCGTCTGCCTGGCCGTCGGCGTCACCGGCCTGTCCTACGGGGCGATCGCCGTGGCGTCCGGTCTGCCGCTGTGGGTTCCGGCGGCCCTGAGCGTGCTGGTGCTCGCCGGCGCCTCGGAGTTCCTGTTCGTCGGGCTCATCGCCGCGGGCGGCAGCCCCGTCGCGGCGGTGCTGGCCGGGCTGGTGGTCAACGCCCGGCATCTGCCGTTCGGGCTGGCCCTCCCCGATGTCCTCGGACGCGGCCGCCGGCGCCTGCTCGGCAGTCATCTGATGAACGACGAGAGCGTCGTCTTCGCGCTCGCCCAGGACGGCATCGCGCGGCAGCGCGCCGCCTACTGGGCCTGCGGCCTGGGCGTCCTGCTCTGCTGGCCGCTGGGCGCGGTCACCGGCGGCCTGATCGGCACGGCCATCGACGACACCGATCCGTTCGGGCTCGACGCGATGTTCCCGGCCATCCTGCTGGCCCTGGTCCTGCCCGGGCTGCGCGACCGGGACAAGCGCCGGGCGGTACCGGCGGGCGTCGTCATCGCCCTGGCCACCACCCCCTTCCTGCCCGCCGGAGTGCCCGTCCTGCTCGCCCTGGCCGGGGTGGCGCTCGCCGCCGTACCGCATAGGGCGGACAAGGCGCGCAAGGCGCACAAGACCGGCAGCCCCGAGGAGGAGCGCCCGTGCCCGGCCCCCTGACGCTCACCGCCGCGATCCTCGCGCTCGCGGCCGGTACGTTCGCCCTCCGGTTCGCCGGGCCGCTGCTGCGCAGCCGGATCACGCTTCCGCCCCGGGCGGAGAAGCTGATGGAGACCTCCGCCATCGTCCTGCTGGCCGCCGTCGTGGCGACGACGGCGCTCACCGAGGGCCACGGCCCCGCCGGGATCGCCCGTCCCGCCGGGGTCGCGGTCGCCGGAGTGCTCGCCTGGCGCAAGGCGCCGTTCCTGGTGGTCGTCCTGGCGGCGGCCGGCACCGCGGCCGGGCTGCGCCTGCTCGGCGTCGCCTGACCCCGCAACGGTGTCAGGGGCGGTAGCGCAGGGGGTGGTCCTCGGGGACCTCCACGACCGCGATCCGTACGCCATCGGGGTCGGCGATCCACATCTCGACCAGCCCCCACGGCTCTTTCTTCGGCGGCCGCAGGATCTCCACGTCCCGGGCCGCCAGCTCCTCGTGGGCTCCTTCCGCGTCCGCGACCTGGAGCCACAGCTGGAGCCCCGGCGCGGGCGGGGTCTCGGAGCGGCCGGAGACCTCCAGGAAGCCACCGCCCAGGAAGTAGACCGTGCCGCGCTCGGGGCCGGTCCCGAACTCACGGTAGATCGGCAGCCCCAGCGCCTCGCCGTAGAAGGCCCGTGAGCGCTCGGGGTCCGTCGGCCGCAGCAGTGTGCGGCTGCTCAGTACGTGCACCATGACCGCGACCCTACGCACCCCGCCCCGGCCGGGACGGGGTTAGGGTCTTCTTCTCGTCATCCGCCCGCCGCCCGCGAGTCGCAAGCCGGAGCCGGGCCGCCAGGGAGAGGACACCGCCGCCATGAACACCCCAGCCACCCGCACCGCCGCGCTCACCTACCGCGGGGCCACCGAGGCCGACGTCGAGCCGCTGGTCGCGCTGATCGAGTCGGCGTACCGCGGGGACGCCAGCCGGGCGGGATGGACGACGGAGGCGGACATCCTGGGCGGGCAGCGCACCGACCCCGAGGGCGTCACGGCCGTCGTACGGAACGCGGACGGCCGGATGATGGTCGTCGAGCGCGACGGTGAGCTGGTCGCCTGCTGCCAGCTGGAGCGCCGCGGCGAGCACGCCTACTTCGGCATGTTCGCGGTGCGGCCCGGGGAGCAGGGCGGCGGCCTCGGGAAGATGGTCCTGGCCGAGGCCGAGCGGTTCGCGGCGGCCGAGTGGGCCGCCCGCGAGATGCACATGACCGTGATCACCGCCCGCGCGGAGCTGATCGCCTGGTACGAGCGGCGCGGGTACGCCCGTACGGGACGGAAGACCCCGTTCCCGTACGGCGATGAGCGCTTCGGCGTGCCGCGCCGCCTCGACCTCGAGTTCGAGCTGCTGGTCAAGCCGCTGGGCTGAACCAGGTCACGCAGGCTGCCCTCACGCCGTGTAGCGCGCCGCCCGGCGGATCTCCGGGAAGTCGGTCGTGCCGCCGTCGAGACCGAGGCCCCGGGCCAGCTTCAGATGGTCCGGGGTGTTCACCGTCCAGCCGATGACCTTGAGATCGGCTGCGTGGGCGCGCTCCACCAGCTCCAGGGTCAGCCGGCGGATGTTGAGCACCAGCATCCCGGCGCCGACGGCGTGCGCCCGGTCGATGGCGTCGAGCCCGTAGCGGCTGGCCACCAGGGCGGTGCGGGCGCTGGGCAGCAGGGTGCGGATCTCGGCGAGGGCCTCGTCGTGGAAGGAGATCACGTCGACCCGGCCGAGGAGATCGCGGCTGGTCAGCACGTCGGCCAGGGCCCGCGCGGCGGCCACGTCCTTGATTTCGGCCTGGAGCGGCGCCTTCACCGCGTCCACGACCTCCTCGAAGACCGGGATCCGCTCGCCTTCCCCGGCGTCGAATTCGCGCAGCTCGGCGAGGGTGAAGTCGCTGATGGGGCCCTTGCCGTCGGTCGTGCGGTCGACGTCGGCGTCGTGCATCACGACGAGCGCGCCGTCCTTGCTGAGGTGCAGGTCCAGTTCGATGACGTCCAGGCCCTCGTGCTCGGCCCGGACGAATGAGCGCAGGGTGTTCTCCGGTTCGACGCCCATCACTCCGCGGTGTCCGATGGTGAGAAAGGTCAACGTGATCTCGCTCTTCTGTCGGGCTTTTTGTCGCCTTTTCGGCTGTGTGGAGGCACGGGCTCGCCGGACCGGCGCTCAGCCTAACGGCCGACTTCGACAGGACCGCTCAAGCGGGGCCGTGGCATGGCCCGGGGCGGATGGGGCAGGAAAAACGGCGGTGGCGCGGAGGTGACGCAGGACGATTTCCGTTACCCGCCCTTGAGTGGAGGATCATCCACGGATACGGTGTCTACACGGAAGGTTCTCCGGCAAAGGAGTCGTCATGACGGAAATTCTTTCGTCCGTGATAGCGGACGGTGGCATTCTGCCTGCGGAGCGTGTGATCGAGCACCCGGCCTGGCCGGCCCTCAAGGGCGCTGTAGAAACGATTCGCCCCTGGCAGTCCAAGGACGGTTCCATCGACTTCGACGCCGAGGGGGCGCCACCGCGCCACCGGGCCCGCGACACGCTCGAAAGAGTGATCGCGGCCATCGAGGAGCTGGCCCCGCTGCTCCCGCACAACGCCGCGTACCACCGCGCGCTCGTCGCCGATCTGCGCCGCTGGGCCGACGACGGCTTCGGCGTCCCCGACTTCCTCGACTCGCTGCTCGCCTTCCAGCCCGCGCAAGGGCGCGCCGACGGCCTCCAGCACCTGGTCGTCTTCCCCATGTACACGCAGAACGGCAACCCGAACCGCAATCTGGAGGCGGTCGTCCTGCGCATGGTCTGGCCCGACTGGCTGGCCGAGCTGGAGCGCACCCGCTACGACAACCCGCTCTACCTCGGCCTCGCCTTCGAGGACTTCACCTCCGGCTACGACACCAACTCGGCGGTGCTCTTCCCGGAGACCATCGCCGTCCGCGAGGTCCCCGAGCGCTTCACCTGGGGCGGCATCTTCTGCGACCGCGAGGCCGCCCGCTTCCGCCGGGTCAGCGAGGCCGCCGTCCGGGCGCTGGGCATCGAACTCCCCGACGACATCCGGGACATGCTCGCCGACCAGCGGCGCTGCCAGGAGGCGTTCGCCCTGTGGGACATGGTCCACGACCGCACCCACAGCCACGGTGACCTGCCGTTCGACCCCTTCATGATCAAGCAGCGGCAGCCGTTCTGGATGTACGGCCTGGAGGAGCTGCGCTGCGACCTCACCGCCTTCAAGGAGGCCGTGAAGCTCGACGCGGAGGGGCTGGCCCAGGCCCGTGACGTCCAGTACGCCGTGATCTTCGACCGGATGTTCCGGTTCCCCGTCACCGGCGAGCGGGTCCGCAACTACGACGGGCTCGGCGGCCAGTTGCTGTTCGCCTATCTCCACCAGCACGACGTCGTACGCTGGACGGACAACACCCTGCACATCGACTGGTCGCGCGCCTCGCAGGTCACCAACCAGCTGTGCGGTGAGATCGAGAAGCTGTACCGGGACGGCATCGACCGGCCCAAGCTCGTCCACTGGTTCAAGGCGTACGAGCTGGTGTCGACCTATCTCGCCCCGCACCCCGGATCCGTCTGGGCCAAGGGCCCCGACGCGCTGGACCTGAGCCAGCCGCCGCGCAAGCTCGTCGACGACGTGCTCCCCGACGAGTTTCCGCTGAGCATGTTCTACGAGGCGCTCGCCAAGAAGCTGCGGGACGTGGTCGCCTCCACCAAGGGCATCACGGCGGGCGACGACAGCGTACGAGCGGCGGCGTGACCCGGTGGCGGACCGCCCCACACCACCGCAAGGCCGCCCCACGGCACCGGACGATGAGGAGACAGCGAGCATGACCACACCGACGTCGAGCCCGAGCCCCAACGAGCCGGGCGGCCGGACGCCGCTGGACGGCGCCGTGGTGGCGGTGGCCGGTGCGGCGGGCCCGGCGGGCCGCGCCACGCTGCTCCGCCTCGCCGAGGCCGGTGCCACCGTCGTCGCCTCCGACTCCGACCCGGCGCGGCTGGCCGAGGCGGTCGACGCGGCGCGCTACGCCCACGGCGGCGCCCGCGTCACCGGGGAGACGGTCGACCTGCTCGACCTGAACGCCACCCGCGCCTGGGCCGACCGCACCGAGAAGGAGTTCGGCCGCGTCGACGGCCTGGTCCACCTCGTCGGCGGCTGGCGCGGCAGCAAGACCTTCGCCGACGCCCCGCTCGCCGACTGGGACACCCTGCACAATCTGCTGATCCGCACCGCCCAGCACACCTCGCTCGCCTTCCACGACGCCCTGCGGCGCACCGGCAACGGCCGATATGTGCTGATCAGCGCGGCGGGCGCGTCCCAGCCCACCGCCGGCAACGCCGCGTACGCCGCCGCCAAGGCCGCCGCCGAGGCGTGGACGCTCGCGCTCGGCGACTCCTTCCGCAAGCTGGGGGGCGAGGGCGGCCCGGCGGCCGCGGCTGTCATCCTGGTGGTCAAGGCGCTGGTGCACGACGCCATGCGCGCGGAGCGCCCCAACGCGAAGTTCGCGGGCTTCACCGACGTCACGGAGCTGGCCGAGGCCATCGCCGGAGTCTGGGAGCGGCCCGCCCGGGAAGTGAACGGAACCCGCCTGTGGCTGACCCCCAAGCCGTGAGGACCGACGCCCGCCGTCATCACGACCCCGAGGTACGCGGCTTCGCCAGTGACAACTACGCGGGTGGCCACCCGGAGATCCTCGCCGCGCTCGCCCTCGCCAACGGCGGCCATCAGGTCGCCTACGGCGAGGACGACTACACCGCGCATCTGCAGCACGTCATGCGCAGCCACTTCGGCCCCTACGCGCAGGCGTTCCCGGTCTTCAACGGCACCGGCGCCAACGTGGTCGCGCTCCAGGCGCTCACCGACCGCTGGGGCGCGGTCATCTGCGCGGACACCGCGCACATCAACGTCGACGAATGCGGTGCGCCCGAGCGGGTCGGCGGGCTGAAGCTGCTCACCGTGCCCACCGAGGACGGCAAGCTCACCCCCGAACTCATCGACCGCGAGGCGTACGGATGGGACGACGAGCACCGGGCGATGCCGCAGGTCGTCTCGATCGCCCAGAACACCGAGCTGGGCACCGTCTACACGGTCGACGAGATCCGCGCGATCTGCGAGCACGCCCATGAGCGCGGCATGAAGGTCCACCTCGACGGGGCCCGGATAGCCAACGCGGCCGCCGCGCTGGACGTGCCGATGCGGTCGTTCACCAATGTGCCGGGCGTGGACGTGCTGTCCTTCGGCGGCACGAAGAACGGCATGCTGTTCGGCGAGGCCGTCGTCGTGCTCGACCCGGACGCGGTGCGCGCCATGAAGCATCTGCGCAAGCTGTCCATGCAGCTGGCGTCCAAGATGCGGTTCGTCTCCGTCCAGCTGGAGGCCCTGCTCGCCCGCGACCTGTGGCTGCGCAACGCGCGCCACGCCAACGCGATGGCCCAGCGGCTCGCCGAGGGGGTGCGCACGGTCGACGGCGTCACGATCCTGCACCCCGTGCAGGCCAACGCGGTCTTCGCCCGGCTGCCGCACGATGTGAGCGAACGCCTCCAGAAGCGGTACCGCTTCTACTTCTGGGACGAGGCGGCGGGCGACGTGCGCTGGATGTGCTCCTTCGACACCCGGGAAGAGGACGTCGACGGCTTCGTGGCGGCCCTCCGGGAGGAGATGAAGCGCTGACCGGCCGCGCTTGATCGACTGGGCTTGACCGCCCGGGCGGCGGCCGTCCCCTCGCCGGGAGGGACGGCCGCCGCCTGGCCGGATGAGGGCTACCGCCCGCGGTCCAGGGCGATGGCCTCCGCCGGGGTGGGGGCCGTACCGCCCAGGTGGGCCGGGACCCACCAGGTGTCGTCGGGGCCCTTGGGCCGCACCGGATACGCCCGCTGCGCCGCCTCCAGCAGCTCCTGCACCCGCGCCCGCACCCGCTCGGTGAGCGTGTCGGACGGCTCCGTCGGATCGGCCTCCATGGGCTCGCCGACGCGCATGGTGATCGGGAAGTGGTTGCGGCCCAGCGCTCGCTTGTGGCCCTTGGTCCACACCCGCTGCGTGCCCCACAGCGCCATCGGCAGCAGCGGTACGCCCGCCTCCTGGGCCAGCCGGGCGGCGCCCGACTTGAAGTTCTTGAGGGTGAAGGAGCGCGAGATCGTCGCCTCCGGGAAGATGCCGATGATCTCGCCGGAGCGCAGCGCCTTGAGGGCGTGCTTATAAGCGTCCATGCCCGCGGCCCGGTCCACCGGAATGTGTTTCATGGCGCGCATCAGCGGCCCGGAGATCTTGTGCCGGAAGACCGCTTCCTTCGCCATGAACCGCACCAGCCGCTTCGAGGGGCGGGCGGTGAGCCCGGCGAACACGAAGTCGAGATAGCCGATGTGGTTGCTCACCAGAACAGCGCCACCCCGCTCGGGGACATTCTCGGTGCCCTTCATGTCGATACGCAGGTCCAGCGCCTTGAACATGGTGCGGGCCGCGCCGATCACCGGCGGGTAGACGAGCTCTGCCATAGAAGGGACCCTTCATCGTTTTCCCTGGGAGGGCTCTCCCGGCGGAAGTTACGCAGCCGTAGGTTTCCCGGCTTCTGGCAGATGGTGCCCTATGTCATCTCTCTGTGCTAGCGCGGGTCCCCGCCGGGCCGGGAGATCCTCATCACGTCGGGCTCTGGGGAATCCCCTGAAGGCCCATGTCGCTGCAGCCTATGACGGCATCCGATACGGAGGACAACGTGCGAAACGAGCAGGGGCAGGGCGCGGCGGACGACGGCGGACGGCTGGAAGCCGCCCAGCTCGGAGCGGATCTGGGCGCCCGGGCCACCCTCGTCCAGTTCTCCAGCGCCTTCTGCCAGCCCTGCCGGGCCACCCGGCGGGTCCTGGCCGAGGTGGCACACATGGTCGACGGCGTGGCCCATGTCGAGATCGACGCCGAGGCGCAGCTGGAACTCGTACGGATGCTGGACATCGTGCGGACGCCCACCGTGCTGGTGCTCGACGCGGACGGCCGGATCGTGCGCCGGGCGGCCGGACAGCCGCGGACGGCGGACGTCATCGCCGCCCTGGGCGAGGCGGTCTGATCCGGCGTGAGATCAAGGCGGAGGGCCCCGCGGCGGACTTCCCGCCAGCGGTCCGCACTTGACGGTGCGCCGCGGGCATCGTCAGGGTGACGTCATGCGGCCTGGACTTCTTCTTCTCTACGGACGCGTACACGTGGACCTTTTGCGGACCGCGAGTGCGCGGTGTCCGGGCGGGTGAGCGACGACGACAGCACGGCTCCCCCCGCTCGTACCCCACCGCAGAAGGACACGTTCATGACCGCTTCGCCCGACCTCGGCACGCCCCGGCTCAGCGCCCCCGAACTCTTCCGCTCCGTCTTCCGCAGGCACGCCGCCGGTGTCGCGGTGATCACCGCGCACGGGGCGCATCCCGTCGGCTTCACCGCGACCTCCCTGGCCTCCGTCGCCGCCGAGCCGCCGCTGCTCTCCTTCGGTGTCGGCAAGGGCTCCTCCAGCTGGCCGGTGATCGCCGAGGCCGAGCACGTCGGCGTACACGTCCTCGGCGAGCATCAGCGGGAGCTGGCCGCGACCTTCGCGCGCAGCGGCGCGGACCGCTTCGGCCCCGGCACCGGCTGGCACACCGGGCCCGAGGGGGTGCCGGTGCTGGACGGGGTGCTGGCGTGGCTGGTGTGCCGGGTGGCGGCCCGGATACCCGCCGGGGACCATCGCGTGGTGATCGGTGAGGTGGTCGCGGGCGACCCGGCGGGAGCGGGCCGTCCGCTCCTGTACCACCAGGGGCGCTTCAACGCGCTGCGCGACTGATCCGTCCCACTGATCATCCGTTGGCAAGGTCACAGTTCAACCGGGTTGCATACGGGGAACACCCTGGGTGTACTGGCGAGTAATATTTCGTTCGGTGCATGGGCCGCCCCCGGCCGCCAACCGACCGGGAAGAGCCCCCGAGGGCGCCTATGCTGCCAGCACAAGGCAGCCCGGAAGAGACGATGCAGTAGGAGAGCCGGCGTGAGCTTGAGGATCGTTGTCTGTGTGAAGTACGTGCCCGACGCCACCGGCGACCGGCACTTCGCCGAGGACCTGACGCTCGACCGTGACGATGTGGAC
>NZ_JBIBJI010000016.1:0-29610 GCF_042958345.1 Streptomyces sp. NPDC007983
CCCGCCGGTGGGGGGGTGTGCTCCAGCCCGGGGCGCCTCCGGGGGGGGGGCCCCCCGTTCCGCGGGGGGGGGGGGCCCCCCCCGGGGGGGGGGGGGGGGGCCCCCCCCCCCCGGGGCCCCCCCCCCCCCGGCCGGGACCCGACGGCCGGGACCCGACGGCCGGGACACGGCGGAGCGCGGTGCTTCAGGCCGCCCGTCCGGGAGTCGGCGGGCCGTCGAAGACGGCGGCGGAGATGTTGCCGCCGAACCCGATGCCGAGCTGCAGGGTGACCCCGCTGCCGCGCTCGATGGCATCTCGCGCGAGCCGGGGGTGCCCGTTCGATACCGGTTTGGGTACCGGGAGGCGGCCCGACCGGTATGACGCGGCCATCACCACGGTGTCCATCAGCGGGGCGGCGCCCATCGTGTGACCGAGCAGCGGCTTGAGCCCGTAGCCCGCCGCCTGGTCGAGGTGGTCCAGCACTGCCGTGTCGGCCTGGTTGCACTCTTCGGTGCCGGTGCCGTGAGCGCTGTAGTACTCCACGGCGGACCGCTCGGTGCCGGCGGCGGCGAGCGCCTCGTCGACGACGCGCAGCATCTGGACGTGGTCGGGCTTGATGGCCACCGGGTGGTAGGCGTCATTGCCGAGCGTCGACGACAACAGCCTGGCGTACGGCTGGGCCGTGGACGAGCGGCTGAGTACCACCGCGGCGGCCGCCTCCCCCAGGACGAACCCGCGGGAGCCTTCCTGGAAGGGCCGGCACACGGCCTCCGGCGGCGCGTCGTGGATGAGCGGGCCGAGCGAGGCGAACAGAGTCATCTCCTCGCCGTCGAACCCGATGTCGGCCGCGGTGACCACCACATCGGTGGCGTCTCCGCAGTCCAGCAACCGTTGCGCCACGGCCAGTGCGTGCAGCCCGGACGAACAGGCCGCACTGACCACCATGGAAGGCCCGGTGAACTGGTGCCGCATCATGGCCATGCCAGGAGGGGTGGTCCACGCTTGCTCCACGTACGAACGCCGCGGGCTGACGGACTCGGGGGCCAGATAGCGCGTACGCATGAGTTCGAGGTCGGCGCGGGTCGTCGAGTGCAGGATCGCGACCCGTTCGCCGGGCTCCCAGCCCGAGTTCCGCGCGTCCTGCAGCGCCTCGTCGACGGCGGCGGCGTAGGCCTGCGCGTACCGTGACGTGCCGCTGTTCTCGCGCTCCGGACCTTCCGGGACCCGGGCGAACCAGCAGCCCTCCGGGAATCGGCCGCCCAGCTCGTACCACTGCTGGGCGGCGGGGCGGCCACTGGAGAGGCCGTCCCACATGGTGTCGATTCCCCAGCCGTAGCCGGTCACCGCGCCGATTCCGACGATGGATAGATTTGTGCTGTTCATGTCACACCTCGCTGAACGGGCCGGCTGCAACTGATGGCTTCTGTTGTTGAGCCGGGTGGGCTTTCGGTGTCGAGTCGTCGGAACCAGGGGGCCTGGTAGTGCTTTGTCAGGCGGTCTCCAGTACCGCCTCGAGAACGCTGACCGCGGAGGCGGTGGGAACGACTTCCCGCAGCCGGAGCCCGGCCCGGGCCAGGAGGGCCTCGTACTCCTGCGCGGTGCGCTCCCGGCCGGTGGTGAGCGTGACCATCGCGAGGTCCAGCACCTTGCCGGGGTGTGGCTCGTCGCCGGAGGGCAGCACCATCTCCACGATGAGCAGCCGGCTGCGCGGGGACATCGCCGCCGCGCAGGAGCGGAGGATGCGCAGGCAGGAGTCCTCGTCGCAGTTGTGCAGGATGTGCGACAGCAGGTACGCGTCGGACCCGGGCGGCACCGCGTCGAAGAAACTGCCGCTGTCGGTGCCGCAGCGGTCCGCCATTCCGGAGGCCTCGATGTAATCGCGGGCGTGCTCCGTACCCTCCGGAAGGTCGAACAGCACACCGGACAGATGGGGATGCTCGCGGAGCACGGACAGCAGCAAGGTTCCGACGCCGCCGCCGACGTCCGTGACGTGCTCGGCCCAGGAGAAGTCGTACGCGCGGGCCACGGCCTCCGGCTCGTCACCGTGCACGGCGATCATCATGCGGTCGAACGCGGCACCTTTGTCGGGGCGTTGCCGCAGATAGTCGAACCACGGCAGGCCGAGGGCGATCTCCGTTCCGGTCCTCTCCGTGGCCAGCCGTTGGGGGAGGACGGTCAGCGCGTCCCAGATGGGACCCTGCAGGGTGAGCACCATGTCGCGGGTGCCGCTGGGGTGGCCGGTGCACAAGGTCTCGCCGATGGGCGTCAACGCGTAGGCCTGCCCGTCTCCGTCCTTGTCCGTCCCCCCGGTCCCGGCCACGGTGCCGTGAGCGGGGACGGTGCGCAGCACGTCTGTGCTCGCCACGGCCCGCAGCACCTGGTGCAGCGAGTCGGCGCGTACGCCGGTCTTGTCCGCGAGGGTGCGGCAGGACCGCGGCCCGTCGCTGAGCAGGTCGGGGATGCCGAGCGAGGTGACGGCATACAGGGCGCGTGCCATGAAGACGTTGAACATCGTGTCCTGGATACCGCGTGGGGCCGTTTCGGCTGTGGGCACAGCTGTCTCCCTGCTGTAGGTGGGCGGGCTGCCGTGGGTGGCCGGGCTTCTGCCGTAACCGGTCGCCTCGGAGGCGTCAGATGAATTCGGTGATGTTTTCCTCGACGCCCAGCACGGCGCGCCCGAACACCTCCTTGTTGACCACCGGGCTGGCGAACGCGTGCCGACTGGCCGTCTGGATGTCGCGGACGATGCCTCCGAGCGGATTCGCCTCGGCGAACGCGGAGGCACCGTGCGCGGAGACCAGGAGGTCGACCGCTTCGCAGCACTGAGCCACCACATGTCCGAAGTGCATGCGGACCCGGGCGCGGGAGACGACATCGGGGTACGTCCCGGCGGCGGCGTAGGCGTCGATGCTCTCAGCCGCGCTGTGGGCCAGAGCGGTAGCCGCGTCCACGCGTGCCGTCGCCTCGGCGACAGCCAGCTGGAACGCCGTGGAGTCGCTGCGCCTGCCGTAGGTCGTGAACGAGATACCGCGCGTCGACGCGTCCTTCGAGACGAGTTCCAGCGCGGCGCGGGCCATCCCGATGTAGGGGCCCATCATGTGGGTCACCAGGGTCGGCAGGAACGCCGTCCGATACCGGGGGCTGCCGGCGCCGCCCTCCTGGAGCGCGAGGTCACCGCGGACGGCCGGCATCACGGGCAGCACACGGTGGTCGGGTACGAAGAGGTGTTCACCGGAAAGGGTGTTGCTGCCGGTGCCACGCATGCCCGTGGTGAACCAGGTGTCCTCGACCCGCAGTTCGCTCATGGGGATGAGAGCGAAACCGAGATCTCCGTCGTCCGGGTGGTGCCCTTTCTCCGCCGCGTCGGGCCGGGGAAAGCCGAGCATGGCCCACTGGGCATGTGCGCAGCCGGACGCGGGGCTCCACCGTCCGCTGACCGTCCAGCCCCCTGCGACGCGGTGCGCCGTCGCGCTGGGAGCAAAGACCGAACACACCCGCGTGTCAGGCCCGTTCGCGTACACCTCCGCCTGGCCGGCCTCGGGGAACAGCCCGACCAGCCAGTCGCCGCAGCCGAGAATCCAGTGCACCCAGCCCGCGGACGGGTCCCCCTTCGTCACCTCGATCGTGGTGTCCACCATGGTGCGAAGGTCGCATTCCCACCCCCCGAACCGCCTCGGCACCCACATTCGGGACAGTCCGGTTCCGGCGAGTTCGGCCATGACCGGATCGGTCAGGCGGCGCCGTTCATCGCCCGCGACGCGATTCCGCTCCAGTAGTCCGCGGAGTGCCGTGGCACGGCTCACGAACTCCGGACCCGGCGTATTCACCGAATCCGGCACATCCTTGGCGGTCATTATTGCCGCCTCCGCAGCGCTCATCACTTTCCCTTCTCGCCAGCGGATTTCCCGCGCAGCGATTACAGGGCATCCGCGCGGCATGGGACATGGAAATTGACTGCCCTGTCGAGCAGTCCGGGGAGCACCCTTGGTGTGGCGGCTTCCCCGGACTGGTCGGGATTTTCGACAGTCGTCAAGCGGACGGCGGGTCGGGAAATCAGCCGCCCAGCGTACCCACGGCGGATTCCGCGATGGGGGAGAGGACATCGTCCGCCATCTTCCCGTGAACCTTGAGGTTGCCGGCCGGGTCGGTGAGCATGCTGGTCACCTCCCACGTGGGGTCACTCAGGTGGTACATCTCGACGTGGTGCCACAGGGCGCCCACGGACTCCCCGACCGGGCTCGTGACAGAGCGCGACGGCGTCTTGTCATGCGCCGAGGCGGTGCCCGTCCCGGCGAAACCCGCGATCGCGCCGGCCGCCACCAGAGTCCCCGCGGCCCGCATCAGCCGCCGTCGGCCGTTTGAAGGGCGACCGGTTCGTACCTCGCTGAAAGACGCAAACATGGACTCTCTCTTTCTGTACGGAGCTCTGTCATCGCCCTCTGGCGCTTGCTGAAGATTTCACCAGCCCGCCGACGGCCTGGAGTTTCTCGGCAGTTGCCTGATGATGAAAGATCAATCACGGCGTCAAAATCTCTGTACAGAGAGGTAGTTGACGCGCGGGCCACCCCGACGAAACTGCGAGGAAACGACTCTGACGCCCGCTTGGACTACGGCCGCCCAAAGCAAGAGACTCGTTGTGCGCATTCACGCCCTCCGCTAGGGTCATTTCGGGATTTGAACGCGAACAACGGTCATCGGGCGATCCGCCGGCACCTGTCCCGTGACGGCATTCCGCAAGATCCGTACTCAAATCCCCTCTGACGCAAGGAGATCCGTTCATGCCTCCCACTCCCGCCGCTGTTGACGCACCGCCCACCAGCCCCGAGTCTTCGGCCGCTGATGGACCCACCCCCACCGCATCGGCGCACGCGTACGACACCGGGCTCTTGTTGCTCCGGATCGTGCTCGGGCTGACCATCGCGGCGCATGGCTCGCAGAAGCTGTTCGGCTGGTTCGGCGGCCTCGGCCTCGACGGCATCGGCAAGGCATTCACCGGCATGGGGTATCCGGCGGGCAGGACGATGGCCGCCATCGCCGGGATCACCGAGATGCTCGGCGGAATCGGCCTGGTGCTCGGCCTGATCACGCCGCTCGCGGGTGCCGCTGTTTTCGGCACGATGGTCAATGCCGTCGTCGTGGACGCGAGCGGCGGTTTCTTCCTGCCCGAGGGCGTGGAGTACGCGGTGGTGCTCGCCGCCGGTGCCGCGGCCCTCGCCCTGACCGGTCCCGGCCGGTACGCCGTCGACCGGCTGCTCCCGGGGCTGCGCGCACACCGCCTCACATACGGGGTGGCGGCCTTGCTGCTCGGCGCCGTGCTGGCGGCCGGGACTCTTCTGACGCGCCACTGAGCACGCAGGGCCGAACAGTCGTGGGCAGCGGCGCCATTGGCTGCCATTACGACTGTCAGGAGAGGCCCGGCCGGGTGCGGTGCGCCGTCCGAGCCACGGCGCACCGCACCCGGCCACTGACGAGTTGCCGGCCGCGCCCACACCGGGTTACCGAAGCCGAGGACGGCGTCGAAGTGCTCCTCGTGGGCCGCCGCGAATCCGGCGCGCTAGGGCGATGCTGTCCCGGCGTCAGCTCATCCGGTCGCCGTGCCCGGCCGCGGCGCCGTCTCGCGCCGCCTTGATGTTCGCCTTCTTCACCTTGTTTCCGCAGGTCGCCATGGAGCACCACCGCCGTCGCCGGCCACGGCTGGTGTCCAGGAAGAGCCCCCCGCACGTGCGCTGCTCGCAGCGCTTGATCACGCCGTCGCCATGGCTGCCGTGGTGGGTGCCCAGCGTCGTGACCGCGTCGACGGCGACGACGGCCAGCGCCGCGCGGGCGGGGTCGGTGTCCGGAAGGCGCCACCGTGCCCGCCCGCCGGTGAGGACGAGCCGCGCCCGGTGACGTGCGGTCCAGCGGTTGAGCAGGTCCTCGTCCGCCGGGTCGGGCACGCCGTCGGCGGCGATGGCGGTGCCCGCCCGGTGGATGGCCTCGCGCAGCTCGCGGGCGTCCCGCAGGAGTGCGTCGGAGGGGAGCGGCATGTCCGCGCTGCCCAGCTCGTTGACGGCGAGCCACGCCCGTAGCCGCTCCGGGGTGGCGATGCGCTCCACCACCGCGTCGCCGCGCCGTTCGCTGAGCGTGGCGACGAAGCGGAACGAAAGGATCTCGTTGCCGAGCCGGAAGTCTCCGGGGGTGGGTGAACCGGTCATGGTGGTTCATCCTAGGCGCTCCGTCGTCCGAAGGCCAATGTTTGACATCGCCCTGTGGAACCATTTAGACAGGTTCGCATGAACCAGTTGGAATGGTTCCACGATCGCATCGTGGAGCCCCCGGAAAGAAGGTCTCAGGTCCCGTACGGCAACCCGTCCGGCCACGGGCGGCACCGGATCGGGTTCTGGGTCGTGGCGGTGGTGTTCGCCGTCACCACCGCGTTCTCGACCGTGCCGACGCCGCTGTATCCGCTGTACGAGGAGCGGGACGGCTTCGGTTCGTTCACCGTGACGGTGGTTTTCGCGGTGTACGCGGTGGGGGTGGCGGTCGGCCTGGTGGCCGCCGGTCATCTCTCCGATCGCACCGGCCGTCGCCCGGTCCTCGTCGCGGCGCTCTTGAGTCAGCTGGCCGCGGCGGCCCTCTTCCTCGTGTGGCCCGCACTCCCCGGCCTTCTCCTCGGCCGGTTCGTCACCGGACTCGGCGTGGGCATGGCGACTCCGACCGCCACCGCCTACCTCCAGGACCTCCACATACGCTCGCGGCCCACGACCGGGCGGGCGAGCCGTCAAGCGAGCCGCCAAGCGGGCCGCTTCGAGGCGGTGTCGACGGCGGCGAACGTCGGCGGCCTCGGCGTGGGCCCGCTGGTCGCCGGGTTGCTCGCGGCGTACGCCCCGGCCCCGATCCGTACGCCCTACGCCGTCTTCGCGGTGCTCCTCGTCGCCGGGGCCGTCGCCGTCACCGCCCTGCCGGAGACCGTGGACCGCCCCACCCGCCCGGTGCCGTACCGCGTGCAGCGGGTGCGTCCGCACGGCGGCGCCGGACCCTTCTGCCTGGCGGTCGCGTGCGGCTGCGCGGCCCTGGCGATCTTCGGGCTCTTCACGTCCCTGGCGCCCGGATTCGTCGCGACCACCTTGCGCCAGACGTCGCCGGCCGTCGCGGGCGCCGTGGTCTTCGCCGTCTTCGCCGCCGCGGTACTGGGCCAGAGCTTCACCGGCGCCCTGCGGCCCGCGGCGCGCCGAGCCCTCGGCGTCGCCGCGGAAGCCGCCGGATGCGCCGCCGTCGCCGCGGGAATGGTGCTGGAGGCCCCCGCTCTCTTCATCGCGGGAGGCATCATCGCCGGGGTCGGCGCCGGCACGCTGTTCAAAGCCGCGGTCGCGCTGATCACGGAGGCGGCGCCCGCGGACGTGCGCGCGGAGGCCCTGGCGACCTTCTTCCTCGCCGCCTACACGGGTCTCGTCGTCACCTCCCTCGGACTCGGCCTCGCCGCACAACTGACCACCCCGACGACAGCGACGCTGTGGTTCTCCGGCTTCCTCGCCGCACTCCTCACCGTGATCGCCCTCCTCAACCGGACGGTCGGCGGAGCCGGCCGCCGGCCTTCACCGTCCCCGTCCCCGTGACCCGACACATGCGCAAGGAGAGCAACACATGACCACGACCACGAACACGACCACGTCCCGCCCGCTCACCGGCTTCGGCACCGTGAGCGGCGCCCCTGGCTCCCGGACGGCTTCACGGACGTCTTCGACAGCAGCCTCGTCCGCGTCGGCGACGTCGGCCTGCACACCGTGCAGGGCGGCACCGGGCGGCCCCTGCTCCTCGTCGGCGGCTGGCCGCAGAACTGGTACGTGTGGCGCCACGTCATGCCGCGCCTCGCGGAGCACTTCCGCGTCGTCGCGGTCGACCCGCGCGGCGTCGGGCCGTCCGACAAGCCCCGCGCCGGCTACGACACCGGCACCGTGGCGGCCGAACTCGTCGCCCTCATGCGGGCGCTCGGCCACGAGCGCTTCGCGATGGCCGGGCACGACGTCGGCATGTGGCTCGGCTACGCCCTCGCCGCCGACCACGGCGACGCGGTCGAACGCCTCGCCCTGCTCGACGCCATGATCCCCGGCCTCGCGCCGGACATCCCCGTCTTCGGCCCCGAGGCGCAGAACGACATGCTGTGGCACTTCGCCTTCAACCGGAAGCGGGACATCAACGAACAGCTCGTGCGCGGACGCGAGCACATCTACTACGGCGACCAGTTCCGGGTGAAGGCCGCGCGGCCGCTGCCCGACTCGGCCATCGACTTCTACGTCGAAACCCTCGCCCGCGACCCCGAAGCGCTGCGCGCCAGCTTCGAGTACTACCGGGCCACGGACGACAACATGGCCCAGAACAACCGGCGCAAGCAGCACCCGCTCCGTATGCCGGTCCTCGGCGTCGCCGGAGCCCGCGGCCAGGGCGAACGGCTCGCCGCCCTGCTCGACCCGGTGACCGAACGGCTCGACAGCGTCGTCCTCCCCGACTGCGGCCACTACGTGCCCGAGGAGCGCCCCGAGGCCCTGCTCGACCACCTGCTGCCGTTCCTTCGAGACCGCTAGACCGGGCGGGCCGCGCCCGCGAAGGGCATCTGGTCGATCGGGGCCACCCGGACCGGGGAGCCGGGGCGCGGGGCGTGGATCATCAGGCCGTTGCCGATGTAGAGGCCGACATGGCTGACGCCGGAGTAGAAGAAGACCAGGTCACCGGGGGCGAGTTCGCCGCGCGAGATGCGGCGGCCCGCGTTGATCTGGGTGTAGGTGGTGCGCGGCAGGGACACCCCGGCGGCGCGCCAGGCGGCCTGGGTCAGCCCCGAGCAGTCGTAGCCGTACGGCCCGGTCGCGCCCCAGACGTACGGCTTGCCGATCGCCCCGTACGCGAAGGAGATGGCGCGGGCCGCCCGGCCGCCCGTCCGGGCGGGGGCGTGGTGCCCGGGCGTCGACGTGGTGCGGGCGTGGGCCTCCTGGGCGGCGCGGAGGCGGTCGCGCTGGGCGCGGGTCAGCTTGGCCAGCAGCGCGTCGGCCGCGGCCAGCCTCTCCTGGACCGCGTGCTTGTGGCGGGACGCGGCCGCCCGCGCGGCGCGCAGCGCGTGGAGACGGTCGGCCGCCTCGCCCCGGACGCGGCGCAGCGACCGCTCCTCGCGGGTGATGCTCGCGATCGTCACCGCCTGGCGGTCGCCCGCGCGGTCGGCGAGCGAGGCGCGCTGGAGGTACTGGGCGGGGGAGGAGGCGAGGGCCAGCTGAAGGGTGGGGGCGACGGTGCCGGAGCGGTACTGGGCGGTGGCGAAGGCGCCGAGGGCGTTGCGCGCCGTGTTGAGGCGGGCGGTGCGGCGGGCGGCCTCGTCGCGTAACCGGTGGAGCGACCGCTGCGCCCGGTCGGCCGCGGCCCGGGCGCCGTCGTACTTCTCGGTCGCCTCCTCCGCCTCCCGCTGATACGCGTCGACCTTCGCCTTCACTTGGGCGGACGTCAGGCGGGGCTCGGCGTGCCCGATGCCCGGGAGGGCCGTCGCGGAGGCGACTCCCGCGAGGGCGAGGGTCGCGGCGGTGCGGATGGTGGTGCCGGTGAGCGACGAGCGGTGCCGCTGCTTCGGCTTCGTAGGGGGCTGCGGCGCCACTGCGGCGATTCACCTTCCATGCGGGGACAGGATGTCTTGTGAGGGGAAGCTAGGCCGGGGGGCGGCGCGGCGCGCTGAGATGACCGGAGCTGGACGGAATCGTCCTACCGGTGGCGTCCGCTGATCACGGGGTCGGCGCGGGGAGGGCGGGATCGGGGCGGCTGTGACCGATGTGCCGATCGGGGCCCACCCGGGTGACTGGCGGTGATATGTGCGGGGCTAGTCTCCGATGCCATGGACGTACTCATCAATGTGTTCGTCGGCCTGCACATCGTCGGCATCGCCGCCCTGCTGGGGGGCTTCCTCTCCCAGCTCACGGCGATGCGCGGGGGCGGCGCGCGGATGACGCCGGGCATGCTGCACGGCGCCCTGACCATGCTGGTCACGGGCGCCGCACTGGTCGGGCTGAACCAGGCGGACGATCAGACCGTCAACACGGTCAAGATCGGCGTCAAGCTGGCGCTGCTGGTCGTGATCCTGGGGCTGGTGTATGTGAAGCGGGACGAGGAGAAGGTGGAGCCCGCGCTGTTCGGCGCCGTCGGCGCGCTGACGACGGTGAACATCTTCATCGCCGTCCTCTGGACCTGACCCGGCACCGGCTCTCCCTCCCTTCCCCTCCCCTCCCTCCCGCGTCGCCGATGGGCCAACCGGGGGCGGGAAGGGGCGGAATGGGGGAAATCGCACCTGTAAGCGCAACCCGACGCGCTCTTCGACTGTCTTACCCGTCAAGGGCAAGCCCGGAGGGAGCGCGCAATGGGGGTAAAGGCAGAGTTCGGGGCGTGGCGGGCATGGCGCCGCCGTACGGCGGTGGCTTTGGGCATGGCGGGCATGGTGGTGCCGTTGTCCGTCGCACTCGGTACGGCACCGGCGCAGGCGGCGACGTCGTGTACGGCGAGCACCGGTCCGTATCAGAAGCAGGTCGAGAGGTTCCTCGGCCGTCCCGTCGACGGTCGGCAGTCCTCGGGGGACTGCCGCGCGACGCGGAGTTTCCAGATCAACCACGGCATCAGCCCGACCATCGGCTACGCGGGCCCCGTCACCTGGGGCGTCATGAAGCTGATCAACGCGCAGCGGGCGGCGGGGCACAACCCCAACGCGGCGCGTAAGTGCCCCACCAACAAGGGCCGCATCGCCTGCGTCGACCTCACCCGGCAGCTCAGCTGGGTGCAGGACGGTTCGCGGCTGGTGTTCGGGCCGGTGCCGGTGCGCAGCGGGCGGGACAAGTACGAGACCCGCACCGGGCTGAAGAAGGTCTACTGGCGGGACATCGACCACTGGTCGACGCTGTACCACGTGGCCATGCCGTACAGCCAGTTCTTCGACGGCGGCCAGGCCTTCCACTCCATCGCGGGAAGCGTATGGTCGCCGCCCGGCTCCCACGGCTGCGTCAACATGCGGTCCGGCGACGCGAAGAAGTACTGGAGCCTGCTGCGGAACGGCGACGACGTGTACGTGTACGGGCGCAAGCCGGGCACGTGATCTCGTGATCGCGTGATCATGTGACGCGGAAGCGGTGCGGCTGCCCGATCGCGCATCGGGCAGCCGCAGCGTCTGTCTACCGCCGTTACTACCGCTATGCGGGCCGGACGCTTCCGTAGATCGGCATCTCGGTGATCGGTGCCTTCTTGACCACATCCCCCGGCTTCGGGGCGTGGATCATCATGCCGTTGCCGATGTAGAGCCCGACGTGGCTGATGTCGTCGTAGAAGAAGACGAGATCACCGGGCTTGAGGTCGGAGGTCGAGACACGCGTACCGGCCTTCACCTGGTCCCACGTGGTGCGCGGCAGCGAGACACCGGCGGCCCTCCAGGCGGCCTGGGTGAGCCCTGAGCAGTCGTAGGAGGTGGGGCCGGTCGCGCCCCAGACGTACGGCTTGCCGAGCTGGGACTCCGCGAAGTCGATGGCCTTGGCCGCCTTGGTGCTGTTCGTGGAGGTGGAGGAGCCGGTGCTGGAGCCGCTGCCGGAAGAGGAGCTTCCGCTCGACTGCTGCTCCTGCTGCTGCTCCTGCTGCTGCTGGGCCGCGGCCTGCCGCTGCTTTTCGGCCAGCTCGGCCGCCTTGCGCCGCGCCTCCTCGGCCTTCTTCTTCTCGATCGCCGCCAGCCGCGCCTTCTCCTTGGCGGTCAGGCTCGCCAGCAGCCGGCGGGCCTGGGACAGCTTGTCCTGGACGGACTTCTTCTTGGTCTTCAGCTCTTTCTGGGTCTCGGTCAGCGACGCCAGGCTCTTGGCGGCCTCCCTGCGCTCCTTGGCGGCCTTCGCCGCCTGCGTCTGGAAGTCGTCGACGGCTCTCTTCTGCGAACCGGCCATCCGGCTCATCAGATGGGACTGGTCGAAGAGGTCCTGCGGGTCGTTGGAGAACAGCAGGCTCGCGGCGCTCGAGGTCATGCCGCCGTTGCGGTACTGGGCCGCGGCGTAGGTGCCGAGTGTGCGGCGGGCCTCGTTGAGCTTCTCGGTGTTCTCGGCGACATCGGCCAGCAGCCGGTTGACCTTGGTGCGCTGCTGCTCGGAGCGCTCCTTGGCGGCGTTGTAGTGCTGGGTGGCGGATTCCGCCTGGTGGTAGAGGGTGTCCACCTTCTCCTTGACCGCCTCGATCGACTGCGTGGTGCCGGGCCTCGGGTCGCCCGGGGCGGCGTTCGCGGTCTGGGAGAGAAGGGTGACGGAGGCGAGGGCGGCGGTGGTGAATCCGACGGCGGTACGGCGCCCGGTGGACGACGTGGCGGTGGGTATTCGGGTCCGCGGCTTGCGGTGCGACGCCAAGGGAGGCGACTCCTTCCGTGGACCGCCTACCGGGTTAGCTGTCGGGTTCGGGCGGTTCGGAAGGTTGCCCTACGGCCTCTGCGGATGGACGACATGTCGTACGCGTCGTACCGCCACTCGGGCCGATTCACCCCATGTTGCGTTGTGGGTCCCCGGCTCCGGGCGCCTTGCGACGTGGCCGGACTCGGCGGAGGCCGCCCGGGCCGGCGCGGTTCGCCGACGGGTGTACGGGCCGCCTGGGGGAGGACGGTAGCCAACTCGTGGTGCTCCTGTGAAGGCTGGTGGTCGTTTTGCCCGAAACCGTTTCGTGACATCCATGTGCAGTCCATGCGTAGGCTGTCAGTGCGGCCGCCTAAACTCGGTGAGCGATGAGCAGCCTCTTTGACGACAGCTTCCTGGCGGATCTCGGGCCTCCGAGCGAGGAGCCCCCGCCGCCCGAGGATTCCGCGCACCCGGACCCCGCCGGCGGTTCAGGCGGCGAGGACGTGCCGCACCACCTCTTCACGGGCGCTTTCGACGCGCCGGTGCCGAGCGGGGGGACCAGAGAGGCGTACTACCGGGACGGCGCGGCCCGCCCGGCCATCGACCCGGCGGCGCTGCTGGAGGGGCTGAACGAGCAGCAGCGGGCCGCCGTGGAGCACACGGGCTCGCCGCTGCTGATCGTCGCGGGGGCCGGGTCCGGCAAGACCCGGGTGCTCACCCACCGCATCGCGTATCTGCTCGGCACCCGCCACGTGCACCCCGGGCAGATCCTCGCCATCACCTTCACCAACAAGGCGGCGGGGGAGATGAAGGAGCGGGTCGAGGAGCTGGTCGGCCCGCGGGCGAACGCCATGTGGGTGATGACGTTCCACAGCGCCTGCGTCCGCATCCTGCGCCGCGAGTCGAAGAAGCTGGGCTTCACCTCATCGTTCTCGATCTACGACGCCGCCGACTCGAAGCGGCTGATGGCGCTGGTGTGCCGGGATCTCGACCTGGACCCGAAGAAGTTCCCGCCGAAGTCGTTCAGCGCCAAGATCTCCAACCTGAAGAACGAGCTGATCGACGAGGAGACCTTCGCGGGGCAGGCGGCGGATGGCTTCGAGAAGACGCTCGCCGAGGCGTACGCGATGTACCAGTCGAGGCTGCGCGAGGCCAACGCCCTCGACTTCGACGACATCATCATGACCACGGTCAATCTGCTCCAGGCGTTCCCGGACGTCGCCGAGCACTACCGCCGCCGCTTCCGGCACGTCCTGGTCGACGAGTACCAGGACACCAACCACGCTCAGTACACGCTGGTGCGCGAGCTGGTGGGCACTGGCGCGGGCGCGGGCGCGGGCTCCGGCACGGACGAGGAAGCCGTGGAGCCCGGGGAGCTGTGCGTCGTGGGCGACGCCGACCAGTCGATCTACGCGTTCCGGGGCGCCACGATCCGTAACATCCTCCAGTTCGAGGAGGACTATCCGGACGCGCGGACGATCCTGCTGGAGCAGAACTACCGCTCCACCCAGACCATCCTGAGCGCGGCCAACGCCGTCATCGAGCGCAACGAGAACCGCCGCCCGAAGAACCTGTGGACCGAGGCCGGCACCGGCGCCACCATCACCGGCTACGTCGCCGACACCGAGCACGACGAGGCCCAGTTCGTCGCCGACGAGATCGACCGGCTGACGGACGCGGGGGACGCCAAGGCCGGGGACGTCGCGGTCTTCTACCGCACCAACGCCCAGTCCCGTGTCTTCGAGGAAGTCTTCATCCGGGTCGGGCTGCCGTACAAGGTCGTCGGCGGGGTCCGCTTCTACGAGCGCAAGGAGGTCCGCGACGTCCTCGCGTACCTGCGCGTGCTGGCCAACCCCGAGGACGCCGTACCGCTGCGCCGCATCATGAACGTGCCCAAGCGCGGCATCGGCGACCGCGCCGAGGCGATGATCGACGCCCTCGCGGCGCGCGAGAAGATCACCTTCCCGCAGGCGCTGCGCCGCGTCGACGAGGCGTACGGCATGGCGGCCCGCTCGGCGAACGCGGTCAAGCGGTTCAACACGCTCATGGAGGAGCTGCGGACCATCGTGGAGTCGGGCGCGGGCCCGGCGACCGTCCTGGAGGCCGTGCTGGAGCGCACCGGCTATCTGGCGGAGCTGCAGGCGTCCACCGATCCGCAGGACGAGACCCGTATCGAAAACCTCCAGGAGCTGGCCTCGGTGGCCCTGGAGTTCGAGCAGGACCGGGGCGAGGAGAACCCCGGCACGCTCGCGGACTTCCTGGAGCAGGTCGCGCTCGTCGCCGACTCCGACCAGATCCCCGACGAGGACGAGGAGGGCGCCGGGGTCATCACCCTGATGACGCTCCACACGGCCAAGGGGCTGGAGTTCCCGGTCGTCTTCCTCAGCGGCATGGAGGACGGGGTGTTCCCGCACATGCGCGCGCTCGGGCAGACCAAGGAGCTGGAGGAGGAGCGGCGGCTGGCGTACGTGGGGATCACGCGTGCCCGCGAGCGGCTGTATCTGTCCCGGTCGACGATGCGCAGTGCTTGGGGCCAGCCCGCGTACAATCCGCCGTCCCGCTTCCTGGAGGAGATCCCCGACCAGTACGTGCGGTGGCGGCGCACCGGGCCAGCGACCCCGTCGGCGTCGATGGGCGCCATGTCGGGTTCCGGGGCGGGCTCCGGGTCGGGACTGTCGTCGGGGTTCTCGTCGTCGCGCTCGCGGGCTGGATCCTCTGCGTCCTCTGCGTCCGGTTTCGCGACGCGGCGGGCCAAGGACCGTCCGGTGGTCTCCCTGGCCATCGGGGACCGGGTGACGCACGACTCGTTCGGGCTCGGCACCGTGGTGGCGGTGAAGGGCACCGGGGACAACGCGGAGGCGACGATCGACTTCGGCGGCGAGAAGCCGAAGCGGCTGCTGCTGCGGTACGCGCCGGTCGAAAAGCTCTGACGCCGACGTTGTTTTGTGAGGGGGCGGTCAGTTGGGGTCGAGGCCGTGGCTGCGCAGCCACGGCTGCGGGTCCACTGCCGCCCCGCCGCCCGGATGCACCTCGAAGTGCAGGTGCGGGCCGGTGGAGTTGCCGGAATTGCCCGAGTAGGCGATGACGTCACCGGCCTTGACCGTCCCGGAGCGGATCTTGGTGCTGCTGAGGTGGCAGTACCAGGTCTCCGTACCGTCGGGAGCGGTCAATATGACCATGTTGCCGTAGGCGTCGTTCCACTGGGTGCGCACGGTGCCGTCGGTCGCCGCCATGACGGGCGTGCCCTGGCTGACCGGGAAGTCGATCCCGGTGTGCAGGGACATCCAGTTGATGCCCGCCTGGCCGAAACCGGCGCTCAGTCCGTGCTGCTTGACCGGCAGCGCGAACTTCGGCCGCATCGCCTCCTTGCGCGCCGCCTCCTCGGCCTTGCGCTTCTTCTCGGCGGCTTGGCGCGCCTTGAGGTCGATCCGCTCCTGGGTGCGGCTGGCGCGCTCCCGGAAGTCGTTGACGCCGTCGTCGACCCCGGCGAGCCGGGTGTCCATCTCGCTGTTGGCGACGGAGGCCTTGACGGGCTGCGCGTCGGGGGCCGCCTGCGTGGTCGTGTCGTCCTTCTTGTCGCTGGACATGCCGCTCACGGAAGCGGCGGCCACGGCGGTGACGCCGAGCGCGCAGACGGACGGGACGGCGACGGTGAGGAGCGCGGAGCGCTTGGGGCGGGAGGGCGCGGTGCGGCGGCGGGCGCGGCCGCCGGAGCGGGTGGCGGTGGCGGCGGGCGGCGGCGTGATGTCGGCGGCGGGTTCGGGGTCGGGGTGGGGTTCCGGTTCCGCCTCGGCCACCGCTTCGAAGACCGCGGTCTGCGCGGTGTGCGCGCTGTGCTCGGCGTGCTCGGAGGGTGCCGTCCCGTCGTCGTACTGCGGCTCGTCGTACTGCGGTTCGTCGACGGTGGCGTAGGCCGAGGTGTCCCAGAACTGGGTCTGCCCGGTGTCGACGCCGGAGGTGTCGTACGCGGCGTGCTGGCTGATGACCTCGTACTGCCCCGAGACGTCGTACTGGCCCGTATCGACCTGTCCCGTATCGAACTGCCCGGTGGTCTCGTACTGCCCGGTGTCGTACTGGCCCGTGTCGTACTGGCTCGTGTCGTACTGCCCTGTGTCGAACTGCCCGGTGGTGTCGAACTGGCCGGTGTCGAACTGCCCCGTGGCGGCGTCGCCGTACTGCCCGGTGGTGTCGTACGCGCCCGTGTCCCACTGGTGGGACTGCGTGCCCCAGGCGTCGGCGTCCCACTGGCCGCCGGTGTCGTCCTGCCGCTGGGTGGGTACCTCGGTGGGCAGCTGATAGCCGGAGGCGGCCCACATCGCGGTGGTGTCGTAGGCGCCGGTGTCGTACGCGCCGCCGTCGCTCCACTGGGTGGCGTCGTACTGGCCGCTGTGCCCGCCGTTGGGGTCGCCGCCCTGGCCGTCCCCGTAACCGCCGGGAAGGGAGCCGTAGAGGGGGTCGGGTTCGTCGTACGCGGCGAGGTTGGCGAAGCTGCCGGTGGGGTACCCGTCGTACCCGGCGTAACCGTGCGCTGTGTCCTGGTGCTGGCCGTAGGCCTCGTCGTAGGAATACGAGGCGTCTGGAGCGGGGACGGTCGGGGTTGCCCCCAACGGGTGACGGTCGTTCACCACCAACTTCTCTTTCGCCTCGGCTGCAGGAGAATTAGCGGCGACTGTACCCGGCGGTACGCGGAAGCGACAATCTTCAGCAAGTTTTGAGCAGCACGGGAAAGGGCATTTGGACCTCTTTCGGTTGACTGTGCGCCCACTCTTGGCCCGGCGTTCGACGGTTGTTCGGCAATTTTCGGCCGTATCAAGCGACCGAGAAAGCGCCCGAAGTGTCCGCCTGCGCGGCATCGGCGGCGTCCAGGGCCTCCCGGATCCCGGCGGCGACGGCCGGGCGGACCGGTAGGGCGAGATGCCCCACACCGCTGATCTTGATGTTGCGAAAGATCAGATCCGGATGGTCTATGCGGGCGACTTCCGCCGGGATCATCAACTGATCCGCATCACTCCAGAAAGAAACGAAACGCGTACGGCATTCGGGGGCAGGCTGCCTCAACTCCGTTATCACCTCGGAGTCCGGGCACATCTGACGCACGAGCGGATGTGCGGACAACAAGGGCGCGACGCGGGTGCCGGAGTGCGGGGTGCCCAGTGTGACCAGGGAGTGCACCCGTACGTCGCCGCCCAGCCGCTGGACGTAGTACCGCGCGATCAGCCCGCCCAGGCTGTGGCCGACGATGTCCACCTGGCGGTGGCCGGTGCGGGCGCGGACGTCCTCCACGTGGCGGGCCAGCAGCGCGGCGGCGGTGCGGAGGTCGCAGGTCAGGGGGGAGTAGTTGAGGGCCTCGACATGCTGGCGGCCGTGGCGGAGGAGGGAGCGGCGCAGCAGCACGAAGACAGAACGGTTGTCGATGAAGCCGTGGAGGAGCAGCACGGGGCGGTGCCCTCGGAGGTCGGGCGGGGGTGTGGCGGGCGGACGCTCCTGCCGGAGGCCGGTGGGGTAGAGGAGGAGGTGCCCGGCGAGGATCGCCAGATCGAGAGCGAGGGCCCGAGCCCGGTTGCGCTGTGCGTATACGAGGCCCACGACGACCGCCCCCTTGTGCCCGTGCGTCGGGGCAGCCGTAACTGTGGCCGTGACAGACCGCGCCGTCGCACCGCGCCGCCATGCCCATGCCATGCCGCCGTCCATACGGCTGCCGGGCGGCGCTGCGCGGTGCGACGGTCCCCGCTGCGGCTCCCCTTGGTGGTCGACCCGAGGTCGAACATGTTCCGGGTGTGATTTCCCCCTCCCTGCGCATCGCGAAACTGCCGGGTAGGGGATGCTTGCGGGAAGCTGGAGATAACGTTCGTTCACGCGGATGCGCGCGCTAGGGCTTGGAGGCTGCGATGGGTGTGACCGGTCCGATCCGTGTAGTGGTGGCCAAACCGGGCCTCGACGGCCATGACCGCGGCGCGAAGGTCATCGCGCGAGCGCTGCGCGACGCGGGCATGGAAGTCATCTACACCGGCCTCCACCAGACCCCCGAGCAGATCGTCGACACCGCGATCCAGGAGGACGCCGACGCGATCGGCCTCTCGATCCTCTCCGGTGCCCATATGACCCTGTTCGCCAAGGTGCTGGAGCTGCTGCGGGAGCGCGAGGCGGAGGACATCAAGGTCTTCGGCGGCGGCATCATCCCCGACGCGGACATCCCCCCGCTGAAGGAACAGGGCGTGGCGGAGATCTTCACCCCGGGCGCGACGACGACGTCCATCGTCGACTGGGTCCGCCGAAACGTCCGCCCCGTAGCCGCCTGACCCGCCACGCCCGGCCGCTGCCCACGCACCCGGTCCGCCCCCGTCGGGCCCCGGGGACCCGGTCCGCCCCGTCGGGCCCCGGGGACCCGGACCCCATGACCGGGGCCCGGGGTGGCACCCCGGTTTCGGGGAGGGGCGGGGTGGGGCGGGGGATCAGCCGCCGGTCAGTTCGGACCGCATGGCCGCCCGCAACCTCAGCGTCCCCACCAACCGCTGGAACGCCTCCGACCAGTACCCACCGGCCCCCGGCGCCGCGCCCTCCGGTTCGTCCGGGAGGGCGGTCAGCACCTCCAGGCGGTCCGCCTGGGCCGGGTCGAGGCAGCGCTCGGCCAGGCCCATGACCCCGCTGAAACTCCACGGGTAGCTGCCCGCGTCCCGCGCGATGTCCAGCGCGTCCACGACCGCACTGCCCAGCGGCTCGGCCCACGGCACCGCGCACACCCCCAGCAGCCGGAACGCGTCGGACAGCCCGTGGGAGGCGACGAAGTCGGCGACCCACTGGGCCCGTTCCGCCGCGGGCAGGGCGGACAGCAGCTTCGCCGGGTCCCGCCAGGCCGCGGCGGCGGGAGGCGCGCCCGGGGTGCCGAGGAGCGCGCGGGACCACTCCGCGCTCCGCTGCCGCACGGCAGCCCGGCACCAGGCCGCGTGCAGGTCGCCCTTCCAGCCGTCCGCGACCGGCAGGGCCACGATCCGGTCCGCGTCCAGCCCCCCGAACCACTCGGACCAGCGGGCCAGCGGCGTGGCCTCCACCAGTTGGCTCAGCCACCAGGACCGTTCCCCCCGACCGGACGGCGGCTTGGGCACGACGCCGTCGCGCTGCATCCCGCTGTCGCACCGCGCGGGCGCGTCGACGGTGATCTGCCCGTTGTCCGGGGACAGGGAGACGCAGCGCGCGGACCGCTCCGCCATCCGCGCGGCGAACGCGGAGTCGGGGAGCGCGGCCAGCAGTTCGGCGGCGGTCGCCCGGACGTTGCGGCTGCGGTCGGACAGCGCCTGCTCCAGGAAGGGTTCGTCGGAGGGCGCGAGGTCGTCGCGGAGCGAGTCCAGGAACATCAGCCGGTCTTCGGCCCGCTCCGTGGACCAGGTGCCGCTGAGCAGGGCCAGCCCGGCCGCCGGGTCGCGGTGGCGGGTCCGGGCCAGCAGCGACACCCGCTCGGCGAACAGCCCCTCCTCCCACTGCCGCCGCACCTCGGCGTCGGACGCGGCGGCCCCGCCCGGCCCGGACGCGGGCGCCGCGCCCCGCCCGGGCGGGGCGCCCCGCAGGGCGAACTTCCAGTCCGGGTTGAGCCGGGCCAGCCACAGCGCCCGGGGCCCGCCGAGGGTGAGCG
Source organism: Streptomyces sp. NPDC007983 (assembly GCF_042958345.1). Lineage (NCBI taxonomy): Bacteria > Bacillati > Actinomycetota > Actinomycetes > Kitasatosporales > Streptomycetaceae > Streptomyces > Streptomyces sp. NPDC007983. The sequence goes on from NZ_JBIBJI010000016.1 coordinate 19,958, forward strand.
CCTCGGGCCGCAGGTCGGTACGGGCGCGGGCCGCGTCGAGCAGGGTGGGGAGCAGGGCGTCGGGCGCGCGGTAGCCGTACTGGTTGGCGAGGGCGAGCCACTGGGGCAGCAGCTCGGCCAGGTCGGGGGCGGAACGCGGTCCGCTGCGCCCGGGGGCCGAGCGGTCGGCGAGCAGCATCGCCAGCCGGCTGCGGGCGGCGGGCGGGAGCGCCGGGCGTGGGTCCTCGGGCGCGGGTTCCGGGCCCGGCCGGGCGGGGGCGGGGCGCAGCCCGGCCCGCCGCCGTACGGTGCTGAGCGCGGCGGCGTCCAGCAGGGCGGACGCGGCGTCCTGCCCGGGGCGCGCGGCGACGGGCGGGGTGCGGCGCTCGGTGCCGAGCAGGGCGGCGGCGACGAGGTCGTCCCACGCCACGGGCGCGGTGCTGGCGCTGGCGCTGGTGCTGCTGCTGGTGCTGGTCAACGCGTGCCTCCGTACGACGTCGGGCCGGTGCCGATGGCGAGCGGGACGGGTTCCGGATCCCAGGTGGTGAGGGGCGTGATGCCGCGGTGCCCGCATTCGCCGAAGACGGTGACGGGGCGGCCGCCCGATATCGCCGTGAGCTGCCACAGGTTCGTACGGCCGAGACACCTCGGGTCGACGGGGAGCGCGGTCCCGGCGGCCTCGTCCGCCAACTGCCATCCGTCGGCACCGGGGACGGGCGTGACGCCGGAGAGCACGACGGGCCAGCCCTCCAGCCAGGGGTCGTCGCTCAGCGCCTCGCCGTAGGCGGCGAGCGCCGCGTCGACGCCGCCGCCGTCGGGCACCCCGGCGGGCGCCGGGGCTTCGGCGGCCGCGGCGGGCGGATAGCGGGTGCCCAGCGCGGCCCGGAGCGGACGCGTGCCCGGGTAGTAGACGAGGTCCGCGTCGAGCACCAGACCAGGCGGCAGCGCCGGCTCGGGCGATCGGCCCGCCGCGCCGAAGGACAGCAGCAGCGCCATCCGGCCCGTGGCCCGGCCGCGGAGCCAGATCCGCCGGGTGGTGAGCTTGCCGTCCTCGCTGTCCTGGCCGCCCAGGACGAGCCAGTGGTCCCGGATCGGCTGCCCGTGCGCGAGCAGTTCGGCCACCGGCGTCGTGACGCCGACCCGTGAACGCGTGGTGGCGGCCAGCTCCTCCGGCAGGCTGTCGAGGTGGAGGAAGCCCTGGTTGAGGAGGTGTGCCAGGGCGCATTCCTCCAGCAGGCGGGCGGGCCAGCCGGGGCCGGAGGAGGGGATGGCGGCCAACTCCCGCACCCGCGCCCCAAGTCCGGGGGCCTGGGCGTCGACCATGCGGGCGGCCGTCTCGTCCCACGCCCCGTATCCGGCGCGGTCGGCCGTGGCCAGACCGTCGCGCAGCAGGTCCGCCAGCCGCTGCTCCAGCTCTGTGGCGCCCGCCGCGATGCGCTGGCCACGCCGCTCGGCGCGCCGCCGCACCGCCCCCGGGTCGGCAACCCCGCCCGGGCTGCCCGCGCCGCCCGTGCCGCTTACGGCCCCCGCGCTGCCGCCCGACCCGCTCGGGCTGCCTGTATCGCCCGCGCCGGCCCCGGCCGGGCCGCTGGTACTGCCCGCGCCGGCCGCGCTGCCTGTGCGGCCCGTACGGCCTGTGCCGCCCACAGCGTTCGCGCCGCCGCCGGGCACGGAGCCGCCCGTGCCGCTTGCGCTGCCGGGGCCGCCCGGCCCGTCATCCCGGTCGCCGCCGGACACTGCGCCGCCCGCACGCCCGCGCCCGGCCGCGCCGGCCGTGCCGCCATCGCTGCCCGTGCCCCCGCCCCCGCCCGCACTGCGCGCGCCGCCACTCCGGCCGTCGCCAGACCCCGCGCCGACTGCGCCGCCCGACCCGCTACCCCCGCCCCCGGCGGCCTCCACGCCCCCGCCCCCGGCGGCTTCCGCACCGCCGCACGCAGCCGCCGCCGCGCTCCGTGCGCGCTCGCCGAGCCACTGCTCGGCCCACTCGGGCGGCTCCGCGCCCTCCGGCACTCCCGCCTCGTCCGAGACCCACAGGAGCAGCAGCCCGAGTGCGTGCTTGCACGGGAACTTCCGGCTCGGGCAATCGCACCGGTAGGCGGGGCCGTGCAGGTCGACGACCGTCCGGTACGGCGCGCTGCCGCTGCCCGCGCACAGTCCCCAGACCGCCCGGCCCTGCGCACCTGCACCCGTACCCGCGCCCGTGCCGGACCACGAGGCGGCCCCCGCGAGCTTGCCGCCCGCCTTGCGTGACGCGGCGTCAGGAGCCAGGGCCAGCACCTGTTCCGCCGTCCAGCGTTCCCCCTGCGGATTCATGTCTGCGACGGTACGACCAGCCACTGACAATTGCCCTGACCTGCGGGTTCGTTGACGTCGGGCCCGTTGTCAGTGGCGTGGTGCACAGTGAATGACGCGTCCGGGAGCGGAACGAGCAACGAGTCGTGGGGGAGCTGTGACCGTCACTGTGTCCGGAACCAATTCACCTGAGATGACCCAGATTTCCGAGGGCGACGGAGCCGGCGAGGCCGCCGAGGTCCTCCGTCCGCACGCCGAGGACGCGTTCGCCGACGAGCTGAGCGTGCTGGCCGCCGCCGACGACCGCCCGCGCCCGGCTCGCTGGCGGCTGTCGCCGTGGGCCGTCGCCACGTATCTGCTCGGCGGCACGCTGCCCGACGGCACCGTGATCACACCCAAGTACGTGGGCCCCCGCCGCATCGTCGAGGTCGCCGTCACCACGCTCGCCACCGACCGCGCCCTGCTGCTGCTCGGCGTCCCCGGCACGGCCAAGACCTGGGTCTCGGAGCATCTGGCGGCGGCGGTCAGCGGCGACTCGACGCTGCTGGTCCAGGGCACCGCCGGGACGCCAGAGGAAGCCATCCGCTACGGCTGGGACTATGCCCGGCTCCTCGCCCACGGCCCCAGCCGCGACGCGCTCGTCCCGAGCCCCGTGATGCGGGCGATGGCGGACGGTATGACCGCGCGCGTGGAGGAGCTGACGCGCATCCCGGCGGATGTGCAGGACACCCTGATCACCGTCCTGTCCGAGAAGATCCTGCCGATTCCCGAGCTGGGGGAGGAGGTCCAGGCGGTCCGCGGCTTCAACCTCATCGCCACCGCCAACGACCGCGACCGCGGCGTCAACGAGCTGTCCAGCGCGCTGCGCCGCCGTTTCAACACGGTGGTGCTGCCGCTGCCCGCCACCCCGGAGGACGAGGTCGACATCGTCGCCCGCCGCGTCGCCCAGATCGGCCGCTCGCTGGACCTCCCCGAGGCCCCGGCGGGCGTGGACGAGATCCGCCGCGTCGTCACGGTCTTCCGCGAGCTGCGCGAAGGGGTGACGGGGGATGGCCGTACGAAGCTCAAGTCGCCCTCCGGCACCCTGTCGACGGCGGAGGCCATCTCCGTGGTGACGAACGGGCTGGCGCTCGCCGCCCACTTCGGCGACGGCGTGCTGAGGGCCGGTGACGTGGCGGCGGGCATCCTGGGCGCGGTGGTCCGCGACCCGGCCGCCGACCGCGTCATCTGGCAGGAGTATCTGGAGGCGGTCGTCCGCGAGCGCGACGGGTGGAAGGACTTCTACCGCGCGTGCCGAGAGGTGAGCGCGTGACGGCTGCGGAGCTGGTGGCGACACCCGGAGGCGGCGGGGCCGCGGGGGCCGTCGTGCCGGAGTGGCCGCTGTTGCTGGGGGTGCGGCACCACGGCCCCGGGTCGGCGCGGGCCGTGCGGGCGGCGCTCGACGAGTGCGAGCCCGGCGTCGTGCTCATCGAGGGCCCGCCGGAGGCGGACGCGCTGGTGCACCTCGCCGCCGACGAGGGCATGCGCCCGCCCGTCGCGCTGCTGGCGCATGTGGCGAACGACCCGGGGCGCGCCGGGTTCTGGCCGATGGCCGGGTTCTCGCCGGAGTGGGCGGCCATCCAGTGGGCGCTGGCCCGCGACGTGCCCGTGCGGTTCATCGACATCCCGGCCGCGAACTCCCTGGCCATGACGGCGAAGGACGATGCCCATCAGCCGGGCGATCCGGCCGGACCGGCCGAGCGGGTGCGCGTCGATCCGCTCGCCGTTCTCGCCGAGACGGCCGGGTACGAGGATCCGGAGCGCTGGTGGGAGGACGTCGTCGAGCACCGCGGCGCCGGCGGGACCGCGGCGTTCGCCGCCGTCGCCGAGGCCATGGGGGAGCTGCGGGCCGCGTACGGGCACGGCGGGCACGAGGACGACGCCGTCCGGGAGGCCCATATGCGGGTGCGGATGCACGCGGCGCGGCGGGAGTTCGGGGAGGCGGTCGCCGTCGTGTGCGGGGCCTGGCATGTACCGGCGCTGGCCGCCCGCCCCACGGTGACCGCCGACCGGCGGCTGCTCAGGGGGCTGCCGAAGGTCAAGGCCGAGATCAGCTGGGTGCCCTGGACGCACCGCAGGCTGGCACGGCACAGCGGCTACGGGGCGGGGATCGCCTCGCCCGGCTGGTACAGCCATCTCTTCCACGCCCCGGACCGGCCCCTGGAGCGCTGGCTGACCAAGGTCGCCGGGCTGCTCCGGGACGAGGACTTCGCGGTGTCGTCCGCGCACGTCATCGAGGCCGTGCGGCTCGCCGAAACGCTCGCCGCCCTGCGCGGCCGCCCGCTCGCCGGGCTCGCCGAGACCACGGATGCCGTGCGGGCCGTCATGTGCGAGGGCTCGGACGTGCCGCTCGCGCTGGTGCGGGACCGGCTCGTGGTCGGGGACGTGCTGGGCGAGGTCCCCGCGTCGGCCCCCGCCGTACCGCTCCAGCGGGATCTGCGGAGCACCCAGCGTTCGCTGCGGCTGGCGCCCGAGGCCGTGGAGCGGGAGCTCGAGCTGGACCTGCGCAAGGACATGGACGCGGCGCGCAGCCGGCTGCTGCACCGGCTGCGGCTGCTGGGGATCGACTGGGGCACCCCGGCGGCCTCGCGCGGCAGCACCGGCACGTTCCGCGAGACCTGGCGGCTGCGCTGGGAGCCGGAGCTGTCGGTGCGGGTCGCGGAGGCGGGAGTGTGGGGCACCACCGTGCTGTCCGCGGCCACCGCCAGGGCCGAGTCCGAGGCGCTGGGCGCCACGGCCCTCGCCGAGGTCACCGAGCTGGCCGAGCGCTGTCTGCTGGCGGCGCTCCCCGACGCCCTCCCCGTGGTGATGCGCGCGCTCGCCGACCGCGCCGCGCTCGACGCCGACGTGGGCCACCTCGCGCAGGCGCTGCCCGCCCTGGTGCGGTCCGTGCGATACGGGGACGTGCGCGGCACCGATACGGCGGCGCTCGGCGAGGTCGCCGAGGGCCTGGCCGAGCGAATCCTGGTGGGGCTGCCGCCCGCCTGCGTGGGCCTCGACGCGGACGGTGCCGCCGACATGCTCCGCCACCTGGAGGCCGTGCACCGGGCGGTCGGCCTCCTGCAGGAGCCCACCCCGAGCGGGCAGCCGACCGGTGATTCGCTGCGGGCGCGCTGGGCGGCCGTGCTGCGTGTCATCGCCGGGCGGGACGGCACCCCCGCCACCCCGGGGCTGCTCCGCGGCCGGGCCGCGCGCCTGCTGCTGGACGACGGGCGGCTCGCCGAGGACGAGGCGGCCCGGCTCATGCGGCTCGCGCTCTCGCCCGGCACCGCACCACCCGAAGCGGCCTCCTGGATAGAGGGGTTCATCGGCGGCGGCGCGGGCGGTGGCCTGCTGCTCGTCCACGACGAACGGCTGCTCGGCCTGATCGACGGCTGGCTCACCTCCGTACCCGCCGAGGCGTTCACGGACGTCCTGCCCCTGCTGCGGCGCACCTTCTCCGCGTACGGCACGGGCGTCCGCCGCACCCTGGGCGAGCTGGTCCGGCGCGGCCCCGGGCCCGCGGCCGGTGAGCCGCGCGCCGTGGGCGGCGAGGCGGGCCCCGCGGCGCCCGGCTTCGGCCCCGGGCTCGACGCGGACCGTGCGGCCGCCGTCGTACCGACGGTGCGGGTGCTGCTCGGCCTGGACCCCGACGCTGACCCCGACGCCGGTCCCGACGACACCGCGGAGGCGGCCCGATGACGGAAGACTTGGAGATCAACCCGGACACCGGCACGGACGCGGGGGACGAGCGGCTGCGGCGCTGGCGGCTGGTGCTCGGCGGGCAGGGCGGCGACGGCACCGGCCGCGCTCTGAGCGGGACCGACGCCGCCATGGACCGCACGCTCGAAGCGCTCTACGGCTCCGGGGGCGGCGGGGACGGCCCCGCGGGTCCGGGGGGAGGCAGCGGCGGACCGGCGGGCGGCGGCGCCTCGCGGTCGGCCGGGCTCGGCGGCTCCGCGCCCCAAGTGGCGCGCTGGCTCGGCGACATCCGTACGTACTTCCCGACCTCCGTCGTCCAGGTCATGCAGCGCGACGCCATCGACCGGCTCGGCCTGTCGGCGCTGCTGCTGGAGCCCGAGATGCTGGAGGCCGTGGAGGCGGACGTGCATCTGGTGGGCACCCTGCTCTCGCTCAACCAGGCGATGCCGGAGACCACCAGGACCACGGCCCGTGCCGTCGTCCGCAGGGTCGTCGAGGAGCTGGAGAAGCGGCTCGCGACCCGCACCCGCGCGGCCCTCACCGGCGCGCTGGACCGCTCCACCCGGATCAGCCGCCCCCGCCACCGGGACATCGACTGGGACCGCACCATCCGCGCCAACCTCAAGAACTACCTCCCCGAGCACCGCACGGTGGTTCCCGAGCGGCTGGTGGGTTACGGGCGGGCGGCGCGCGGGGTGAAGAAAGACGTCATCCTGTGCGTCGACCAGTCGGGGTCGATGGCCGCGTCCGTGGTGTACGCCTCCGTCTTCGGCGCCGTGCTCGCCTCGATGCGGTCGATCGCCACCCGGCTCGTCGTCTTCGACACCGCCGTCGTGGACCTGACCGACGAGCTGGACGATCCGGTGGACGTCCTGTTCGGCACCCGGCTCGGCGGCGGCACCGACATCAACCGCGCGCTCGCGTATTGCCAGGCGCAGATCACCCGGCCCGCGGACACCGTCGTCGTGCTGATCAGCGACCTCTACGAGGGCGGCATACGCGATGAGATGCTGGGCCGGATCGCCGCGATGAAGGCGTCCGGGGTGCGGTTCGTGGCGCTGCTCGCGCTGTCCGACGAGGGAGCGCCGAGTTACGACCGGGAGCACGCGGCGGCGCTCGCCGCGCTCGGCGCACCCGCCTTCGCCTGCACCCCCGACCTCTTCCCGGAGGTGATGGCGGCGGCGATCGAACGGCGCCAACTGCCGATACCGGACATGGCGATGCATCAGTGACCATCAGCGGCCCGGGGCTTGCGCGGCCCCCTGTGGGTCATGCAAGGATCACTCCCGTCGCCAGGACGTGAATGTGACCGTCCGCTTGGCACCCCGCCTGATGTCCGTACCAGGGAAGGCCCCCTTTTGTCTGCCGTGTTCGCTGTGCCTGCCGCTGTGCGCCTGCCGCGCACCGTGGCCGCGCGGCGGGCGCTGACGGCGGCGCTGTTCCTCGGGGGCTTCCTGGCACTGGCGTTCCTCTTCGGTGGCAGTGCCCACGCGGCGGAGAAGGAAGGCCTCGCAGGATCGGTGACGGGCCACCAGGCCCAGGCACCGGACCTGCTCGGCTCCTCGTCCGCCGCCGAGACCTCCGCCACAGAGAACGCCGAGAAGGACAGCGCTGGCAAGGACAGCGCCGGGAAGGCCGACACCACCGCGAAGCCGGTGGCGAAGCACCTCCCGGCCAAGGCGGTCAGGGCCGCGGACACCGCGGCGCGCAAGACGGCGCACACCGCCACCGACACCGTCCGCAAGACGGTGGAACCGGTGCGCGAGCCGGTCGAGCGGCAGGCGCGACAGGTCACCGATCCGGTCGATGACCTGGTCGAGAACGCCACGGGCACGGAACTTCCGGTGCGGCTGTCCGAGGTCGGCGACGCGAGTGTCGGCGCCCTGGGCCACACCTCCGGTGCCCATGGTGGCGCGCCGGGCCACGGCCCGGCGGCCAACGGCACCGACGAGAACCACCCGTCGCCGCACCCGGCCCGGCCCGCCGCGGCCCCGCTGGGGCCCGACACGGCGGCCTCGGCCGCCACCGCGCCGCGTACCGCCGGCTCCCACGACCACGGTCATGGCACCGTCGTCCGGGCGGCCGACGGCGCGGGCCAGGGCGAGGGCGCCCCGGCGCCGCTGCCCGTCCCGCGGTCCCCCCTCGGGACCGTCACCCAGTGCACCGGCGACAGCGGCGCTCCCCGTGGCGGGAACACCCACGCCGCTCTGCCGCCGTCCGGCGCTGCGCACTTCGGGCTCGCGCCCGGCGCGGTCCGTGCGGACAGCTCGGCGCCGACGCGCGAGCGGTACAACGAAGTCCTCGAATTCCCCGGCTAGGGCAGACCACCCCCCGTCTGTAGAGACCTGCCGCGCGGGGGCGGGTCAGGTCTGCCCGTTCGCTCATCCTCTTGAATTCGAAGGACTTCCTCCACCATGCGCAACAACGTTCGCCGCTCCATCCTCGTCGCCGCCGCCGCCACCGGTATCTGGGCCCTCGGCTCCGCCGCCGCCAACGCCGCCGAGACCCCGAGCGTCCCCTCCACCGACAACGTCACCAGCACGGTGGGCGGCGTCACCCAGAAGGTCACCGACACGACCCGCAAGGTCACCGAGACCACCGACAAGGTCACGGACACGACCGGCAAGGTCACCGACACGGTTGACGGTGCGACCGGCGATGTGGCCGACACGTCCAAGGTGAACGACACCGCGAAGAAGACGGTGGACGGCGTGACCGGCACCGTCAACGACACCGTCGACGGTGCCGCCAAGGGCCAGCTGCCGGACGTTTCCAAGACCACCCGCGACGTGACCGGTGGCGCGCTCGACGGCGTGACCCGTGACGCCAAGCCGGGCAAGGTCGTCAAGAAGGCGCACCACGCCGTGAAGTCCGTCCAGAAGGCCGCCGACGTCGACCTGCCCACCGGCGAGGTTCCCGGCGTCGTTCCGCACCTGCCCGGCCTCGGCTCGCTGCCGGTCAACGGCTCCTCGCTGCCCGCCGCCGCCCCGGTGCCGACCATCAAGGGCGCCCCCGCCGAGGTGCCTGCCCAGCTTCCGGCCGCCCCGAAGCTGCCCGGCGCCCCCGGCGCCGCCGACAACCTGCTCGCCTCGCTCTCCGGCGCGGGCGTCCGTCCTGAGGAGCTGGCCGGCAAGGCCAAGGGCACCGTGGGCATCGCCAAGCCGGTCGTGAACGGCGTCGCCGACGACGTGCTGCCGCCCGCCGTGAACCGCGTCGTGGTCAGGGTCGTCCCCGTCGCGCAGGGCACCCTGGACGACGCGGGCGTGCTGGCCGGTGACGCCGCGGGCAAGACCGTTCCGTACGTCGGCTACGTGGTCGGCAGCGCGCAGGGCTACACGCTGGGCACCGCCAGCAACGTGCTTCCGTTCGCGCAGGACACCGTCGCCAACGCCGTGCCGTTCGTGCAGGGCACCGTCGCCAACGCCGTGCCGGTCGCCCGGAACACGGTCAACAACACGGTTCCGTTCGCCGCCGACCTGGCCACCACCACGGTTCCGTTCGCGCTGGACCTGACCGGCTCCGTGGCCACGAACGCGCAGGGCACCGCGGTGAACACCGTGGCCCGTGTGCAGAGCCTGCTCCCGGTGGCCCCGGTCGACCTGACCGACGCCGCCAACATCCCGGCGCTCCCGGCCCTGCCGCAGGTCCCGGCCCAGCTGCCG